>JBKCOM010000203.1:0-93116 GCA_046309775.1 Flavobacteriales bacterium
TGAGTCTTCCAACCACCGATCCATCGAAGAAGAAAAACTCATTCTTAAGTTAATTAAAACTTCATGCTACGACAAAAGAAAGCGACTCAACTTCCAACAAATGATGGAAATTACAATCTTAAGTTGACGCGTATGCCCGAAAGGGGCTTTTTTATTTTTATCATCGAAGATTACTTCTTCAAATCGAAGCGATCGAGTTCCATCACTTTAGCGAATGCAGCTGCGAAGTTGTGAGCGAATTTTTCTTTCGCGTCTTCACATGCATACACTTCAGCAAGGGCGCGCAATTCAGAGTTTGATCCAAAAATCAAATCCACGCGAGTGCCTGTCCACTTTGGTGCTCCAGTGATTCTATCGGTACCCATGAAGGCATGCTTGCCTGAGTCAAGCGGTCTCCAAGTGGTACGCAAATCCAATAGGTTTACGAAGTAATCGTTGGTCAATACTTCTGGTGTGTTTGTAAACACCCCGTGCTTTGATCCGTCCCAGTTAGTATTCAATACACGCATACCACCGATGAGTACTGTCAACTCTGGAGCTGTTAGGTTGAGCAATTGAGCTTTATCAATCAACAATTCCTCTGCTGTAGCATGAGCTGTAGCTTTATAGTAATTTCTGAATCCATCTGCGATGGGCTCAAGAACCTTGAATGACTCTACATCTGTGTGTTCTGCGCTAGCGTCTGTACGACCTGGTGTGAATGGAACAGTAAGTTTAATTCCCGCTTTTTCTGCTGCCATTTCAACGCCAACACCTCCAGCCAAAACAATCAAATCTGCAAGCGATACTTTCTTGCTGCTCGATGCATTGAATTCTTTTTGAATGCCTTCAAGAACGCCAAGTACTTGTGCAAGTTGAATTGGGTTGTTGGCTTCCCAGTAGCGCTGTGGCTCTAGTCTCACGCGAGCGCCATTCGCACCTCCACGCTTATCGCTTCCGCGGAATGTTGAAGCCGATGCCCATGCAGTGCTTACCATTTGCGAAACAGTCAAGCCACTTGCTTCGATGCGTGCCTTGAGTGTATTGATGTCGTTTGCATCAATCATCGGTCCTTCGTGTGCAGGAATTGGATCTTGCCAAATCAATACTTCGCTTGGAACCTCTGAACCTAAATAACGCTGAATTGGTCCCATATCACGGTGTGTGAGTTTGTACCAAGCTCTTGCGAACGCGTCAGCGAATTCATCTGGATTTTCGTAAAATCTTCTTGAGATTTTTTCGTAGGCCGGATCCATTCTCAAAGCGAGGTCTGTGGTGAGCATCATTGGAGCATGCTTCACATTTGGATCGTGCGCATCAGGAACAGTTCCAGCGCCAGCATTGCCTTTTGGCTTCCATTGATGCGCTCCTGCAGGGCTCTTTGTAAGCTCCCATTCATAACCAAAAAGGTTTTCGAAATAGTTGTTGCTCCACTTTGTTGGGCTCGTAGTCCAAGCACCTTCTAATCCGCTGGTAATGGTATGTTCGCTGTGACCCTTTCCAAAAGAGTTTTTCCAACCCATTCCTTGTTCTTCGATATCTGCACCAGCAGGTTCTACTGCCACGTATTTACTTGGATCAGCAGCACCGTGTGTTTTTCCGAAGGTGTGACCACCAGCGATGAGGGCTACGGTTTCTTCATCATTCATCGCCATGCGAGCGAATGTTTCGCGGATGTCGCGAGCAGAAGCGATTGGGTCTGGATTTGAGTTTGGTCCTTCTGGATTGACATAAATGAGACCCATTTGTACGGCAGCCAATGGATTTTCAAGGTCACGATCGCCGCTGTAGCGTTGGTCAGCCAACCATTCGCGCTCGCTTCCCCAATATACATCCTCTTGTGGTTCCCACATATCCTCGCGGCCACCGCCAAATCCAAATGTCTTGAAGCCCATAGATTCTAGAGCGCAATTGCCTGCAAGAATCATAAGGTCAGCCCAAGAAATTTTCTTTCCATACTTCTGCTTGATTGGCCAAAGCAAAAGTCTTGCTTTGTCGAGGTTGGTATTGTCTGGCCAGCTATTGAGTGGTGCGAAACGCTGCATACCAGCACCACCACCACCTCTTCCATCTTGGATACGATAGGTACCCGCGCTGTGCCAAGCCATACGAATGAAGAATGGTCCGTAATGACCGTAGTCAGCAGGCCACCATTCTTGAGAGTTTACCATGAGTTCGTTGATCTCTTTTTTCAATTGTGCCAAATCAAGTTTTTTAAACTCTTCGGCGTAATTGAAATTTTTGTCCATCGGATTTGATAGTTCCGAATGCTGACGAAGGATATTCAACTTGAGTTGATTGGGCCACCAATCACGATTTCCTGTGCCGTTTCCAGCTACAGACTTTTTTGCTCCATGAATTACAGGGCACTTTCCACCGGCTTCACTGCCATTTGTGGAATACGATTGCACATGTTCGCTCATATTATTTTGTTTATTTGATTTCGGGTGTAAGTTCCGTCAAAAGGAGCGCTAAACAATCAATAAAATGGTTAAGAGTCAAATAAATAATAATAAAGACCTATAGATGGCGTCTATTAGTGTTGGCGTCATTGATAATTTTCCTTGATAAGCAGTGGTTTTGTTTTATTGCAACCTCTGATGTGTTTTAGAATGGTCTTTTTTAATAATAAATTTTGTAATCAAAGTTGCCACAGCCAGATGAATACTTCCGAATGGCATAAGGGCGCTGAGTCCAAAAACGACATGATCGACGACTTGATGGTGTTCGCATTCATCGGGGATTTGCGACGATAGGTATAATTCGAGCTTATTCCAAAGCTGAATTCCTATGTTTTCGTTTTTACAATGATCAAGTACAGGTGAATTACAAATCTCCATGGAGAATTTCGCGTGGGCATGATGGAAATTTGTTTCTAGCGCCTGCGTGATCATCATGTCGTTCACTTCGATTGGTGTGTAGATACTATTAATGATGGTCTCTTTGAGAAATTGAATATCGCGAGGCCTCATTTCGATGATGGTGTAGAGCATGATAAAATTGTTTAGTCGGCTTCCAAAGTTGAATTAAAATAAACTGGTAGACTAGCGTAGAAATAACATGAATGGGGAGGTATTAATACTAAAGAATGAGGTTTACAACTACGTATTGGAATATCAATGTTATCAAGACGTGGAGGTAATTCAGAAAAAAGGGACGGTAGTTTTATTGCGCCGATTGCTTATAAAGGCATAAATTTCGGCGCAATTATCAAGTAATGTCTATTATAAAGACTCTTTCAAGAAAAATATTTTTCCCTGTAATCTACTCGTTGGGATTAGAAAAATTGATTTCGAGCGCCACAAAGAATGATAAGATTGTTTTGATGTTTCATGGAGTCACAAAGGATGATACCACTTGGTTTTCTTCTCGACATTTACCACTCAATCACTTTACCAAACTGATTGAATATATCTCTAAAAATTTTGAAGTCTGTTCTTTAGAAAGTTTTTCTCGGAATGAATTTTCAACTTCAAAACGGAAAAAAGTATTGGTAACATTTGATGATGGATACTTGAACAATTTGAAGTATGCCCTGCCTGTGATGGAAAAGTACAAAGTGCCAGCGGTGTACTTTATCTCAACTCTCGCCTACAGAGAGGACCAGCTAGGTGTCTTGTGGGCAGATTTGATAACAGTGGTTTCAAAACAAAATGGCGGTTGTCTAAAATTTGGCGGATTAGAGTTTATAAATGATGTAAATCAGATGACAGGTGAAAATTTATTTCATTACATAAAACGTTTGCCTGCTCACCAAAGAGATCAACAATTGATAGAGTTTTGCATTCAATATAAGGTACATAGTTTATTGGAAAAAGTGGACGGGGATATTTGGAAATTAATGTCGCAAGAAGAACTTAAGCAGTTTAATTCATCAGATTTTGTAACAATTGGTTCACATGCTGATTTACATTACAATCTGGGAAATATTTCACTAGAAGATGCAAAGAGCGATATGCTCAAATCGAAAAATATCTTGGAATCATTGATTGGTGTAGACGTTAATTCTATCGCGTATCCCGATGGGAGTTACTCATCCGAGGTAAAAGATGCGGCCGAAAAAATCGGTTTTAGTCATCAGTTTGCTGTTGGCTATTTATTGCCAGAGGATGCTCTTGATAGTCGCATTCTTTGTCGACATGGTATATCAAGCACCACTACTTTTGAGTCGAATGTGATTCATATCCATAGAGCTTTTAAAAACAAGGGATGGAACTAAACGCTACATATCAATATAGGAGAATCGGGGAAGAGCATATTGTCGAAATAACGAGGCTCCACAGATTGGTTTTCAATTCTAAGATTTCTGAAGGCGAGTTGAAAAGAATATTTGATACAAGAATTTTTGGGAAGTATACCATTGGTTTTGTCGCTATTTCAGCAACAGGAGAAACCGCAGCTTACTATGGAGTGTTTCCAATAATTGGCACGCGCGGAGGCGCTCAGATATTGGTTGCGCAGTCAGGTGCCACCATGACTCACCCAGATCATCAGAAAAAGGGTCTGTTTGTCACGCTTGCAAAGATGACATTTGAAGCGGCACAGAAAGAAGGGGTTCAATTTATCTATGGATTCCCGAATGAGAACTCACTCCCTGGTTTCGAAAAGAAATTGAATTGGAGTTTTCAGGATAAGCTCTGTAAGAATGTTCTTTTGACTGGTTCTTTGCCCTTATGTGAGCTTGCCTCTAAAAATAAGTTCATAAAGCGCATTTATCAAAGAATACTAAACTCTCGTATATCAAAATTAAAAATAAGTCCTCGGAATGTTTCTTTTCGAGATACAACCGTAGCTCACTCTGCTGAGTTTCTAGCATATAAACTTAGAGATCCAAATGTGCATTTGGTTCGTTTGAATGGAATTGACTTTTTAGTGAAATCTTCACCCCATTTATTGATTGGAGATATAGGGTTCAATGAACAGCTCAATGCTTCAGATCTTGGGTCTTCATTAATTCAGTTGGGTAAGATTTTTATGGCTTCAAAAGTGGTTTTACAGTTCACCAAAAATCATTGGATTGCTCCGTTGCTGGCGTCTTCCGAGCTGACCCAATCCTTGCCCGTGGGTTTTCTATCTTTCGAAAAAGAAGGAGAAGAGAGAGAGTTAGAGTTCAACTACTCCGATTTGGACACATTCTAAAGTTGCCTTGGTTGAATTACTTCACGGCCGTGAAGTTCAAACCGAAGAAGAAGAGTTCTCGTAGAAAACGGCTATTGCGCCACTTTTTTTGTTCTTTGGCGATTACGTTAGCGCAGTCTTTTTTGAAGAAAAAGGGAGGATAGAATCGGACATAATGCACTGCTTCCTGAGGCAAGGTGAAGCCCTCTTTTTCGAATATTCTTTTCCACTCAGCATACGGACGAATATTTTCATTGCCAAGCTTGATGGTTTTTCCAAGTCTCTCATCGGTGTAGTCGATGATTCGTTTATTTCCTCTTTGAAGGTAAAGTTTAAAAGACTGGATGATGTTATTTCCATTCTCTTCGACGGCGATGACTTTTCCCCCAGGTTGAAGACTTGTTTTGATAATCTTTACTGCTTCATCGATGGGCTCGGTGTGATGCAATGTGTCTTGAACAATTACCGCCGAATAATAATTCTGTTCAGGCTTACTGTCGTAAAGGTTTTCGTAGTCGAAAGTAAAACTTGAAATATCACCGATTTTCGACCAGTATTCTAGTCTTTGGGGGATTTCATTAAAATAATATTCAAGGGTAGAGCCGTGCACTTTGTATCCGTTAAGAGCAAAAAAAATGGCAGTTGTGCCATAACCACACCCGATGTCCCAAACGGGGCCATCGATATTTTTCATTTGTTGGTTGATATACTCTAGCCTTTGGATATAGTAGGCTTTGCGAAATTCGAATGATTTTTCATTATTAAGAAAACGGTAATACCCCTTCAGTTTTGGGTGGGTATCAAGTTCTTTTAATAAATGGTCAAAAAACTGTTCGACGGTCATTTCGAAATTTTGTGCAAAAGAAAGGATGAAAATGAATAATCCAATTTTTTTTGCGAAATACGTTGGATTTGACCTTTGAATAAAAGGCTAAGGGTCATTATACTCTCTTAAAAATCACTATCTTTGCACTCCTAAAATTTTAAGATCGTTTTATGATTAACATTACCCTACCAGATGGGTCGGTAAGACAGGTAGATCAAGGCACTACTGCTTTAGCAATTGCCCAGTCTATCAGTGAAGGTTTGGCCCGCAATGTATTATCTGCTGAAGTGAATGGTGAAGTAGTGGATGCTACGCGCCCTATCACTCAAGATGCGACGTTGCGGTTGTTGACGTGGAATGATCAAACAGGAAAGAGCACTATGTGGCATAGCTCTGCACACTTGATGGCAGAGGCACTAGAGGCGCTTTACCCAGGAATTAAGCTGGCAATCGGTCCACCCATCGAGAATGGATTCTATTATGATGTTGATTTTAATGGACACTCGTTTTCTCAGGAAGACTTTGTGAAGGTTGAGAAGAAGATGTTGGAGTTGGCGCGCAATAAGAGCGAGTTTGTGAGAAAAGAGGTTTCGAAATCAGAGGCAATAAGCTATTTCACCGAGAAGGGCGACCCATACAAGTTGGAGCTGATTCAAGACCTCGAAGATGGTAATATTACTTTTTACACTCAGGGAGGCTTTACTGATTTGTGCCGTGGTCCACATATTCCGAACACTGGGTTTATCAAGGCGGCCAAGCTTTTGAATGTAGCCGGCGCATATTGGAGAGGGGATGAGAAGAATAAAATGCTCACTCGCGTTTATGCTATTACCTTCCCTAAACAAAGCGAGCTTGATGAATATCTTGTGCAGTTGGAAGAGGCTAAGAAGCGCGACCACCGCAAGCTCGGAAAGGAATTGGGACTTTTCCATTTTTCTCAGAAAGTTGGATCTGGCTTACCGCTTTGGTTGCCAAAAGGGGCTGATTTGAGAGGACGATTACAGACTTTCTTGCAAAATGCGCAGCGTAAAGCAGGTTATTTGCAGGTAATCACCCCGCACATTGGTTCAAAGGAGCTTTATGAAACCAGCGGACACTGGGCGAAGTATGGCGCTGATAGTTTTCAGCCCATTGCTACACCTCAGGAGGGTGAGATGTATATGCTCAAGCCTATGAACTGCCCGCACCATTGTGAGATTTATAAAAGTGAGCCGAAATCATATCGCGATTTGCCATATAGATTGGCAGAATTTGGCACTGTTTATCGCTATGAGCAAACAGGAGAATTGCATGGATTGACCCGTGTACGCGGCTTTACCCAAGATGATGCGCATATTTTCTGTACAGCAGATCAGGTGAAAGAAGAAGTTGGTAAAGTGATCGATCTTGTATTGTATATATTCAAGACACTTGATTTTAATGACTTTTTGGCCCAAGTGAGCTTAAGAGATCCCAACAATCCATCGAAGTATATCGGTTCGGATGAGAATTGGGAAAAGGCAGAGCGTGCAATTCAAGAAGTAGCGAACGAGAAGGGATTGAAGACTGTGGTAGAGTTAGGTGAGGCAGCGTTTTATGGGCCTAAACTCGACTTTATGGTTCGCGATGCTATTGGAAGAAAGTGGCAATTGGGAACCGTGCAGATTGATTACAATTTGCCAGAGCGATTTGAGCTGGAATATACTGGGGCTGATAATCAGAAGCACCGTCCGGTGATGATTCACCGAGCGCCATTTGGTTCTATGGAGCGTTTTGTGGCAATTTTGATTGAGCACTGCGCTGGGCAATTCCCATTATGGCTTACACCTGAGCAGGTTAGGATACTGCCAGTAAGTGAAAAATATAACGAATATGCTAAGAAAGTATCAAGTGAACTAAATATTTACGATATTCGCGCCCTCGTTGACGAGCGTAACGAGAAAGTGGGCAAGAAAATCCGCGATGCGGAAATGGAAAAAGTGCCGTATATGCTAGTAGTTGGGGAGGAGGAGCAATCTCAAAACAGCGTCAGCGCTAGGAAAAAAGGCGAAGGCGACTTGGGAAGCATGGCAATAGCGGACTTTGTAGCACACGTAAACAAAGAAATTGAAACAATGCTTTCCCGATAGTGGAAAGTAGCAATAGATAAACCCTTAAAAAGGAGGCAACATTATTAAGAAAGAAATGAGAGGTCGTCGGATAGTAGAACCCGAGCACCGAATCAACGAGAAAATTCAAGCCAATGAAGTGAGATTGGTTGGTGAGAATGTTGAGACTGGTGTTTATTCAAGATCCGAAGCACTTCGCCTAGCTCAGGAGCAGGAAGTGGACCTCGTAGAGATTTCGCCGAACGCCGTTCCGCCGGTATGCAGGCTCATCGACTACAAAAAGTTTCTCTACGATCAGAAGAAGAAACAGAAGGAGATGAAGGCCAAGCAAGTCAACGTAACGGTTAAAGAGATACGTTTCGGCCCCAACACAGATGACCATGACTTTGATTTTAAATTGAAGCATGCTATAAGTTTCCTCAAGGAAGGAAGTAAGGTTAGGGCGCACGTTTTCTTCAAAGGTCGTTCGATTGTCTTCAAAGAAAGAGGAGAAATCCTTTTGTTGAAGTTCGTTCAAGAGCTGGCCGAGTTTGGAGTACCAGAGCAGTTGCCAAAGTTGGAAGGTAAAAAGATGTTTGTGGTTATAAACCCTAAGAAGAAGTAAATACGTTTAATTTTTAATACAATGCCAAAAGCAAAAACCAAATCCGGCGCTAAGAAGCGTTTTCAGGTGACCGGTAGCGGTAAGATCAAGCGTAAGAGTGCGTTCAAGAGACACATTTTGACTAAAAAGTCAACCAAGCGCAAGCGTCGTTTGGGTAATGATGCTCTCGTTCACCCTTCTGACGTTAAGTCGATCAAGGCACAGTTGCTCGCCTCCGCGTAATAACGAAAAGAGCACGGTAAGTTTAACCAGACCACCGGTACGTTAAAGATCGAAAGGCGAAAGCCCGATTCGGCACCGCAGTCAAAAAACAAAAAAAAATGCCAAGAGCAAAAAATGCAGTAGCCTCCAGAGCCAGGAGAAAGAAAATCTTAAAATTGGCTAAAGGGTATTTCGGTTCTAGAAAGAACGTTTATACCGTTGCAAAAAACTCAGTTGAAAAAGCTTTGACTTACGCTTATGTAGGTCGTAAGCTGAAGAAGCGTGACTTCCGCGCTTTGTGGATCCAGCGTATCAATGCCGGTGTGCGTCAGTACGACATGTCTTACTCAGAATTCATGGGTAAGGTGCACAAGAACGGTGTTGAACTCAACAGAAAAGTTCTCGCTGATTTAGCAATGAATCACCCAGAGGCTTTCAAAGCTGTGGTAGACAAAGTGAAATAATATTTCACGAAAAAAATGGTAAGGCCTCCTCTTTGGAGGCCTTATTTTTTCTATAAAAGCACGGTTGTTGCTACCTTTGAAATGAATAAATCGATACCATTCATGAGGCACGTCATTTTAGTATTTCTGATAGTCAATTGTATCATCAAAACAAAGGCCCAGAGCACTCGGGAGTTTCCAGAGAATACCTATTGGGTAAATACAGAATTCAACCTTAGTCCATCAACCTTCAAGGATAAATTAGTAGTAGTGCTTTTTGCCGATATGAACAGCCCAGAAGGCCTTTATCATATGATTCGATTGCAAGAGCTGGCTTTTAAAAATCCTCATCTTCAATTTATTCAAATAGTAAAGGGAAATAGTGAGTATAAAGTTACTCTGAGCGAATTGACAGATTTTATTCAAGAGTTTAATATCGCATTTCCTTTTGGAGTAGCACCTGCATTAGAACCTTTCGTTGATGATACCAAGCGCATAGAGCCAACGGTGTATGTTTACGACAGGTCTCCAGTACCGACAGAAACACTTCGCAGTACCGAACAAATTAATGCTTTTTACAATCGTATTCGCAAAACCGAAGGCGTGCGCAACGGAGTTAGTGGGTATGGAGTGTGGCAAATGCGCTCGGAGATTTTGCCTTCCAACTATGCTAGTCCTCTTATTGAGTTGCCAGGCGCGCTCGCAGCGGACGAATCATCGAGCACAATGTTTATTGCCGAAAATGCGCAACACCGCATAAGCAGGTATTCAGGTTCGGGCGAACTCAAGGATTTCGCAGGAGGGATAGAGCGTGGAGATAAAGACAGCAACCTCGGTGGTGCCAAGTTTTCGTATGTTTCTGGTCTAACCTACGATCCCATCAACGATTTATTATTTGTGGCGGATTTAGGAAATCAAAAAGTGAAAGCGATTGATTACAACTCAAAATTGTGCTTTACTTTTTTAGGAAATGGTAGTTTAGGCAGTCAACTCATAGAAGGGTTTTCTTCTCCAACCGAAGTTGCGCTCAACTTTCCAGTAGATGTGATTGTGCGAGAAAAGTTTCTCTATGTTTTGATGGCCTCACCAGCACAAATCATTAAAGTGGAGTCGAAAACTGGGAAATTCATAGAGCAAGTTTCTCTGGTTGAAAGGCTTGAAAAAAGCGAGTCGCCGATTAAGATTTCAAAAGGAGATAAAGGATTTCTAGTTCTTACCAATGAAGGATCAATTTATGAATTGAATTATGAAAATTGGACAAATGCTCCTGTTTTGAGATATCAGCCTGAAACATGGTTTGATTTACCAGGTGATGTGGCGGAGAAAAAGGGAAGTTTATTTCTAACGATGCCTCGCAGAAATGTGCTTGTAAAGGTAAGTAAAGGAAAAGAGAAGATTTTGGCTGGAGTAAATAACTCACAAGGTTATTTTAATTCAAAGAAAGGACTCGAATCAAAGTTTTTTCAACCAAGAGAAATAGTACTTACAGGCAACAAACTCCTTTTGAGCGACCGAAGAAATCACATGATACGATTTGTTGCATTGGATAAAGGTGGAACGGGGACCATCAAACCTCAGTATTCTTTCGAATACTTCTCTCTTGGGGATGCAATAAATTCTGGAGAAGGAGTCTATTTTGAGTCAGAAGAAATATTTGGCGAAGGAGTGAATGAGGTTTTCTTCACTTGGGATATTTCGGAATATGAGTTTGTAAAAGAGGGCTACAACTTTGTGGGTACCGAAGGTATTCAAGGAGTTTCATTGGCAGAGGACGGCCTTTCAGAGAAGGGGATAAAAATAAATGTAAGCACCGAAAAGTCTGAGCCATTTGTTCAATTCGAGCTTTACTTGACATTGAGATCGAAGGCAAATCCCGATCTTGTTTTCATAAAGAAAGCCCATGTCAATTTTACTTATGTTGTAATTCCCGGCGAAGAGCTAAAGCATGAGATAGAGTTTAGGCCTCATTTACTGCCGTAAATTATTTTCCCTTTAAGATTCGGTCTAGACTCAAGGCTGCTTCGTTGTAGTCGGGTTTGATATTGAGGGCTGTGCGGTAATCACCTTCAGCTTGTTTTCTTTTTTCAAGACTCTCGTAGGCTAGTCCTCTATTGTAAAAAGCTTGATAATACTTTGGAAAAGCTTCAATGGCTTTTGAAAAATGCACAACAGCTGAGTCATATTGCTGAAGATATTCGAGGTGAATAAAGCCTTTGTTGAAATGGGCTGCTGCAAAGGATTTATCAATGGCAATGATAGAATCGTAACATGCAAATGCTTCCTTGAAATTGTTCTTATTATTGAAGCCCGTTTCTTGATAGAACATTCCCAGATTATACCAGGGTTCCACTAGGCGAGGCCTAAGTTCTATTGCTGATCGATAATATTCTTTTGCTAACTCATGCTTGCGCGCATGATAAAGTAAAGCCACTTCAATATATGCATCGTAATAGGTGGGGTCTACTTCGATCGCAGTTTGATAAGATGAACTTGCAAGTGTGGTGTCTCCCGTTTCTTTATAAAGACGTCCTTTTAAGTAATAGGCATAAGGAAGCGTTTCGTTTTCTTTTAAAGCAGTGTTGATGTGTTCGATAGCGAGTTTGTAGTTTTTGAGAAGAATATCGATGGCTGCTTTTTTGAGCAGGCAATCGGTGTTTTTGGAATTTAGCTGGAGACAGTGCGCATATTCATTGTATGCTTCTTTTTCGTTAGACATTTTAAAGAACATATCTCCTTTGAGTAGATATATTTCACTTTGCGTGCTATCCGCTATGATGGCGCGCTCAATGTCTTTCATTGCGTCTACGTAGTTTTGTAGGGAACCGAAATATGAAGCTCTCTCGAGATAATTTTTGTAGTTGTTGGGTTCACTTTCTATTTTTTCATTGAGACGCATCAAAGTGGAATCAACAGCGGTGTTGGCAGAAGCGCTTGCACTGTTGGCTGGTTGAGCTGCATCGCCGCAGGCGATAAACAAGACGGCAAGCGTGAATGGGAAATAAAAAAGAGCTTTCATTGCTGCAAAAATACATGGTAAAGGGCAACAAAAAACCCATGACTCCGAGGAATCATGGGTCAAAAATTTTAGAATAATTACGCTTTAGCCTTCTCAGCGATGGCTGCACGCACTTTTGTTTCGATTTCTTCGGCCAATTCAGGGTTGTCATCGAGCAATTGCTTCACTGCTTCACGGCCTTGGCCAAGTTTGGTTTCACCGTAGCTAAACCAGCTACCACTCTTTTTGATGACGTTGAGGTCTACACCCAAATCAATCATTTCACCCACTTTGCTGATACCATGTCCAAAGATGATATCGAATTCAGCTTGGCGGAATGGAGGAGCAACTTTGTTTTTCACCACTTTTACTTTGGCGCGGTTACCAACGGCGTTTTCCCCGTCTTTAATTTGCTGTGTGCGGCGAATATCGATACGCACAGAAGCATAAAATTTAAGGGCGTTACCACCGGTTGTAGTTTCGGGGTTACCGAACATGACACCGATTTTTTCGCGAAGCTGGTTAATGAAAATACAGCAGCAACCTGTTTTGCTAATGGTCGCTGTCAATTTTCTGAGTGCTTTCGACATCAAACGTGCTTGAACGCCCACGTTGGAGTCACCCATTTCACCCTCAATTTCTGAGCGTGGAGTAAGTGCCGCAACGGAGTCGATAACGATCAAGTCGATCGCTCCTGAACGAATGAGATTGTCTGCGATTTCGAGACCTTGCTCACCGTGATCAGGTTGTGATATAAGAAGGTTTTCTGTGTCAACACCTAATGCCTCTGCATAGAATTTGTCAAAAGCGTGCTCTGCGTCGATAATTGCGCAAATACCACCTTGCTTTTGACATTCTGCAATTGCGTGAATTGCTAATGTTGTTTTACCAGATGATTCAGGACCGTAGATTTCCACGATTCGTCCTTTTGGATATCCACCAATACCGAGCGCGAGGTCGATACCGATAGAACCTGAAGGAATGGCTTCAATTGCTTCCTGAGCATTGTCACCCAGCTTCATCACAGCGCCCTTTCCATAGGTTTTCTCCATTTTGTCCATTGCCAGTTGCAATGCTTTCAACTTTTCTTTATTAATTTCTGCCATGGGTTTAATCGTTTATGAGCGCAAGGTATAAAGGCTCATTGTAACCTATTTACAAGGTTGAAAAGTTTACATATTGTTGATTACTTTGATTTCGCTGGTTTGTAGAGATCCCTAATGACGAGATAAGCTCCTAGGTATATGGCGGTGAATATACTCGCATATATAAAGGGCTTATTATTCGATTGCGTCTGGAGCTCATTGGTCGCAAGCGACATAAATCGCAGTTGCAATCGATGTGAAATATACCAGCTCAACCCAAACCATATCGGCGCAAGGGCTAAGTAAATAATTGTAAATCTTTTCGTAATCATGAAGTCTAGTATTAATTCGCAATTCTGAATTCTGAATTCTGAACTCTCGTTCTCGTTCTTGTTCTTGTTCTCTACTTCGGATATACAATCACTGGAACCTTAGTCGTAAAAGTCAATTCAGCCGATTTGCTCGGTAAGAATAAACTTTCGAAGAAGCCTTTGTTCCTTTTTGTAAACATTACAATAAGGTGCGGCTTGTGGTCCTTAACGTATCGATCCACTTTCTCAACAAGGGAGAGGTTGATGTTGTTCTCTTCTACTGTAAGTCTAGCTCCAGCAAACAAATCAGTAGAAAGGATTTTGGCTGCTTTGTCCAACTCGAATTTTTCCAAATCGACCATTGAGAAATGCAATATCTCCACAGATGCTCTTAAGGCATTGTTGAGCTTAACTACTTGTGTCATTTCTTTTTTGATATTTTCAAGATCACTGAGATAGGTCAATTTTGCGACTTCTTTCAATTTCGCATCGCTAGGTACAGCACACACCGGAATAGGAGAGTTGTTCACCAGATATTCTGTATGTGTACCCATAAGCTTTCTCAACATACCAGCTCCTTTGGTTGCTATGCAGATGAAATTTGCTTTATTCTTTTTAGCAGCATCAATAATCGCCTTTTCAGTAGAAAGCGAATTCTCAATGAGGTACTTTACTTTTACTTTTTTGTCAAGATGTTTTGCTATTGATTTTCCTACAAAGGCCTGAAGATCCGTCGTTAGTCTCTTTATCTCAGCGTCAAGATATTTTTTAAAATGACCGTCACTCCAAGAGGTTGGTTTCATTACTTGAACGGCATGGTAAAAAGTAATTTCAGAGTCTGCCTCTTTGTTCGCTAGTAATGATGCAAATTTGATGGCCGACTTCGAGTTGGCAGAGAAGTCTGTGGTGACAAGTAGTTTCATTATAGAAAATAATATTTATGAAGTGAATACAGAGCCAATATAGGTTTGAATTAATATTCAAACGGGCTTTTGACATAAATTAGGTGATAAGTTGATATTTCTCAGATACGATTGCCAAATATCGAAGAGCCGATTCTAATCATCGTGCTTCCTTTATCCACTGCCAAAGGCCAATCTCCGCTCATTCCCATACTCAATTCTACGAAATCAGAATTATCCTTAAACAGACTGGATTTGAGTTCTTCGAAAATATTCTTTAGTGTATTGAATTCGCTTTCTATCTGAAGTTGATTTTGAACGAAGGAAGCCATTCCCATTACCCCACAAATACGAATATGCTTGAATTCAGCAAATGGAATGGCACTCAAGACTTCTTTATAACTGTCGAGTTGAAATCCGAATTTACTTTCCTCATCGGCAATATGAAATTGCAAGAGGCAGTTGATGACGCGATTGTTTTTTTCTGATTGCTTGTCAATTTCTCTAAGTAATTTCTCACTGTCAACAGCGTGTATATAACTGACAAATGGCGCGATATTTTTCACTTTATTTGACTGGAGATGTCCAATGAAGTGCCACTCAATGTCTTGAGGGAGTTGTGGATATTTATCGACCAACTCTTGAACATAGTTTTCACCAAATGCTCTTTGGCCTGCATCGTAAGCGGCTTTCAGAAGATCGACAGGTTTGGTTTTAGATACAGCTATGATTTTTACGCCTTTCGGAACAGCTCGTTGTAGCTCACTTAGGTTACGTGCAATATTCATTTTTAATTAAAGCTAGATTCTTCACTCACTTGTTTCATAAACAACCAATCCGCTTCTAAGTTTTGGTTCTACATAGGTACTTTTTGGCGGCATGGTTCCATGATTGTCTGCAATATTTTTCAGTTCGGAGATTCCAACTGGAAAAAGGCCAAAGCCGGCTTTGAATTTATTTTTGTCTACCGCATGTTTAAGGCCATCCATTCCTTTGGGTCCATCAAGGAAAGAAATGCGTTTGTCTTTTCTAAGGTCTTTAATATTCAATATAGGGCCCAGTATTAGGTCACTCAATACTTGTGCGTCGAGTTCGTCCGTGTGAACTTTGACTGTTAGCGTATACCATAGCTTATCCATGTACAGACTGAACTCACCTTTCTGGACGGGCTTGTAGTGACTGGGTGCTAGGTTTACGTAGAAATCTTTTTCCAAAGCTTTTAAGAATTCCTTCTCACTGAGTCCGTTCAGGTCTTTTACAAGTCGATTAAATTCGAAAATCCGTACAGTATTTTCATCGAGGATATATCCGAGAAAATAATTCCACGGCTCATCTCCTTTACCATTGCGTTCAGCATTTCGCTTTTTACAAAGGCTGGCACTCGATGCACTGCGGTGGTGTCCATCGGCAATGTAGAGAGCATCGATTTGAGAAAAAACATTTTGAACTGCTTTGACATCTTTCACATCATCAATAACCCAGAGTTGATGTCTGTCTTTATTAGTAGTTGTGAAGTCGTACTCAGGGCGTAAGGACAAGTAACGAGCGTAAATTTTTTCCAATTCACTGCTTCTTGGAGACATCAGCAGCACAGGTTCGGCATTGATGTCGGTAATATCAAGATAGGTGGTAAACGTCTCCTCTCGTTTTGAGAGCGTTTGCTCATGGATTTTAATATTTCCATTTAAGTAATCTTCAACCGCAACCGCTGCAATGATTCCTGTGAATGGATGACCGTTTTTGATTTGCCTGTAGATGTAAAAAGAATCTTTCAGATCTTTAATCAGAATATCTTCATGTTTGAAGTCGGCGTATTTTTTTCGAACCAATTCAAATCTCTCTACAGGAGAGGCCGTTTTGTGCAATTTTGCACTACCCATATCTGGATGAATGATATGCAAAAAGCTATATGGATTCTCGTAGAGTTTAGAGCGCAATTGTGGTTTGGTATAGCTCACATAACTTCTTGATGCCACCAAGTGCGCCTTGTCTGCTGGAGGTCTAACTCCTTTGAATGGTACTACTTTCGCCATTAATTAGAGTTTCATAATCTCTTTGACACGTTCTGCGATCTCTAGCCCAATACGCTCTTGTGCTTCGTTTGTTGAAGCCCCTATGTGAGGAGTAGAGATGATGCCTTTGTGAGAAATCAATTGAATATTGGGTTTTGGTTCTCCAACGAACACATCGAGTGCAGCTGCTCCAACATGGCCAGCGCTGATACTATTCATCAAAGCCGCCTCATCAATTACTCCACCGCGTGAGGTATTGATGAGAATAACACCCTTTTTACATTTTGCCAACTCTGCCTCTCCTAAGACCGCAGCTCCGTTGGCTTGCTTGGGAACATGCAATGAAATAAAATCAGACTGAGAAAGAATAGTATCCATATCTGCCATTGGCACTTTCACTTCAATATGCCCATGACCTTCGATATGAAGCATTACAGGCGCATCAGAAGGGTACATATCAAAAGCGATTACTTTCATGCCGCATCCGAGTGCGTATGATGCAAGCGACCTACCGATACGACCGAAACCAACGATTCCAATTGTTTTTCCTCTTAACTCAATTCCTTTAGCATATTTCTTCTTGAGTGTTTCAAACTCGTCTCCACCTTTTGATGGCATGTGTGTACCAGCATCGTAGATGCCACGGCTGGCAGCAAACATGAGTGACATCACCAATTCTGCTACACTTTGACTGCTTGATGCAGGAGTGTTGAACACAGCCACGCCTTTTGAGCGTGCATATTCGGCATCTATATTGTCGATGCCAACACCGCCGCGTCCGATGAATTTCAAATTTGGACAAGCATCAATCAAATCCTTACGTGCGGTGGTCGCGCTGCGAACCAAGAGCCCGATGATATTGTCATTATTGATTGCGTTAGCCAATTGATCCTGTGCTACTTTTTCTGTGATCACAGTAAAGCCCATTGATTCAAGGGCTTTTTTTCCACCGGCGTCAATGCCGTCATTCGCGAGAATCTTCATTTGTATAACAATTAAATTCTAAATTCTGAATTCTGAATTCAGAATTCCGAATTGTATTTCTATCCTTTTGTTCTTTCAAATTCTTTCATAACATCCACGAGCACTTGCACGCTTTCGATTGGGAGAGCGTTGTACATGCTTGCGCGGTAGCCTCCCACAGAGCGGTGTCCGGCGATACCGCTGATGCCAGCTTCTTTCCACAATTTATCAAACTCAGCAGCAGAGGTGTCATCTACGAGAGTAAATGTAGCGTTCATCCAAGAGCGAGCTTCTGGCACTGCGTGGCCTTTGAAAAGAGGGTTTCTATCTAGTTCTGAATAAAATAATTTTTGCTTTGCATCATTGCGTTTTTCCATTCCTTCGAGCCCACCGTTGGCCTTAATCCATCGCAGTGTGAGCATGCTTGTGTAGATTGCAAATACGGGAGGAGTGTTATACATTGAATCTTTGTCAATGTGAGCAGCAAGATCTAGATAAACGGGGAGCTTACGTCCTGTATGACCGAGCATATTTTTGTCAACGATATACATCACGGTTCCAGCAGGTCCCATATTTTTCTGAGCACCCGCGTAGATGAGGGCAAATTCAGAAGCATTGAATTTTTTTGAAAAAATATCACTGCTCATGTCGCAAACCAACGGCACGCCTGATTTAGGGAATTGGTGATATTGTGTTCCAAAGATGGTATTGTTTGAAGTGATGTGCAAATAGTCTGCATCGCTTGGAACATCAAAATTTGGGATATAGCTGTGATTTTTATCAGAGCTATCGCCAATTACCTCAACATTGCCGACAAGCTTTGCTTCTTTGATAGCTCCTGTTGCCCAAACTCCAGTATTAACGTAAGCAGCCTTACCACCTTCTTTGAGAAGATTTATTGCAGTTGTGTAGAAGCCTAGAGTAGCGCCGCCCTGAAGAAAAAGTACTTCATAGTTTGAAGGTAGAGAAAGGATTTCTTTTACTAAAGCGCGGGCTTCATCCATCACCTTTTCAAAGTTTTTCGAACGGTGAGAGATTTCGATGAGCGAAAGGCCCATATTGTCAAACTCTAAAATGGCTTGAGAAGCTTGTTCGATCACCTCTTTTGGTAGGATAGAGGGACCTGCGCTGAAATTGTGTACTTTTTTCATTTTGCGACGTTGTAAATATTGCGTCGCGAAGGTAAGATACTCTTTTTATTGTAGGATTGATTTTACCTTGTTCTTATTCCTTTCCAGAAAGAAATCATCAACAATTAACATCGCACGATCGTAATCATAGATTTTTTCCTTAGCGAGCTCGGTAATTTTCACTTTATTATCCTCCAACTCTAGCTGTGACAAGAGATAGCGGAGCTGGTCGACTGTTAAACAATTGAAGCTAACAACACCTTTGAGGGTTTCAAATCGCTTGAATTCGAATCCAATTTGGGATAAATTTTCTTTGATTGATTCAAATTCAACGGCTGAGACAGGGTTTTCGCAAGCTTTTCGCCCGTCGTAAGGGGTTTCAATGATGATAGTGGTGTCGGCAAGACCAGTGGTTTCTTCGGACACAGGAATGCTTATTATTTCGGTGAATTTGGCTTCAGCAATCAGGAAAAGTTGGGTTTTACCTTTTGCAACTCTTATTTCATATTGAAGAAAGGTGTTTGGCTTGATGTCGATCACTTGCTCCAACGACTTCACATTTGGGTTGAAGAAACTGAAGTTGAATTTTGTTTTTCCTGGAGTAATAACTAAAAAAGCAACATCCGTGCAATGGACATTATTGATATTATTATTTTCCATTTGTACTAAAAAAGCCAAAGAATCGACGCCGCTAAATGCAATTTTTGACTGGCTGAAAGTACTCAGACTTATTGTGAAAAGTACAAAAACAAAGAAGTGCTTCATGGTGCAAATTTAGAGGCGCAATTACATTTTTTGCGCCAAAGTGGTGGAATCATGTCTCTTTCTGTGGCCAGCGGCGCAGCAAGGCGCCCAATAATGGTACAGTGTGCAAACGAGAGGGGATGAAATCAAAAGGATGAATGCCGTTAACAAAAAGTACTTTTGGTGAAAAGTACAATAAGCCTAAGGTTGAGATAATCCAAAGCGCTCCTGTAGTCAATAATTCAAACAGTGGTTTTAGCTCAGGTCCAAATATTTTGTACGCGAGCATGATACAAAATGTGAGAAGGCCAAGTTTAAGACCCGGCATTGTAGCCTTGAGCTGTTTTAATATCGAAACTTTGATGAGTTTTCTACATAGATAGACCGACATGAGGTAGTGAATGAAGGTGGTAATAACAATGGAGGCGGCCACTATTTTCATTCCAAATGGAATCGCGAGGTAGACGCCTACAATCATTATTATGAGATAAAAGAGCTTATAATATGCCCCCTTCATCACTGCATTTTTAGCGCGGAGAAGCGCATCATTCAATCGGCTGAGTGAACGGAAAATTATTGCAAGGAATAGTATACTTAGTATGTCGGCGCTGTCCGCATAGTTTTTTCCTAAATAAATTTGAATGATGGCACCTGCGGTGAATATGATGTAAATGGTAGAAGGAATGATGATGATTGAAAGCACTTGTGACGCTGTGAGGATGAGTTTTTTTAGTTTTTCATTTTGATCTTGCATTTTGGACATTCCAGAAAAAAGAACGCTGTCGGACAATTTGGCCATGATAGTGATTGGCAAAGACATCACATAGGCGCTTCTTTCATACATACCAGCGGCTTCCATGCCTTGTCGTGCCGAAGAGATGTCGGGCAGGCGATTGGAGTACTTCGGAAGCAAGGTCACATCGACTTTAGTAGCTGCATAGTTGAGAGCGTTAAATAGAGTACTCGCACCACCATAGGATATAAGTTCTTTTGTGTATGACCATTGCCAGTTGAGGGGAAATTGAGTTTTTTGTAATAGCCAAAAACTCAGGGTCATCAGGATATTTTGTGCAAACAGTGCCCAAACGTAGGCCCACACGCCATAACCGAGGTAGGCGAGTGATAATCCAATGATTAAATTTCCGCCGATAATAGAAATCATTCCTGCAAAGAAAAATGCTTTGAAGTTCATTGCCTTCAGCATCAGGCTTCGGGGCACGACAGCTAGGGCAGAAATTGTAAAGCTTGTTGCAGTAACTTGAGTGATTAGAGTAAGTCTTTCATCTTTATAGAATGCGGCAATGGCAGGAGCGCCAAGAACGAAAATTAAGGTGAACACAAGCCCTAGGATAAGGGATGTATAAAAAGCGCCACTCAAATGCTGCGGGTGGAGCTCTTTGCGTTGTATGATAGCAGGGCCAATTCCAACTTGTGAAAAAATTTCGGCAAAGCCCATCATTGCCAAAACGATTCCCATCAATGCGAATGCATCTGTCGATACCATGCGCGCCAAAAGCCCTGTATAGAGCATCTGAATTATGATTTGGAACACGACCGTAGCAGTGTTCCAGTTAAAACTTGATATGAATTGTTTTCTTTCTGACAATGTAGAGGGCAGCTTCCGACAAAGATAACTGCGCGAAACAACGCATGAATGGATTATTTTCGTGCAAGATTAACAATACTTGGTTATGAAATTTAATGTCGTTCTACTTGCAGTTCTGGGAATTTTATTGGTTCAGTGCAAGTCTTCGAAATCTGGATCGAGCAGTGGTGGTAAGGTGTTTAAGAAACAAATTTTACTTGGAGTAGAAGTTCAATCAATCGAACTTGTGAAGTTCCCATTGTATAGCAAGGATGGCAGTAAATGGGATTCTATGGCCCCTTTTGCAACCGAGCCGGATGTTTATGTGACCATGAGTCAGCTGGGAAATACGATTTATAAAAGTGAGGTGATTGAAGACTGCAAGGGTATATCGGCAGTAGGATTTAAAACTGGACTTCCTTTGGAGATTCGTGCATATACAAATGAGGTGCGGCTAGAGTTGTTTGATGAAGATGGTGTGAGCGCCGATGATAACGTAGGCTATATCATTTTCCGACCGATTGATTTTGAGAAGAAGACATCCTTTGAGCTTCGCAGCGCTGATAACTCAACAATAGTAAAGTTGGGTGTGCGTTGGATTTACGGGGAATAAATGAAAATTATTTCATTTCGTTTGCGCCATCGATAATCAACTTTAGCAGAGTAAAAATTAACATTGCAATCACGGTTAGTACAGCAATGGCTATTATAACCAATATGATGTAAAGACCGACTCCCGTTGCAGCGGCACCTGGGGAAACGCCATATAGCACAGCGGCAATGACAACGATGGGTACCACTAATGCAAACCATATAAGCTCTATGTTCTCTCCTTTGTCTGGTAGCGCTGTGTTTTGGTAATGTTCTTTGCTTGCAAAAAATATAGTCGCTGTGGGAGTTGAGTTAGCTTTCAGTGCAATGTTCGGGTTCTTCGATATTGAGGTTTGTTTACTTGGTTTTATCTGATTTGCCATATTCTGAGGCACAAGTGTTCTAATTGCAGTGCTATCCACTATGCGAAATTTAGGACTATCAGCATTTGAAATTTCAGCAATTTGAAGATTTTCGGGTTCAGATTTTTCAATTGGATTATTAGAAGATTTGTTTGCATGTCTTATGTTCCATTCAACGTGGTAACCTTTGCGAAAGGTTCTTTTTTGAAAAGTACAACTTTCTAAAAAGAGCAGTATCAAGATAGGGACTATTAATCCAACCGTAATATTTTTAGCCTTTAAATTTGAGTTGCCGTCTTTAATCATCATAGGATGGGTAAAAAAAAAGATGATGGACGTCCCATCATCTTTTTCAAAAGTACTCTAAAAATGTTTATCTCGCCACGCCTACGGCGCGCTTTTCACGAATCACTGTAACGCGCACCTGGCCTGGATAGGTCATTTCTGTTTCTATTCGGCTAGCGAGCGAAACAGCAAGTGCATCAGCTTGCTCATCTGAAACCTTATCGGCTTCTACCATAACGCGAAGTTCGCGTCCTGCTTGGATGGCAAATGACTTAGAAACACCAGGATATTCGAGAGCCATATTTTCAAGGTCACGAAGGCGTTGGATGTAGGCTTCTACTACTTCGCGGCGTGCGCCAGGGCGCGCACCACTGATAGCATCACAGACTTGAATAATAGGAGCCATCAACGTTTTCATTTCGATTTCATCGTGGTGAGCTCCGATTGCGTTGCAAACATCTGGTTTTTCGCCATATTTCTCGGCGAGTTTCATACCTAAAATTGCGTGTGGCAATTCGCTTTCATCGTCTGGCACTTTGCCAATGTCGTGAAGCAATCCTGCACGTTTTGCAGTTTTAGGATTGAGGCCCAATTCGCTTGCCATGGTTGCACATAGATTGGCCACCTCACGTGAGTGTTGCAATAGGTTTTGACCATATGAAGAGCGATACTTCATGCGACCTACCATACGAATCAATTCAGAATGTAAGCCGTGAATTCCGAGCTCTATACAAGTGCGCTTACCTACTTCGACAATTTCTTCTTCGATATTTTTGCGCACTTTGGCTACAATCTCTTCGATTCTTTGTGGGTGAATTCGTCCGTCAGTTACGAGTTGGTGTAATGACAAGCGGGCTATTTCGCGACGTACCGGGTCGAAACAAGAAAGAACGATAGCTTCGGGCGTGTCGTCAACGATGATTTCAACGCCTGTTGCGGCTTCGAGGGCACGAATGTTTCGACCTTCGCGACCAATGATGCGACCTTTCATCTCATCATTTTCGATATTGAAAACGCTAACGCTGTTTTCCACCGCGTGTTCTACTGCAGTGCGCTGGATGGTTTGAATAACAATTTTCTTGGCCTCTTGATTGGCTTTAACTTTAGCCTCATCAATGATGTTTTGAATCTGGCCGGCAGCTGAGTTGCGCGCTTCTTCTTTAAGCTGCTCCATCAATTGAGCCTTTGCTTGATCAGCGCTCATTTTGGCGAGTTCTTCCAGAAGTGTCACAGCTTTCTGGTTTGCTTTTTCAAGATCGCTTTGTTTTTTCTGATTATGCTCCGTGAGCTTATTCAGATTTTCTCGTTGACCCTCGAGGTCTTTTTCTTTTTTCTTGTACTGTTCGATTTGTTGTGAAAGTTCGCGCTCTTTGTTTTTGATGCGGTCTTCACCTTGTTGTACTTTTTTGTTTCTCTCCTGCACTTCTTTTTCGTGCTGGGATTTTAGTTCAAGGAATTTTTCCTTGGCTTGGAGCATTTTTTTCTCCTTAAGTGTTTCACCTTCTTTGGCGGCTTCTGCGAGGATGTTTTCTCTTTTTTTATTGAGAACGCTATTGAGAAGGAACCAAGCGGCTCCAGCTCCAACGATAACACCTAGTAACGCAGCAACGGCCATGTAAATTGAGTCCATGTTGCTGATGGTATTTTAAATTAAACATTCAACTTCCTCTTGGAAGTCGTTGCAGCGGATCGTGGAGATTTAGAAAATGACAATCAGGATTGAAGGTATTGATCAACGAGAACTTCCAGCTGAGAGAGTTCAGCGGACATATCTGTTGGCACTTCTACGCGTTCGACAACTTTTTCGATCACCGTTTTCGTTTCTACAACGGGGGCACTGGCAGTGGCTACTTGGAGAGCCGTCATGGCCAAAAGGTCTTGTTTATCTTTTACAGCGTAGTTTTTCTGGAATGTTTCCAGGCTGGCTTCAATCTTCTGTTCTGCCTTACGAATAGCGTCCTCTTGTTCACTGCTGATGGTCAGTGGGTATGAGCGACCTGCGATATTGACTTTGATGGATATCTCGTTCATATATCTTCTATTTATTGAGTAAGGCGAGGCATTCGTCTATTTCTTTCACCAGATCATTGATCCTCTGCTTGGTAGCCACACGGAAATCTTCCTGAACGGCTGGTTTGAATGATGTGGTGTTCTCCAATTCTTTGTTTTTTTCAGACAATTCTTCCACGCGTGCAAGTAACTCTCCATTGATTTTATACAAAGACGCATTCTCCTCCTTGAGCCTTGTGACTTGGGCTTCAAGTTGACGCTTCGATTCACCCAACTGTGAAATCTTACTTTCTATTCTCTGGAGTATCTCTTGGTGATTCATGAAATTTATAGTCCTTAAAACATCGAATCGAGGTCAAATGTAAGACTTTCGGCCTATCATTTTACAACAGTTTTATCCAAAATTGATGTTGATATTTCAAAAGCAGTGAGTTGCAGTGAATGGGCACGATGGTTGATTTTTGTTTTTTGCAATAAGACTCGATAGCCGATGATGCGTGTGGGTGTTTTTCATTTAGTACAGGTTTTTTTTCTTGTGATGGGCGTGGCCATGAGTGCCTCATCGCAGCAGGATATTCCCAAGGGGTATTTCCGCAATCCACTCGATGTACCCATCAATCTTTCTGGAAACTTTGGTGAGCTTCGCACCAATCACTTTCACGCAGGCATTGACATTAAGACAATGCAGCAGGAGGGGCTCAAGGTTTATGCTGCGGCAGATGGTTTTGTGAGTAGAATCAAAGTGTCGCCAGTGGGTTATGGATACGCACTATACATTGACCACCCCAATGGATATACTACAGTATATGGCCACCTCAAGGCTTACAGCTCCAAAATTGATGAATATGTAAAACGTGAGCAGTATCGTCTAAAGTCATTTAGCGTTGATTTATTCCCTGATTCGAGCATTTTGAAAGTGTCCAAAGGAGAGGTGGTGGCGCTATCTGGAAATACCGGCGGATCAGGAGGTCCTCACCTTCATTTCGAGATAAGAGAAACTAAAAGTGAGAAAATCATCAATCCATTGCTCTTTGGGTTTGACGTAAAAGATAATATCAAACCTTCTGTTTCAGGTATTTGGTTGGTCCCGATGACTGATTCTACCTGGATAAATAATGGAAGAGTGCCCGTGAGGTTTGAAACTGCTGGTTCTGCGGGTGCTGTTAAGCTCAAGTCGACAGCTATTCCAAAAGTTTACGGTGAAGTAGGTTTTGCCATTCATACAAGCGATGCGCTCGATGGCAACGCCAATCGCTGTGGTATTTATAGAATAGAATTGTGGGTAGATGGAATTCAAGTTTATGGTCAACGAATGGACAAGCTTGATTTTACTACCAATCGAGCGATGAATGCGCATACAATCTACGAACGTTTCAAAAAAGATAGAAGTCAAATACATGGGTCGTATCGCTTGCCGGGTAATCCATTGGATATCTACGACAATTTAGTAGATGATGGCATTGTACGTTTTAAAGATGGCAAACGTCACAAAATTGATTATGTAGTGGTTGATTTAATGGGCAATCGCTCCTCGGTGTCGTTTGAAGTGGACGCGCTTACAAAGGCATCAGGTCCAGCTCCGAAAGCGGGATCTTATCTTGCAGTGTGGGACTGGGAAAAAGATAATGAATATAAAAATGATAAAGTGCGGATTCAAATGCCTGCCCTTAATCTGTATGAAGATTTAAACCTTACTATCACCGAAGGAAAGGAAATTGCCGGAGCAGTGACTCCTACTTTTAAGGTGGCTTCGCCTTATGAGCCAGTACATGGGAAATATACGCTATCATTAAATGCTTCTAAAGTGCCGTCATCATTGGCTTCTAAAACAGTGATAGCGCGTTGGGACCCCGACAAGCAGAAAATAATTTCTGAAGGTGGAGTGTACGAAAATGGCTGGGTGACTGCCAATCCAATGTATCTCGGTTATTTTGCATTGATGATCGATACCGTCAAACCAGGTATTCAGCCAGTAGATTTTACAGCATCGATGAAAGGGAAGGCAACATTTACATTTAAAATCTACGATGGACTTTCGGGTGTTGATCAAATAATACCCAAAATAGATGGAGAATGGGCGCTCATGGAATACGATGCGAAAACGAATCGCTTGGTGTATTACTTCGACAAGCGATTTATTCAGCCTGGAAAGCACAACTTCGAACTAACAGTGATTGATGCCGTCGGAAATCAAAGGGTGTATAGTTCGGATTTTGTTTATTAAATAAAATCTTCCTTTTTCAGATTCAACCACTCTAGAGCACTATTGCAGAAGATATCTTCTACTACTTCTTGGGAAAGCCCCATTTCTTCGATGAATTTTCCAATTTCAAGATCACCGAGAGGGAATGGGTAATCGGTGCCGAGGCTTACTTTTTTAGAGCCTTGATGTTTCAAGATATAGTGAAGCAATTCTGGATCGTGCGTCGCGCTATCTACCCAAAACTTCCCAATGTAGGAGCGGGGCGTGATGTCATTGTCGATAGCTACAAGATCAGGGCGACAATTAAAACCATGTTCAATTCTTCCGATGGTAGGAATGAAACTTCCACCAGCATGTGCAAAATTGAATCTTACCTTAGGGAACTTTTCAAAAATACCTCCGAAGATGAGCGAACAGATTGCGCGAGTGGTTTCTGCGGGCATTCCCACAAGCCATGGCAACCAATATTTCTTCATTTGATCTTCTCCCATCATCTCCCAAGGGTGCACTAGTACGCACATATCCAATTCTTCAAGTGCTTTCCAAAGTGGATAAAAGAAGGGCTCGTTCAAATTTTTACCATTGATGTTACTACCAATTTGAATTCCAACTATTCCTTCTTTCTTGATTCGCTCCAACTCTAGCACTGCAAGCTCTATATCTTGCATCGGAAGCGTGCCAAGTCCAACGTAATTTTTAGGGTACCTTTTGGTTAGTTCAATGATATCGTCATTCAGGTAGCGAGAAACTTCAAGCCCATCGCTTGGCTTAGACCAATACGCAAAGAGCACAGGAATAGTGCACACAACTTGTACCTGTGTGTTGAATTTGGCGTACTCCTCGATACGTTCGGAGGCATGCCAACAATTCGATTCTATCTCTCGAAAGAACTTTTCTCCCTGCATCATCCTGGCGAATCCAGGCTTGTGGTGGTCAAGGTGAATGAAGTTGCCATATCCAAACTTCTTCGTCCAATCGGGAAGATGTTTGGGTATGATGTGAGTATGCATGTCAATCTTGAGCACGGGTCGTTGGTTTGGTGAGTGCGAAACTAATAGACTTTCTTGACTTTTTTCAAGTCAATCATATTAATTGAGTTGATTTCCCAATTTTTTATTCGCGGTGAAACAAAATGCGATACTTGGTCATAATAAAGCGGTATCACAGAAGAACTTTCGGAAATCAATTCATTCATCTGCGAATAATACTCTTGTTTGAGGCTATCATTCTGAACTGCTAGTATTTTGGAATAGAGATTTTCGAATTCAGAGTTGTAATAGTGCATATAGTTAGGGCCAGTCGGACAGAAGTTTTCCTTTAGAAAAAGGTTAAAGAAATTTTCCGCATCCGGGTAGTCTGCAAGCCAGGATTTTCTGAATGCTGCTAGTTTTCCTTTTGCCGATGCTTCTCGAAAGGTGGATCCTTGCATCACTTCTACTTTAACTTTCAATCCTATTTTACCAAGATTAAATTGGATGTATTCAATCAAATCAGTGTAGTCACCAGTGGTGGTTATGGTTATTTCAGGCAGTCCGTTGCCATTTTTGTATCCAAGGCTATCCAATATTTCCTTTGCCTTTTCTGGGTCATACGTATTGAATTCGGGTGCGTTTTTCTTCAGTAGAGTTGGAGGAACAAAACCTTTGGATGCTGCCATCACAGTATTGTTTCTAAGAAATTTGACCATTTCTTTTTTATTGATTGCAAGTTCTATTGCGCGCCTCAAATCTTTTTTTAGCAATGGTGAATTTTTTGAGACTTCAGCTTCGGGATCGATCATGAATCCGATGTAATCTGTTTTGATAAAAGGTGTTTTGAAAAAAATTATTGATGACTGAAATGCAGGTGCAAGTTCGCCATCGGCGGTTAGAAGCTCATCTTTGTAAGAAGGATGAATTCCAGAAATGAAGTCGTAAGTTCCGGCCAAGAGTCCTTGATATTCTACTGCGGGATCTTTTATAAAATCAATTTTGATAGCATCGAGGTAGGGTAGGTTTTTTCCAGCTTCATCTTTTTGCCAGAAGTTATCATTACGATGAAAGACCAAAGCATTGTTTTCATACCAAAATGCAAATTTGAATGGACCTGTGCCTACAGGATTGGCGCGGAAGTCTGCTCCATATTTTTCTATGGCTTCATGCGGCACGACGTTGCAATACTGCATGGAAAGAATTGACAAAAATGGGGGGAAGGGTTTTTCAAGCTCAATAATAAAAGTTGAATCATTGGGAGCATAGAAAGGAGAGTTTGCAGTTTTTTTTGTTTTCGAAAAAATCCAAGCACCTGGTGAAGCGACTTTTGGGTCGATGATTCTATTAAAGCTGTATACGAAGTCTTGAGCAGTTACCTTTCGGCCTTTTCCTGATGGGAAAATTTCTGAGTCATGAAAGAAGACATCGTCACGAATATAAAAAGTGTATGTGGTCAGGTCGTCAGAAATATTCCAAGAGTGCGCTAGGCAGGGAATAATTTGTAGGTCGTTGGTTATTTCAACCAATCCATCATAGAGTTGGTTTGTTGCCCACATGATCTCGAGATCTCTTGCGAAGGCAGGATCAAGTGAAGTGATTCCGTTATTTTCATTATAGAAAAAAACATTTTTATTTTCGGAACTCTCATTTCTACAGCCGCTCGAAAGGGCGGCCAAAAAGACAGTTATTATTATGAAAATGTAAATTCTCCTCATTGGGTCAAAGGTAATAGAAACAGAA
Source organism: Flavobacteriales bacterium (assembly GCA_046309775.1). GTDB lineage: Bacteria > Bacteroidota > Bacteroidia > Flavobacteriales_D > Sanyastnellaceae > JAIXWP01. Next base: position 29,148 of record JBKCOM010000203.1, read on the forward strand.
TTTGGAGGATTTGGTGCATCTTGCGAAAAATTCATATCGTGAAAAGACAATTGAAATTAGCATTTGTGGCCTTGGCTGCAATTATGATGTGGAGTGCATCGTGCAAGGACACTACGAGAGGCGCCGTGGAAGGTGCGAGCAATGAGATAACCGTTGCCTTTTATAATGTAGAAAACATTTTTGATGTGGAAAATGATCCACAAACCAATGATGATGACTTCACACCCACAGGTAAGTTGGAGTGGACAGAAGATCGGTACCGAACCAAACTTAGTCGAATTGCTGAGGTGATGGGGAAAATGAAATCAGATTTTCCAGATATAATTGGAATGTGTGAAGTAGAGAATCGTAAAGTGTTGGAAGATTTAGTTGCCTTGCCACAATTGAAAGCGGCAAAGTATAAAATCATTCACAAGGATAGTCCTGACGAACGCGGAATTGATGTCGCCTTATTATATAAGTCAGACGTGATAAGTGAGGAGGAGGCTGCTTTTTTACGAGTAGAAATTCCAGAAGATCCAAATGAACGTACGAGAGATATTTTGAAGGCGAAATTAAAGATTGGCGGTGAGTCCATTTACTTTTTTGTCAACCATTGGCCGAGCAGAAGTGGTGGAGAGATAGAGTCTGAGTTTAAGAGAATGGCAGCAGCGCGTATTCTAAAGTCAGCATTAGAACCTCTAGAGAAGGCGGGTGAGAGAGTGATTGTCATGGGAGACTTTAATGATCATCCTGATAACAAGAGTATCACTGAAGTTTTGCAAGCATCTACCAATATGGGTAGTGGATTGTATAATCTCGCTGCGGAATCGCACAAGAATGGTGTGGGTTCTTATTGGTACAAGGGAGAATGGGGGGCGTTGGATCAGTTTATTGTGACACCGGCCTTATTGACTTCGACAAAAGGATGGGTCACCAGCGTTTCTGATTTTCGATTTCTAAAAGACCCTAGTATTTTATTCACGGATAATAAAGGAGTGGAGAGGCCTAATCGAACCTATGTGGGAGATGATTACAAGGGAGGATACAGCGACCACTTGCCGATTGTTTTGACTTTGCGAAAGAAATAAAAAAGGTATAAAAACAAAAAAGCCTCTCGAAAACGGGAGGCTTTTTTAATCTTGTTAAAGCAAGCTTAGTTGCTAGAACCAGTTGCTGGAGCAGCAGCTTTCTTAGGAGCAGCTTTCTTAGCAGCAGGCTTCTTAGCAGCCTTCTTAGGAGCAGCCTTCTTAGCGACTGGCTTCTTAGCAGCAGCCTTCTTAGGAGCAGCTTTTTTAGCAGCTTTCTTGGCAGCCTTCTTAGGAGCAGCCTTCTTAGCAACTTTCTTAGCAGCAGCCTTCTTAGGAGCAGCCTTCTTAGGAGCAGCCTTCTTTGCAGCAGGCTTCTTAGCGGCTTTCTTGGCAGCTTTCTTAGCGGCTTTCTTAGGAGCAGCTTTCTTAGCAGCCTTCTTTGCAGCCTTTGGAGCTGCAGCTGATTTTGACTTTGTTTTCATTTTAGTAACGGTTGATTTGTTTCCTAATTTATTTATTTCTGATTTTGAATTGCGTAATACGCAACTCAAAACTTTTTGTTCTAAAAATGTAATGCGTACAATTTCACTTTTCCGTCACTCTGCATTTTGAGAGCTGGTGAAGGTAGTTTGATGAAGCTTAAAATTCGCGCTGTAATCTTCATCCACTTCTTCGGCCATCTTACTCGATTCAAATCTGCATCAAATGATAAATAGAATTCACGCGTGCGTTGAAAATTATTAACATCATTAACAACGTTTTTTGCAGTCGTCATTCCATACGCTCCATAACCAAATGCAACATTCATCCATCTCGGGAAAGCCGCGTCAGACGCCAGAAAGGAAGATACGTTGATTGATGCCCAATATGTTTGTCCATTGTAGTCTTTCAAAACGCGTTGTTGAAAATTACGGCCTAGTTGATCAGGATTCAACATTGCAAGAGGCGTATTTGAATATGAAAATTTCAAATTGATTCGTTGTTCTTTCCAAAATTTTTGTTGTGCAATGAATGATGAAGTTCCTAAAAAATTTGCAAGTTGATCGCCCCACGAAAATCCCCATTGTGCAGAGTGACCATCTAAAATTTCGATACCTGTAAGATATATTAGTCCGAGACTCCCGCCAAGGTATAGGCTTGCATTCTCGCTCATACCGCTCCATCTCATGCTTTCATATCCAAGTATTCCAAGTTGATATGATGTCATTGCATGTCCAGCCTTATCCATTTGCAACCATTGGTCATTATCATTTATAGTATGAAATCTTGAACGCGGATAATCTTTATACCATGCTTCGTTCAATCCAATAAGACTGCCAGCAGAAAATGTTGAAAGTGTGGTTGCAGTAAAAATTTTTCGCCTTTGAAAAACGCTCGCAGAATCGGGTTCTGTTTTTTGGGCGAATGCACTGGTTGAAATAACCAAAAGCAATAGTCCAAAAGCCAAAGGAATAGAACTCTTGTATTTCGAAACCTTGTAACTCAATCTGCGTTTAATGAGAAATGATTACTGAATTAAAACTTGACTGCAATGTACGGAATGCTATCCGGTAAGCGCGAAGGTAGGGCAAGAAAAGTCTACTCTAACACCGTAATATGGGGTGCTGCCTGTGCTATTGTCAATCCAGTAATTTTTGAAATCATCTATCCACAAAGCCTGGCTATTGTGCCATTGATAGCTTTCGTTTCTCTCGTTTCTCTCGTTCTATTTTATTTGTCAAAAAAGGAAACTATCTCTGATAGCCAGCTATTTTTTTGGATAGGATGGTATTTTTATTTGTATTCCTTCCATTTAGGGGTGACCGCCTTCATCAATGATTTTCACCTTCTTCATTTTGTGTCACTCCTATTCGGTACGCAATTGTGTTCACTCTCCTATCGCTCTTCCAAAGATTCTTACAGGTTTGTGATTATCATGTTTTCTCTCACGATTGTGGCTATATTCTTTCATCCTAATTTGGATGAATCTTCAAGAATCAATTTGATAGTGCTGATGATCTTCGGATTTTTCACCGAATATTTACTTTCAGGGTCAAAGACAAATATTATAAATCACATGCGTCTTCATCGAGATGTATTGGTAGCATTATCGCAAAAAACAGAAAATGCGCTTTTCATCACATCTATGAACGGCATCATCGTAGATTTAAATGTCACCGCTTTGAGTATGCTTTCTTATAAGGAAGAGGATTTGATAAATCGGGATTTTAGTATTCTGAGAAAGGTAGTATTAACGCCCGACGAAATCGAGAATGGACTAGGGATTATCAATCAAAATAAGTTTTGGTCATCGGAGGCAGATTTGGTTTGTGGCAATGGAGATATAATTCATGCTTATATATCCATAGGTATGGTAGAGCAGGGAGGGATGAGATTTTTGGTGTATCGTGTACGAAATAAAACAGAGGAGATTAAAACTCATCAAGCACTTGTGGCAGCGCGTGATGCAGCTCAAGCAGCAGTGAAAACTAAAAGCGATTTCGTAGCCATCATGAGTCATGAGATACGAACACCTTTGAATGGTGTTTTGGGAATGGCACAGCTATTAGAACAGACCAAGCTCGATGAACGACAGCAAGATTATGTACACACTATATTAAAGAGTGGCAAGAGTCTTATGATTCTTATCAATGATATTTTGGATTTTTCTAAAATGGAAAGTGGTAAAACCACTCTATCACCAATTAATATAGACCTGCGTGATAAGATTTGTGAAGTTGCTGACTTATTGCGTCCACACGCCGAAAGTAAAGGACTTGTTCTCGCCGTTAATATCTCTATGGATGTGCCCGACCAACTGATCCTTGAAGGTTCTCGATTACAGCAGGTACTCTTAAACTTAATTGGAAACAGTATTAAGTTTACAGAAAAAGGTTCGGTTACGATTCATTGTAAAAGTAAGAAGCTGGATAATGCGCGTGCTGATTTGTGTATCGAGATTGAGGATACTGGCATCGGTATTCCGGCCGACAAGATTGATCACTTGTTTGATTCATTCTCCCAAGTAGACTCAACAATTTCAAGAAGATATGGCGGAACTGGTTTGGGACTTGCCATTAGTAAGCAAGTCATCGAACTAATGGGAGGGAGCATTCTTGTAGAAAGTAAGATCGACGTTGGGTCGAAATTTATTGTACACATTCCCGAAATTGAAGTAGGACAGGGAAATGTATCAGATCAAATAGAAGGCAATAATTGGGATAGCGCATATTTTGAAAATGATGTAATCTTGATTGCAGAAGATAATACCATTAATCAAAAGGTCATCCAGTATATGCTTCAGAATCTTGGTCTCAGGTCAGAGTTGGTCTCAAATGGCGCAGAAGTACTTGAATACTTTAAGGAAAAAGAGACAAGGTTGGTTTTAATGGATATGCAAATGCCCATCATGGATGGCATCGAGGCAACAAGAAAACTTCGTGAGCAAAATCGCAATACCTATATCATTGCGATGACAGCCAATCATTCGGAGGAAGATAAAAGGCGTTGCTTAGAATGTGGAATGGATGATTTCGTTTCGAAACCCTTTGCTATTGACCAAGTCAAATCTGCATTAATGCGCTGGAAACAAGCGTCTTAGGTATTTCGATGTGTTTTGTGTATTTTTGTTACACGAACACATCATGAAACTCAAGTTTAAAAGCCTTGTAACCTTTTTTGTTTTAATCGTCGCAGCCTGTATTGGTATGGGCTTGTTATTCTCTTATCGCGTTTATTCGACATCCAAACAGCAATTGTCTAGTATTACTGTTTCAACAAAGCAAAAAGCACATGCATTTGAGCTGGCAAAAAAGGTTTTGATTCTCGAGAAAAATTCGAAAGAAAGGAAAATTTCCGAGGCTGAAATGAAGGACTTGAAAGCACTTATTTTTCGGTGGGACCTAGCACAAAAGGCTTTAGTAAATGGAGACGAATCTTTTGGTCTTGTTCGTCCAGACTCAAAACAGTTGGTGAGTGCGATTCAATCCACTTCTGAATCCTATGTGGCAGTTGTACACGGCACAAAAGAACTATTATATGGTCCTACACCATGGGATGAAGAGAAGGTTCGAGTGGTTAACGAACATGTAGAAGCATACGCAGACAAAGTAAACGACCTAATTGTTCTTGTTAATAAGGAAAGTGATAGCCTTCTAAGTGTGAATCTAATTTCGCTTTGTATTTTAAGCATTATAGGAGTGTTAGGAGTTCTCGGTGGTGCCTTAATTTTGATTCGTCCTTTGGTTAGAAAGGTGGTAGAAGCAGATATGGTAAAAGAAACGGCTACGGGTGAACTCGAGTCTGTGAGAAGTGAAAAGATAGATTTCTTGAGCCATCTAAGCAACGAATTAAGGTCACCACTAAATGGCATTATTGGCATGTCAGACTTGCTTCTGAAAACAAAACTGGACGAAGAACAAATAAGATATAGTAAAAGTATTCGAACGGGTTCGGCTCGATTGATGGATATCATTACGGATATCGGCGATCATGCAAGAATGGAAACTGGTGAGTTGGAAATTGAGAAGGATAGTTTTGAATTCACTGATACCATGGAGCAAGTGATGGACCTCATGCGACCATTGGCAATGGAGAAAGGCCTAGAACTCGTGCTTGACGTTGATCAGCGAATTCCATTAAGACTCATACAGGACGAGAGGAGATTGCGACAGGTGCTCATAAGCATTGTCAAAAATGCCATTAAATTCACAGAAAGAGGTGAGGTGGTAACTCAGGTGGAGCTACTCAATCAAGAAAGCGGATTCGTTCAGCTAAAGTTTAGCATCGCGGATACGGGAATCGGAATGGACGCCCACAAACAAAGAAGGTTGTTCAGTATTTCTTCTAATTCTAGTGATGAGGTGAATGCTGGCTCCGGTACTGGATTGGGTTTATTTATTTCAAAAAAACTTATTGATAAAATGGGAGGGCGCATTTGGGTAGACAGCGCTCCAAGCAAGGGAACGAAAGTGTCATTTACATTGGTGGCCGAGTCTGAGGGGACAATAGCATTATCCAAAATATCATCACTAAATGGTAAGAAAGCACTGATTGTGGACGATAATAAAACAAATCTGAAGATTCTAGTCAAACAACTCAGTTCGTATGGCATTCAAGCCATACCGTTCAATAGTCCCGATCTTGTTGAGGATATGATCGGTAGTCTTACCCGATTCGATTTTGCGATTATAGATATGGAAATGCCCAAGGTTACTGGAGTTTCTTTAGCAGAGAAAATTAGGGAAAAGTACCCTCGAGAAGTGTTGCCCATGATCGCCATCAGCCAGTCTGGCAATAAAGTTTTTCAGGATAAGGGAATTCTCTTCGATGCATATCTTACAAAGCCAGTTAAAATGGCGAAATTGCTTGAAATCCTTGTGTCAATCCTCGATCACAAAACGTTTGATACGCCGATACGAGGTCAGCACGAAGGTGCGTTTTCTAAGAATCATTTGAATATTCTAGTCGCGCATGGAAATGAATTGACACGAGCAGTTGCCGTTAAAAATTTATCACTGATGGGCCATAAATGCTCCGAAGCAAATAGTGGGGACCAAATCATTGAGTTGACGGCAAAATCGAATTATGATCTCTTGCTCGTGGATACAGAGGTGCAGGAGTTGAAAGGTTTGGAAGCAATAAAAAAATTAAGACAAATTACTAGAGATGAAAAAATGCCCCTCATTGTCGGACTTGTTGATAATCCAGAACTAGATAAGAAGAAAGTCAACCTTCTCGGAGTGGATGCCTTGCTCCATCGAAAAATAGATACTGAGGAAGTTCAAAAAACCATCGAAGAGTGGTTTGAAGTTCCTAGTTGAGTCTTATCGAATATTATTTTTGTTCAGCCAAGACCTATATAAACTCGCATACCGCTGATGTTGCGCGTAATCTTTTGCGAAATTATGAAGTCCTGTGCCTCCGGGCTGGGCACACATAAAAATATACTCATGGCTTTCTGCGTCAAGAACTGCGTCGAGGTACAGCGGTTCGACCATGAAAATGGGCCCGGGAGGAAGTCCTTTATTTTTATATGTATTGTAGGGAGAGTCAACGCTCAAATCTTTATTGTAGATGCGCTGCGTTTTTTTCATATTAAGTGCGAATGTAATAGTCGGATCGGCCTCCAGCGCCATTTTCTTCTTGAGTCGATTTAAGTATAGTCCTGCAATTTTTGGTGCTTCGCTCTTTGTAACGGCTTCACCTTTCACGATAGATGCTAGGGTATATACTTCGGATACCTTGAGACCGCGTGTCTGGGCTTTTTTCAAACGCTCCTCGCTCCAGTATTCGTTGGAAATTTCTATCATTTTTTCCATGAACGTGTTAGGAGTTATGTTCCAAAATAGCTCATAGGTATTTGGTAAAATGAGCGTCATAGCTTCCTCCGCTCTTAAATTTTTCGATTGCAACAATTCATTCGAAAGCATGGCCTGAATAAATGATGTTGAATCAAACTTGAGCTGCTCATCAAGGGTGGCCGCGAGCTGATACACATTCCTAACACCATCTACTTTCACCAGCAGTGGCTCTTGCAAACCCGCTCTGAATTTATTTATTAGGGAATTAGTCGAAATTCCATTTGGTATTTTGTAACGTCCTGATTTGAAATTATGGACTGACTTCAATTTTAATAGTAAATCAAAAGACTTGATGTCAGTGATTATAGAATCGTCAATTAATTGCGGTACAAGCTCTTCAGGCGCAATATCGTCGATGATGTAGATGATTTTTTCCTTTGCTGCAAAGCCTCCTTGCTTGGAGGACATCAATCGATAACCAAGAAAAGCCATCAAAATCAAAACAACACCTATTACTAAAAAAAATCCCTTCTTTTTCATTATTTGGAAAGTTCCATTTGAATGGCTTTCTTATTTCTAAAATAGCGCATCCCTGTTTTGGTAAATTTATTTTTTTCAAAAATTCGAATGCTCGGTTCGTTATCTACGTGCACCAAACAATGCAGCTTTTGCAGTGGGAGGGTATCGAACGCAAATTCGATAAACGAGGTCAAACTATCCCCAGCATATCCCATCCCTCTTCGAGATTTATCTCCAATGAGAATTCCGATGCCAGCCGATCTTTTATTGGAATTATAATCAAACAGGTCTAGGGCTCCGATGGGTGTGTCCTGCTCCTTTAGACAAATTATCCACCTCATTTGATTTTGTTCAAACACATTGGTGCTGGATTTAATGAACTCAATGATTTCGGCTTTTGTAAACGGACCAGGAGTAGAAGTTACTTCCCATAGCTCAGGATCATTTTCCCATGCTAAGATGTGATTGGTATCTTTGAGTGATACTGGGCGTAAGTATATTTTTTTACCAGGAATCATCGACTGAAATTGATTTGTTTCGAGCATCACTAGGGTGCAGCCTTCAACTTTTAATGCCTAATGGAATTGCTATGTGTCCCTTATTAATCAATGCGTGCATAGCCTTATACCTATAACGATCAGGATTATTAGAGGTGCCAATAACAACTGTAACTTTATTCGCTGCTTCCATCATTGCGCAAAGATGCAAGAAATATTAGAGTCAATATGATTACTTTTGGGGCAAATCTTACTTAAAATGTGGCGTCTTATTGGTATTTTAATATTTCTTTCATCGGTATTGTCTTCTTGCAATATCAATAAAGACTTAATGTTCAAAACGAATACGGAGTTCGTATTCGATACGCTTCGCTTAGGAAATATTAACGCAGAATTCAAATTCGCCCCAAACGATATGTTTTCCTTCGATGTGCTTACAAGCGAAGGTAATGTGATTATCGAGGCCTCATCAGCAACTCAAGCCGTTTTTATGCCGTCCTCTCGAAGCGTATACAACCAATACATGATTCGACCTGACGGCTACGCAGAACTTCCAATCGTTGGCGAAGTTCTTATGTCGGGGTTAAGCATTTCTGAGGCACAAGATTTATTAGCAGAAAAGTATGCTCAACAACTCGTGAATCCCTATGTCGTGGTTAGAGCTCTCAATCGCAGAGCGCTTGTATTCAATGGCGATGGAAGCACTGGTCGAGTAGTTGGTCTACTCGATAACAACACAAGATTGATCGAGGTGATTGCCCTCGGTGGCGGGTTAGCAAGAAGAGCCAACGCCTCAAAAATCAAGGTCATCCGCAAGATAAATGACAAGGACGAGATTTACAACATCGATTTATCAAAAATTGAAGGTATCACGGCTGCGAACATGGTCATCGAAAATGGAGATGTAATTTATGTTACTCCAACCCCAGACCTGATGCTTGGATTCACTGAGGAAATACTCCCCACAGTCCGATTATTCTCGTCAATTTTGCTATTAACTATCGCTTTGGAAAGATTTAACTAAGACTTCCGTGAAAATCACCAAGACAAATTTTAAAGATCTACTCATTATTCAGCCAAATGTTTTTGGAGATGATAGAGGATATTTTTTCGAGTCCTTCAACGAAGCTCAATTTAGAGTTCAAACAGGGCTGAATATCACTTTCGTTCAAGACAATGAAAGTATGTCGGCCAAAGGTGTATTGAGAGGCCTACATTTTCAAACACCTCCAAAGACTCAAGCCAAGCTAGTACGCGTTTCCAAAGGTTCCGTTCTCGACGTAGTAGTGGACTTAAGAATGACCCAGCCTACTTTTGGTCAGCATTTTAAAATAGTGCTTTCCGCAGAAAACAAAACGCAACTTTTCGTGCCCGAAGGATTCGCGCATGGTTTTGTGGTACTTGAAGAAAATTCAATCTTTTCGTATAAATGCACAAACTACTACAGCAAAGACCACGATAGATCGATGTTTTGGAACGATTCCGCTCTGGGCATTGACTGGGAAGTAGACAATCCCATCATCAGTCAAAAAGATGCAGAGGCCAAAGGCTTCGAACATTTTAAAGACATATTTTTTTAAAATAGAATGAAGATATCTTTTCAAAATAAACAGTGGATGAAATATGCTTTAATTGCCATTATCGGGTGCGTGATTGGCGGCGGCGTGGTGTCGTTGGTGGCCTTCGACAGCAACAAGCGTGATGCGGAAGCTGATAGAGAATATCTTCAACATGTAAGTGAAAATTATAGAATTTATGCTTTACCGCTTCCCGAGTCAGCAGACTTTTGTGGTGAGGCTGCTCCAATTGAAAAGTGGGATGTAGCCGAAAAGCTCGATCGCGAATTACTCGTGAATTCCTACTGGCATTCTAATACATTACTCGCCATTAAGCGCTCTGCACGCTGGTTTCCTTTAATCGAAAAAGTGCTTAAAGAGGAGGGCGTTCCCGATGATTTCAAATACTTGGCCCTCGTTGAAAGTAATTTTACCAATGCCACTTCCCCCGCCGGAGCGGTGGGCTATTGGCAGTTTCTTGCCGAAACAGCCACCGAGTTTGGCCTAGAGGTAAACGACGAAGTAGACGAGCGATACCACGTAGAAAAAAGTACACGTGCCGCTTGCAAGTATTTTAAACAGGCCTACAATAAGCTAGGCTCTTGGTCATTGGCTGCGGCTTCTTATAATATGGGAATGCTTGGGGTACAAAAACAAATGGATCGTCAAAAGCAAAACAACTACTACGAATTATTGCTCAATGAGGAAACTTCGCGTTACGTTTTTCGCATTTTATCGATGAAAGAGATTGTCAACAATACAGATAAGTATGGGTTTGTAATTCGTCCATCAGATATCTATGCTCCTATCGATTCGAAGGAGATTTCAATCAGCGGTCCAGTAGAAGACTTCGCAGCTTGGTGTCAGGAGTATGGAGTGAGTTACAAAGACTTTAAAATTCTTAATCCTTGGTTGCGCCAATCTTATCTCAAAAATAAATCTGGCAAAACCTACGTGGTCAAGATTCCCGACTGATATACTCGAAAGCCACGCTAGACAGGCGTTTAGTTATTGTGTTTTCTACAATTTCTTCTAAAGTCATTGATTTTCCAAGCGGCGAGTCGAGCACTTCATCGAGAGTTTTTACTTTACCGGCAGGTATGTTTTCGCTTTCAAAAATCCTCATTAATTCCGAAGTCTCGCATCTTGAAAAAGCTTCGGACAAAAGGGTAAATAGTTCTTCTCGAATTTTTACGCGCGCTGTATTTTCTTGAAATCGATTATCAGAGGCAAGCGATTCAAGTTGCATGACTTTTACCAATGACTCAAACTGACGATCGCTACCAATCGCGAGCACAATATTGCCTCCGTCTTTGCAGCGCATCACTTCACCGTAAGGCGCAATATTGGGGTGCAGAGAACCCTGAGCGACTGGTACCTTTCCTGTCATGAGATAGTTTGACGCTTGATTGGCCAACGACGCGATGCCCGCTTTTTCTAAAGAACATTTTACCAAAGCGCCTAGACCTGTTTTCTCTCTTTCGTAAAGCGCACATAGAATTGCTTCTTTCAATTGATGTGCTGCGAGAATATCCATCATGGCCACCGGCATCTTCAATGGCGCAGCATTTTTTTCTCCATTGATAGACATGAATCCCGTCTCTGCTTGCAACACTACATCATAAGCCACACGTCCTGGATTGGAAATGAAACCGTATATTTCACCTATAATCAATTTTGAATTCATTAAGAAAAGAGAAGTAGGATCCAATCCAAATTTTTTGTCATCTCCTTCTTTGAAATTCATAATCACCACATCTTGTGAAGGTATCAAGTCATATACAAACTGCCTTTCCTGAGGATTTGAATAATCAAGGAGATGAACTGCTTTTTTATAATTGATAGAAGACCAATACGCACTTACAGCTGTGTTTTTCGATTCGCCATTTGCACGCCACGTTCGCGTAACATCGCCGCCCGTCTTTTTATTCTCAATTTTTATGACAGTAGCACCGAGTTCTGCAAAGAATGTAGCAACCGATGGCCCTGCTAGCACAGATGATAAATCGAGTACGCGGAGGTCTTTGAAAATGGGTTTCATGCCTCAAAAGTAATTTATTCTTTCAAGGCTTTTTTAAAAGTTTCAAGACACCTGTTTCTGGCGAATGTATGTTCTACAATGGGCTTGGGATAGGCGGGCGTTCCATATTCGGGCACCCAGCGCTTGATGTATTTTTTTTCAGGATCAAACTTTTCTGTTTGACTGGTTGGATTGAAAACACGAAAATAAGGCGCAGCGTCACATCCACTTCCTGCGGCCCATTGCCAGCCTCCGACGTTACTTGCCAATTCGAAATCCAATAATTTTTTTGCAAAATAGCGTTCGCCTAGACGCCAATCGAGTAGAAGGTGTTTGGTTAGAAAACTCGCCACCACCATGCGCACACGATTATGCATGAATCCTGTTTCATTGAGTTCGCGCATGCCCGCATCCACGATGGGATAACCTGTTTTTCCGGCACACCATTTTTCAAAAGCCTCTTTATCATCTCTCCATTCGATGCGGTCGTAAATAGGTTTGAACGCATTTTTTTCGCTATGAGGAAAGTGATGGATGATCATCTGATAAAAATCTCTCCATATCAATTCATTCAACCATTTTTCGCTTGTCTTCAAGGCAATCTCTGTGAGCTCGCGAATGCTGATTGTTCCAAATCGCAAGTGCAGACTCAATCGAGTTGTGCCACGCATAGATGGGATATCGCGTGTTTTTTCATAATTGACAATGATGTCTTTTGCCACGGCCCGCGAGGGAAATTCTGTATCTGTTTTTTCAAATCCCATGTCTTCCAACGTAGGAATAGGGAAGGGCTGATTTTTTATCAACGCATCAAAGTACTTCTCATTTGGATACGGCTTGTAGTGATAGGGCTTCAAATGAGACTTCCATTTTCTACTATATGGAGTAAATACCGTGTATGGCTTACCGTCATCTTTTAATACTTCATCTTTCTCAAAAATCACATGGTCTTTGGCTCCTTTGAAGGAAATATTTTTTTCTCCTAAAAAAGAAAACAGAAAAGCATCGCGTTCTTTCGCATACGACTCATAATCGCGGTTGGTCCACACTTGATGAATGTTGTACTCAGTGGTCAACTGCTCATACACTTCTTGAGGTGTAGAATAAAACACTCTCAAACTCGAACCAAGCGATTTTAATTCTGCAGCAAGCCTTGTCACTTCTTGATGCAAAAAATCAACACGACGATCACATTTATCATCGAGTTTGTCCAATATATTTTTATCAAAAATAAAAATGGGTTGCACCGGGGCACCCGACTTTAGCGCGTGATAGAACCCCGCATTGTCGTGAAGGCGCAAGTCGCGGCGGAACCAAAAAATTGTTGTGGCGTTCATATTTATTTAGAAAGCGTATGCGCGAGTGCTTCGCGAATAGTGGGATATTGAAATTTGAAACCTGCATCCAGAATGCGTTGAGCGCTGATGCGTTGGCTATTGAGCAACATGGAGCTCATTTCACCAAAAAGAAGTTTTAAAAAGAAAGCAGGTATATTGGGTAAAAAATAAGGGCGCTTCAACGTTTGAGCGAGCACCTTAGAATATTCGTCATTGGTCACGTTTTGCGGTGCATTCCCATTATAAACTCCTTCTAAAGGGAAATCGAGTGCATGGATATACATATTCGAAAGGTCTTCGAGTTGAATCCAACTCATCCACTGCTTGCCACTGCCCGTCGCACTGCCAAGGCCGAGTTTGAAGAAAGGCAACATTTTAGCTACTGCTCCATCATTCGCGGCGAGCACTACACCCACGCGAATAATGACAGTCCTGATTGAATGCTCTTTTGCTTTCAATGCCTCACGCTCCCAATCAACGCATAAATCAGCAAGAAAACCACTTCCGGGTTTGGCCATTTCATCTTGAAGTGCTTCGGATGATGTGTAATATCCGCTTGCACTTGTTGACACTAGTACGCGGGGTTTTTGGGACATGTTAGAAATAAGTTTCATCAACTGACGCGTGGTATTCATGCGGCTGGTAATGATGAGAGATTTATTTTTTTCAGTCCAACGATTGGCTACATTGTATCCTGCAAGATTAATTACCGCATCTACGTGATCAATGGCGGGTATCTCGCTAGAAGCATGATCGGGATTCCAATAAATGTTTTGGATTTTTCCTGATTGTCCTTCTTTGTCCTTTCGAGTAGTGAGGTTGATGACTTCGTCTCCGCGGCCAATGAGCTTTCTGATAATGCTAGAACCTACGAGTCCTGTGCCACCTGTGATTAAAACTTTCATGATTTAAAAACCAACAATTGCGCTGCAAGTTCACGAGAAAATGCCGCATATTTGATGAATGAAGTCCATTTATCTTACTGTTGTTTTCTTTAGCGTTCTGAGATTTGCGCATGCTCAAACGCCTTGTGAATTTGGTCAAGCCGCTGGCTATGCCTGCGAGAATATCGATTTCAGGGCGCATGTGCCGCCTTCAGAAATAGGGGGCGCCAGCACCAATGAAGTTTGGGGTTGGACCGATCCTTTGGATGGAAAGGAATATGTGATTTTGGGTCGAAACAACGGTGTTTCATTTTTCAGTATAGAAGATCCCGCCAATCCGATTCAAATTGGTTTTTTGCCAACATATAGCACGCCTTCTCTTTGGAGAACATTTAGAACATATCAAAATTATCTCTTCATCGGCAGTGAGGCTTCTGGTCATGGTTTGCAAATTTTTGATCTCACCCGTCTTCGCAATCCTGAGACTATTCCCGCTACGTTTACTACAGATGCTCACTATTCAGGATTTTCGAGATGTCATACATTGGTCATTCACGAAGAGTCTGGGCTCTTATTCGCTTGCGGAACCAATACCTATTCTGGCGGACTTCATGTGGTGGACATTTCCAATCCACTCGCACCGACGATTGCAGGCGGCTACAGTGATGATGGCTACACGCACGAAGCGCAAGTGATGACTTATACTGGGCCGGATGCAGATTATCAAAATGACATTATAATATTTTGTTATAATGGCAATGCGCCTGCAAGCCTCACTATCGTAAATGCCACCGACCCTACCGATATCCAAACCGTTTCCATTACCAATTATTCACCCGCTTCTTATTGTCACCAAGGCTGGCTCACTCCGGACGGGCGACATCTGTTGATGAATGATGAATTGGATGAAATTAATAATCCAACAGACTTCACACGAACGCTTATTTGGAATGTAGAAGATTTAGATAATCCAATTTATGAGGGAGATTTTTTGGGCCCTACAGAAGCGATAGATCACAATCTTTACAATATTGGAAATTTGAGTTTTCAGAGCAATTACACTGCTGGTTTGCGTCTTATTGATTACACAGGCATTGATGATTTGAGTTTGCAAGAAGTGGCTTATTTTGATCATTTCCCAAACGGCAACGATCCCGTTTTCCAAGGCACATGGATGCATTATCCGTATTTTGAAAGTGGCATTATTCCCGTTTCTGATTTATATAATGGAATGTTCTTAGTGGAGGTGAATTTTTTACATCTCAATCCGTCTTTGGTGAATGTGAATCCTTTCCAGAGCGCCATTTATGAAGTGAGTTTGTCAGAGGGTTTTGCAGGCCCAATCGATTTGGAAGTTGTTGGTTTGCCGGATGGCTTTCAAGCAATTTTTTCTTCGAATAATGTTACTGCACCAGCTCTGGTTCAACTTGAAATCATTCCTTCCGCCGATGCGGTAGGCAGTTATGCATTCGAAGTGATCGCGGCGGGTGCGCATTTCAATTACAAGCGCAACGCTTCCATCAATATCATTGTGGATGATTCTTTTTGCGCGGATGTTGATCAAAACGGTATCGTAGCCGTGGGAGATTACTTAATCGTAACAGAAAATTATTTTTGCCAGGGCGATTGTATCGGAGATATCAATGAAGATCAAATCGTAGATATCAATGATTTGATTTTAGTACTAAATGATTACGGCTCGCCCTGTGCTCCCTGATCGGGATCATTCGAGCGAAGCTGTTGTTCGTACATTCGAGCATATAAACCACCATTCAATAAGAGGTCATCGTGTTTTCCCTCTTCTACTATTTTTCCACGTTCGAGCACGATTATGCGGTCTGCATTTTTCACACTTGATAGTCTGTGCGCGATGATGATGCTCGTCTTTCCATCCATGATGCGATTGAGCGCGTGCAAGATGTTTTCTTCCGTTTCGGTATCTACGGCGGAAAGGCAATCATCAAAAATCAATACAGATGGATTTTTTGCGATGGCGCGAGCAATGGAAACGCGCTGCTTCTGACCGCCGCTGAGATTGATGCCGCGCTCTCCAAGCAATGTGTCAAAACCACCAGGAAAGTCAGTGATGTTGTGATAAACATCTGCATCTTTCGTAGCTTGAATCATCGCTTCTTCGCTTAGATTTTCTGTTCCAAATGCGACATTGTTGCGAATGGTATCACTGAATAAAAACACTTCCTGCGGTACGAATCCAATTGATTTTCGTAGTGAGGAAAGATGATTGTCTTTGATGTTTTTTTGATCGACTAAGATGTCGCCTTCAGTCGTGTCGAACAGTCGTAGGATGAGTTGGGCAATGGTAGATTTTCCGCTTCCGGTGCGGCCTACGATTGCTAATTTTTCACCTTTTTTTACTTTAAATGAAATGCCTCTTAGTGCATTCACTCTCGTTTCCGGATAGGTGAACGAAACATTTTTAAACTCAATTTCACCTGCTACCGAATGTTCATTCGGTTGGGTATTTACAATTTCTGGTGCTGTTTTCAAAAACTCATTGATGCGTTCTTGACTGGCTTCAGCTTTTTGAACCAAGCTCGTCACCCAACCGACGCTCGCAAATGGCCACGTGAGTTGGTTGACGTAAAATACAAACTGCACAATCACACCGTATGAAAGTTCGCCCGCGATGACTTTATTGCTTCCAATATAAATTGTGAGAATGGTACTCAGGCCCACGAGCAACGCAATGACAGGCATGAAAAGGGAGTCTGCCTTGATAAGGTCAAGTTGTTTTTTCTTGTAGTCGTTGCTTTCGTCCTCGAATACACCTTCGTAATATTTTTCTCTGTTAAAAGCCTTGAGTACGCGTATTCCGCTAATGGTTTCTTGCACCATCGTGGATAGTTTGGATTGTTGGCTTTGTACTTTTTCTGTTCGCTTGTTGATGACGGTGCTCACATAAAAAATAGTAATCATCATGAAAGGCAAAGGTGAAAGAGTATAGAGCGTTAGTTCGGCGTCTATTTTCCACATCACCATCACACACATCACCACGAGTATCACGAGGTTGATCGTGTACATCACAGCAGGACCGATGTACATGCGCACGCGTGAAACATCTTCGCTGATGCGGTTCATCAGATCGCCCGTTCTATTCTTTTTGTAAAAAGACATGTCGAGGCGCTGGTACTGATCGTAAATTTCATTTTTCAATTCATATTCGATGTAACGCGACATCACGATGATGGTCTGGCGCTGAAAGAATAGGAAAATGCCTTTGATGATATAAAAAATGATGTAGCCAATCGAGAGCACAAACGCGATATAGATGATTTCATCATAAAAATTATCGCCTGTGAGGGTAATCGTATTTTGATCGCTACCGATGAGATAGTTGAAATCGCGGATGCTTTCGGGAGCTGCCACAGTGGTGCTTTGACCGCCATCAATAATCGTTTTTGCCTTGAGACTTTCTGCCAAGAAATCGATTCCGTCACCAATCAATTTTGGAGCGTAAACATTGAAAATATTAGCGAGGAGGATAAACAGGAACCCCATGAACAACCGCCCGCGGTATTTCCAGAAGTATTTATTGAGGTGGGATAGATTACGCATATTTTGAGGCATCAAAAGTAGGAGGTATCTGCGCAATAAATAGATATAGCGCGCGTTTATGCGGGCGCTACGCTGTTAATTTATTGTTAATGATAATTTCGCTAGTTTCCTTCTCCGAAACGGACTGCAATTCATGGATATCATTGCGGATGATCCCGTCTTTCAAATGGGAGTCGTGTTGCGCTATACTTGGTCAAAATTTAAAATTCCACGTAACGCTGGGCAGAATGGGGAATAAGCTCACTTGATACGCTTTGATTTCTAAAGTGCCTTCCTGAATATTTCCATCATTGCCAAAATAGATGAAGTATGGATTCATGCGGTTGTACAAATTGTACACACTAAAATTCCAATTACTTTCAATATTAATTCTGCGCTTGATTTCGTTGCCATTTTCATCGCGCTTCATTGGTTTTTTCTTTGGATAAAGCGTGCACGAAACGTCTGCTCTATGATAAGGTGCCATGCGGAAACTATTGCGATCGCCATACACATCCACAATTCTATTTTCAAACACATAGCGCTCCACTGGAAGTGTGATGGCATTTCCCGTTCCATACACAAATACAAATCCGAATTCTAAACGCTCGTTTAGCTTATATGTAGATACCACACTGATATCGTGTCTGCGGTCCCAACGCGCGGGAAACCATTTTCCAAAATTGATGTCGTCAAATCGTCTTTCGGTAACACTCCACGTATATCCAACCCATCCAGACCAATCTCCCAATCTCTTTTTAGCAAATAATTCTAACCCATAGCTGCGGCCAATACCAAAGACAAGTAGGTTGTCGATATTATCATTCACGGTTTGTTCTGGTTGTGCGCCTTCGCGATATTCAGAAACATTGTCCATCGTTTTGTAATACACCTCTACACTCGTTTCCAGCATATCATTGAGGAAGTTTCTAAAATATCCAATGCTAAATTGTTGTCCGAATTGTGGGCGCAACACATCAGTGCTCGGCAACCACACATCAGTAGGCAACGAAGTAGGGCTCAAGCTGGTGAGGTGGATGTATTGATAATTGCGCATGTATCCTGCTTTGATACTGCTATTTTTATCTACTGTCCAACGAATGTTTGCGCGCGGTTCGAAGCCTCCATAATCCGCTACAATTTCATTGCTTGCATAAAGCGTTTCTATTGGAGGCAGTGGTTGTGCAAAACCTGTGCTTGCTTGTGGAGTGAAGCGTTTGAAAGGTCCGACGTGTGCAAAGTATGAATATCTGAGGCCTACATTCAATCGGATTTTTTCGGTAATGTCAAATTCATCGAGCACGTATCCGGCCACTTCATGACTGAGCAAACGTGTTTTTTCACCGGTATCAAATTCTGTGTCGCCGCTGCGAGCGTAGACACTGTTTGGAGTGAAAATGTGATAGGTATAATCCACACCCCACTTGATACTGTGGCGATAGTTGGGATAATAGTTCCACTGCACTTTTGCGCCCCAGTCTTGAATGCCGCTATTGAGGCTGAATTCGAATTGCTCTTGCGCGCCTTCAAAAGCAAATTTGTAATCAGTAAAGGTGAGAATGGTATTCATGAAAAGCTTATCGCTCATGATGCGATTCCAACGCACGGTTGCAGTCGCATTGCCCCAAGGAATGCGGCTCGAGAATCCAGAATTTTCACTATTAAATCCAAATACATCGCGGCCGAAATAACCACTTAAAAAGATTTGATCTTTTTTACTGATCTTATAATTAACCTTCGCATTGAGGTCGTAGAAATAATATGCAGAACCATTGAAGTTGCTGTCTTCATTGATAAATGGGCTCAATAATAAATCGATGTACGTGCGGCGACCACTGATGATAAAACTGGAGGTGTCTTTTTTGATAGGCCCTTCCAGCGTAAAGCGAGAAGAAATCAAACCAATTCCACCTTCACCATGAAATTCTTTATTGTTTCCTTCTTTCAAATTGATGTCTAGAACAGAAGCGAGCCTTCCACCATAGTTGGCGGGCACACCGCCTTTTGTAAGTTCTAAATTTTTGATAGCATCCGCGTTGAATACACTAAAGAAGCCGAAGAGGTGAGAGGCATTGTAAACAGTGGCATTATCTAGGAGAATTAGATTTTGATCCACGCCTCCGCCGCGCACGTAAAATCCGGCATTGCCTTCTCCAGAACTCTGCACACCCGGAAGAAGCGTGATGGTTTTTAAAATGTCAATTTCACCGAGCAATACAGGCAGCTTTTTCACTTGACTCACGTCGAGTTCGATTTTGCCTACATCAGTACTTTCTGTATTTCTTGATTTGTCCGCGGTAATTTCTACAGCCGTAATCGTCTTCACTTGTGAGTTCAGCGATACGTCCCAACGAATGTCTTGACTCAGCTCGATTTCGCGGGATTGTGTTTCTAGGCCAGTGAAACTTACTTCAATAACGTATTTTCCTTTTGGGAGTGTAAGAGAATAAAAACCAAAAGCGTTGGATGTAGCGGCGCGGTTGATGGGAGAAGCTTTGATCACAGCCCCAGGAATGGTTTCGCCCGTTTCTCCATCGAGGATTTGTCCGCTCACAGTGAAATTCCCTTGAGCAGAGAGGTTTTGCAAGGCAAAAACTAATAGGACGGCAATAATGGAACGAAGTGGATGCATAAAAGTGTGCGCAAAGGTAAGCATTGAACAGTTTTTAGCTTTTGTTGTTTGCCGTTCGTTAACTTTATTTCGCCGTTCATAAAAACCAAACGTTAAAGGCCTTTGGAGTGAAATGAAATGACATTGGTCGTTTAACTTTGCGCGCTTTCTTTTTAAAGATTTATGATCATTCGCTTTCTTTTCATTGCTGCCATTTTCTTCGCGACACTGCGAAGCTATGCGCAATACGAAAATAAAGTGCTCCAAGCGGTTCGCTGCATAGAGGCTCCCAAACTCGATGGAAGTTTGAATGAGGCCGTCTGGCTCAATGCACCTGTTGCCACTGGGTTTGTCATGCAGAGTCCTACTCCTGGAATCCCATTGCCTCAGAATACAGAGGTAAAAATTATCTATGACGATGAGGCTTTGTATGTTGGATTTATGAATTACGACACTGCGCCGGATAGTATTTTAAAACAATTGAACGGACGGGACGGAGATGGCAATTCGGATTATTGTGGGATCACCTTTTCATGTTATCGCGATGGAATCAACGGGCTTTCATTTTTTGTGACTCCCACCTCTGAGCAGTGGGATGCGCGCATTACCAATGGCGAGGATGAGGACACGAGCTGGAATGCCATTTGGGATTGCCGCACCAGCACTACAGCCGAAGGTTGGATTGCTGAGTTTAAAATTCCTTTTGCCGCCATTCGATTCCCAGATCAGCCCGAACAAGTTTGGGATATAAATTTCACAAGGGAAATCAGAAGAACCCGCGAGGTGGGCTTTTGGCGTGGTGTAGACCCTGCGGTGCAAGGATTTGTTACGCAAATGGGCCAATTGACAGGAGTAAAGGATGTCAAAGCGCCGACGAGGATATTTTTCACTCCATATGCTTCGGCGTATTACAATGTAGTAGAACAGACCAACGCTCCGACGCGTCACGAGACATCATGGAATGCTGGGATGGATGTGAAGATCGGTTTGAATGATGCATTTACATTGGATGCAACGCTCATTCCGGATTTTGGGCAAGTAATCAGCGATCAGCAAATCTTAAACCTCACTCCCTTCGAGGTCCAGTTTCAAGACAATCGCCAATTCTTCATTGAAGGAACAGAGCTATTTTCAAAAGCAAATCTTTTTTACAGCCGTCGTGTGGGCTATCTGCCAGACGGGTATATTCCTGACATTCCCCTTGCAGACGGAGAGCGCATCACGCGTCTTCCTCAACAATTGCAGCTTTTGAATGCTTCCAAAATATCGGGACGAAATAGCAAGGGATTGGGGATTGGCTTTTTTAACGGGGTATCTGCAAAAACGAACGCTACTGTCACGAATGAAAACGGAGAGACACGCGAAGTAGAGATTTATCCATTGACGAATTACAACGTCACTGTGTTGGACCAGAATCTCCGCAACAACTCCTATGTCTCGATTATTAATACCAACGTTCTCCGCAATGGCGAATATTACGATGCCAATGTGTCGGGATTGGAATTTGATTTGAGAAATAAAAAAGGCTCCTACAGTATTAGCGGTAGCGGAGCTTACAATAGAAAGTTTGGAGGAGAATATCGCGAGGTAAGGCGCGATCGCGAAGGTTTTACTCAGAATGTCAACCTTCAAAAAATCAATGGCAATTTTAGATTTGGCACCGGTGTTTCTACCGAGTCGGATACCTATGATCCTACGGACATGGGCTTTTTACAGGCTAATAATAGCATGAACTATTATGTTTGGACGTCATACAATGTTTTCAAACCGTTTTGGAAACTGAATAATCTCAGTACCACGTTCACTTTCAACTACAATCAATTGTACCGCCCGAATGTGTTCACGGATATGATGTTCAATTGGGAAACTTTTCTGAACACTAAGAAATTTACCACCTACTTTTTGAATGTTTCCGCAGGTCCTGTGAGGGGCATGGATTATTTTGAGCCACGCACAGACGGGATGAAATTTGTGACCTATACTTGGCAATACGTGGGAGGTTGGATCAGCACGGATTATCGCAAGCCCCTGGCCATCGATGCTGGAGGCGGCATTGCGACATTTGAAAATGAAGGTCGCTACGAATGGGATGTGCGATTTTCTCCGCGGATGCGCTTTAGCGACAAATTATTTGTGGTATATCGTTATCAGTTGACCAATCACGATGGGGATTTGGGCTTTGCAAACCGTGCCGACGATGGCCGACCCATATTTGGAAAGAGAAAGGTGGTTTCTCATACCAATACGCTCACTGTAAATTATGCTTTCAATCCTTTGATGACTGTCTTGTGCAGGGTTCGTCATTATTGGGGCTACTCTAAGTATAGCGAGTTTTACGATCTGGATGAGAATGGATTGCTCGTGCCTACTGATTTTCAGGGGTTTGTGAATGAGTTCGGTGAGAGCATCTCACATAGCAACAGCGACCGCAATTTCAACACCTTCACCATCGATCTTATCTATAGGTGGATTTTTGTTCCCGGCAGCGAGGTGAACATTGTTTGGAAGAATGATATTACTAAAGGTGAGTTCGGAGTGCCCATTCCGCGCAGTTTACGCGAGGATTTTGAATATACCTTGGGCCTTCCTCAAACCAATAATTTTAGTATTAGAGTTTTGTATTTTCTGGATTATCATCAATTGAAGCCCAAAAAATTAAAGGGCTGATGCAACCAATATTTTCCCAATTGAGTTATTATTGATGTATGGAGGAAATCAAGGGCATAATCGAGGGTTGTGTTCGGGGCGAAAAACGCGCTCAGGACGCACTGCATAAGAAGTATGCTTCCTTGCTCTACGGAATATGCCTTCGCTACGCCAAAAATAAAATGGAAGCGGAAGATGTGCTCCAAGAGGTATTTGTAAAAATATACAACAACATCCATACCTACCACAACGACGGTAGTTTTGAAGGTTGGTTGAGGAGAATAGCGGTGAACACAAGCATTACGCAATACCGCAAAAATCTTAAACACGCATACCAAGAAGACGTGGATGATTTGGTAAAGTCCAAAAACGACCCGATAGAAGTTGAGGATTTGGAGTTTACGGCAGATGAAATGATGCTCTGCATCAATAAGCTGCCAGCAGGATATAAAACGGTATTTAACCTTTATGTAATTGAAGGTTTCATGCACAAAGAAATAGCAGATATGTTGGAAATAGACGTGAATACTTCTAAGTCTCAACTATCAAGAGCTAAAACGTACTTACAAAGAGAATTAGCAGAAATCAGTAAAATCAAAACGATTGGATGATGAGTGAGGATTTGTTTTTTAATAAAGTAAAAGCAACCATGCACGGTTATGCACCTGAGGTGCCAGCCAGTGTCTATGGTGGAATGCGAAAGAAGTATGCGAAAAGCAAATTCTTTTCGTGGAACGCTTCAACACTTAATGTGTGGTATGTAGCATTGGTAGCTGTTTTGGGCGCAGTTGTGATTGGAACATCTTTAGAATCTAATACAACAGCAACAAAGGCAGGTGTAGTAAATACAGCAACAGAATACTTGCCAGTTGAAATTCCTTCTGCACCAGAATTTATAGTAACTGAGGCTGGATCTTGTGCGCAGTCGCCTTCAATTTTGAATCACTACAAAGGAGAACCTTGTTTATTTCCTTCATCAAACGTAGAAGTAAAAAATGAGCCCACAATAGTTCAGCCTTCTGAGGTGCAACCTACCGTAACAGAGGTTGTAGTTACTCAAAATGAAGAAAAGCAAGGAGAAGAAGTTAAGGTTGTTCCGGCTGAAGAGGTTATTTTGAAAGAAGAACCAAAGAAGCCAACAAGAAAATTAAAGGCTTCAGTTTATAAGGATAAGCAATAATTAAATGTACCACCTATATTAGCCCGAAGTAATTGCGAACTCGGGATGAATACTATGTCAGGTGTGAAACCAAAGGTGAGAGGCAATGCGACTTTAGTCGCATTGCTTTTTATTTTGTGTATACCTCTCCTAGGTAAGGGTTCCTACGAATTTCCAAGTGACACAATCATCATCGGCAACGAGGTCGTGGAGGTTGAAGTGGACGATGTCATCACCGACACAGATTCTCTTCGAAAGGCCGCACGCGACGATATAAAGAAGAAGAAGAAATTAATTATCGGTGGTCTCCATTTACACGGCGGTCCTGCTATGGCTTTTTCTACTTTAGAATGGAATAATCCGGGATTTGAGTCCATAAACGATTTTGTAGGAAAGTCTTCAATTGCATCATTTGGTTTTGTGGCTGGTGCCGATCTGAGCATGTATTTCACATCCTATTTTGGAATTCGAGCAGGTGTTGCGGTTTCTAATGTTTCTACCGGACTTTACACTATTGATCAATTGGATCTGTCACCGGATAGCATCCGCAACTCATTCGAATTTGTAAATGATGAAATCATTGAAAATTCTACTGTTTTTATTTCTCCAGGTTTTGAAGAGCGCACAAAAAGTATCGACTATTTAGATCAACGTTGGCGCTATAGCGTTTTAGACATTCCGATCACCTGTGTTTTTAGCCCCGGCATCAACATTAGTGAACGCATCACGGGCACTTTTGAAATGGGAGGAATCATGAGAGTCACAACGCCAGTAGAGATTCCGCAATATGTAGATTTCATAAGCGAGGACGGGGATTTTGAGCGCTTGCCAATGGAGACCAACAAAGCTTCCAAAAGCACCTTTCTCATTACTGGTGCGGTGGGCATTACCTATAAACTCAACAAAGGATGGTGGCTGGAATCGAGAACTTCCATAATTTCAAGGCAGCGCGATCTCTATAATTCAAGTATCGCCAACTGGACAGCAGCAAACCTCAGGCTGGAGTTTGGAGTGGTTCGGGTATTCAATTGGAATAAACCAAAAACACTTTTCTCAACAAAGTAGACAACTTTTCGAGAGTTGTTAACGTAAAGAAAGAAATTTAACCAACCTAGCTCTGATTTATTTATATTTACCTCAATAAATTACGAGTGAAAAATACTCTTCAAATACTTTGTTTGATTTTGTTGTCGAGCGCAAGCTTTGGACAATTGCTCAATCCTGG
This sequence comes from Flavobacteriales bacterium, assembly GCA_046309775.1. Classification (GTDB taxonomy): domain Bacteria; phylum Bacteroidota; class Bacteroidia; order Flavobacteriales_D; family Sanyastnellaceae; genus JAIXWP01. Next base: position 54,448 of record JBKCOM010000203.1, read on the forward strand.
ATTTGAGAATTACGTTGGTTTGCCTGATAATACTGGTCAATTCAGCAAGTGTATCGGTTGGTCTAATGCCGGCAGCAATCTAGCGTCGCCCGATTACTTTCATTACTCGGCAAGCGCTTCCGCCGATCTGCCTACCACTCCGCTCGCCGAGGTGAATGCCCACGAAGGAAATGCCATTATGGGATTTTGCGCCACTGGAACTCCGGGTACCAATTTCAGAGAATACATCTCCACTGAATTCGTTGAACCGCTTGAGGTTGGAAAAGAATATCTTTTAGTTTTCAGAATTACCAATGGACAAAAAACCAGCGTTTCAACTTCTGGATTGGCTACTTCAAATCTCAGCGTGTTGTTCAGCACTTTTCAACCGACACAGTCTGGAACTGGAGTGATCATCGCAAATCCACAGTTCAGAATAGATTCTACGCTTTATGCCACAAATTGGCTGCAAGTGCAATACAGATTTGTTGCCAATCAAGCTTTCACCAATATGACGATTGGTGTTTTTCGTCAAGACAACTCTATTACCATCGTAGACCGAGTACCCGGAAACTCCCAGTATTCTTATTACTTCTTGGATAATTTCTTTTTGAAAGAAGTGCCTAGTAATTTTGATCCTGAGCAGCCGGGACCTATTCGCGACGACGTTACTGTCGACAAGCCCAGACAAGAACCAAACATAGAGTTAAAGCCTTTTTATGTTCCAAATTCTTTCACACCCAATGGTGATGGCAACAATGATGAGTTTATCCCAATTGCAGGTTCTATCGATAAATGGGAAATGTGCGTTTACTCACGTTGGGGACAAAAAGTTTTCTTCACAGCAGATCCTTCACTAGGTTGGGATGGAGCAGTAGATGCGAAGCCCGGAGCACCTGGTACGTATGTCTACGAGATTTCATACAATGTTTTTGACGACGAGCAAGGTTGGATAAAGAAAACGGAGCAAGGAACGCTTCAACTTATCCGTTAACACCTTTTCTTCTTCTGATAATATTCTTCTGCCTACATTCGCGGCAATGTTATCATCTTCATTTGATTTATTGAGCATCGGCGCGCTGCCAGCCTTGGTAAAAGATTATTTGCAAGGTCAAGCCACGGTAAAGAAGTTTTACCAATATCAACCCAATATCGAGTCGATAATTCAGGCGGCGGGTGAAAGAAATTTTGCCAATCGTGAGGTCTTAGTTGACGCTTTAATCAAGCAGAATAGCCCTTATTCAAACTCTTCGCTCATTCGATCCTTAGCTGATGAAAATACGTTTACGGTAACAACAGGGCATCAATTATGCGCTGCTACAGGGCCGCTTTATTTTCTTTATAAAATAGCTTCAACCATCGCTTTGGCCAACCAGCTCTCACAAGCTGATAAGTCGCATCGATATATTCCAGTCTATTGGATGGCTTCTGAAGATCATGATTTTGAAGAAATACAATCCATTGAAATTTTTCAAAAGAAAATTACATGGCAAAACGCATCTAAAGGTCCTGTCGGCAGATTCAATCTGGAAGGCATGCCTCAATTTATTTCTGAGCTGGAGGAAATATTAGGAAATGGTGATGACGCTAAAAAATGGATAAATATTCTCAAGGAAAGTTACGCAACTTCTTCTTGGTCTGATGCGACACGCAGGCTTGTTTACGCGCTTTTCGGTGAAGAACAACTCATTGTGATTGATGCTGACGACGCTGCTTTAAAGAAGTGTTTTTTACCAATCGTAAAAAAAGAAATATCAGAGCGTTTCTCGATGGAGCTCGTAAAAACCACGAGTGCAGAGCTAGAGGCGCTGGGTTATAAAGCTCAAGTATCTCCTCGCGAAATCAACTTGTTTTTCATTCGAGACGGAATTCGCGAACGCCTGAAATTTGAGAATGGCCTTATTCATTGGGGTGAGGGTTCCAAAACCGTTGAGGAAACATCGATGTTGGCGGAATTAAATCCTGAATGTTTCAGTCCGAATGTGATTTTGAGACCTATTTATCAAGAAACTATTTTACCAAACTTAGCTTATGTTGGCGGCCCCGGCGAATTGAGTTATTGGCTGCAATTGAAGTCCGTTTTCCAATCCTACAATGTGTTTTTTCCTGTATTACTTCTTCGTGATAGTGCTTTATTGGTTTCTCCTTCTGTGAATTCAAGATTACAAAAATTACAGTTATCGTTGGATGATGTTTTCTCCGGAAAAGCAAACATCATTCAGCGTTGGATAGATGCATTGGGCCAAGAAGATTTGACAAAGGAAAAAAATGAAAGTGATCGCCTGTTTGATGCTATAGCAGCGAAAATGAAAGCGCTTGACCCAACGTTGGAAGCGTCGGCTTTAGGAGAAAAGAAAAAGTTGATTGTTGCTTTAGAAAATTTGGAAAAGAAAATGACCAAAGCAATAAAGAATAAAGAAGAAGTGAGAATTCAGCAATTGGACAAGATTTTTTCAGAGCTCTTCCCAAGTGATCAACCTCAAGAGCGTGTCACCAATATTTCCCAATACGCTGATTTTTTAAACGAAGGATTATTGGATTTTTTAATAGGAACATTCGACCCAACAAAACTAAATCTGACAGTGGTTCAAAAGTGATAAAGCTTATTTCGAATCCAAATAGGTTTGCAATATAATTGCCGCACTTATCTTATCGAGATTGCCTTTGTTCTGTCTATCCTTCTTTTTCATTCCACCAATCAACATCGCTTGAGAGGCGAGTTTGCTGGTAAACATCTCATCCACGCGAATAATTTTTTTATCGGGAAATTTCTTTTGAATACTATCACAAAATTTTTGTTGGGCTATTGTTATGTCTGATGCATTTCCATCGAGGTGACGCGCTTCGCCGACTACAATGGTTTCAATTTTTTCTTTGGAAAAAAGTTTTTCAAAATACTCCATCAATTCAGACGTATCAACAGTTTCCAAAGGTGATGCAATCATTTGCAATGCATCAGTTATGGCAATGCCTGTTCTTTTGAGGCCGTAATCGATTCCCAACGCTTTATACATGATACAAAGTTAGGTGCACAAGGCATTCAATAGTATTTTTGACGAAAAATCACGGTAATGGAAATCAATCAATTGAAAGATATTGTAGAAAACACATGGAATGACAGGGCTTTGCTCTCCTCTGAAGTGTCTCAAGCTGCGATAAGAGAGGTGATAGACCTTCTTGACAATGGCAAGCTTCGCGTGGCTGAGCCTATCGGATCCGATTGGCAAGTGAATGAGTGGGTGAAAAAAGCAGTGGTACTGTATTTCCCGATTCAACAGATGAAGGTCATAGAAGTAGGTCCATTTGTTTTTCATGATAAGATGGAATTGAAGAGGAACTATGCAGAGCTCGGCGTACGTGTGGTTCCCCATGCCATTGCCCGCTATGGAGCATTTTTGGAGAAAGGCGTTATCATGATGCCTTCGTATGTAAACATCGGAGCGTATGTCGGAAGCGGAACCATGGTCGATACATGGGCTACTGTTGGAAGTTGCGCTCAAATAGGTAAGGATGTGCACCTCAGTGGAGGCGTTGGTATTGGCGGGGTGCTGGAGCCTTTGCAGGCCGCACCGGTGATTATCGAGGATGGTTGCTTTATTGGCTCCCGCTCGATTGTGGTTGAAGGTGTGCGAGTAAAAAAAGAAGCAGTGCTTGGTGCTAACGTGGTTCTTACAAAGAGCACCAAAATCATAGATGTTTCAGGAAAGGAGCCAGTAACCTATGTCGGAGAAGTTCCTGAAAGAAGTGTTGTCATTCCAGGGAGCTATACCAAGGAGTTCCCAGCAGGCAGTTATCAGGTGAACTGTGCGCTTATCATTGGAAAGCGAAAGGAAAGCACCGACTTAAAAACATCGCTCAATGATGCTTTACGCGACTTCGAAGTAGCAGTATAAATAGATGAAGAAAGTCCTTGTAATTCAAACAGCATTTATTGGAGATGCCATACTCTCAACTTCAGTGCTTGAGTCCATTCACAACGCCCACAGCGATGTGAGATTGGATTTGTTGGTGCGCAAGGGAAATGAAGGACTTTTTATCGGACATCCAACTATTCATTCACTACTTGTTTGGAATAAAAAAGAAGGAAAATACAAATCACTATTCGCACTTCTTAAAACAATTAGAAGGGAAAAGTATGATGTGGTCATAAATCTTCAGAGGTTTGCTTCATCAGGCATTCTTACCGCGTTTTCGGGCGCGAGCTTAAGAATCGGTTTTAAAAAGAATCCCCTTTCATTTCTGTTTGATCGTTCTGCCGAGCATATTATTTCCACTCAAGCAGAATCTTACATTCATGAGGTTGATCGCAATTATAGCGTGTTGAAGTTGTGGCAGGATATGCCTTTGCGTCCGCCTAAACTCTATCCATCTGACGATGACTTTAAGAGAATAGCTCCATATACACTTGATACATTTATTACCATTAGTCCAGCTTCTGTGTGGGAAACAAAGAAGACTCCATTAGAGGTTTGGGTAAAGTTTATAAATGAATTGAAAGGCGAGAAGGTATACTTGAATGGAGGGCCTAGCGATATTGAGTTGTGTGAAGAATTGCGACGAAGTGTAAATTATTCGAATATTGAAGTGATTGCTGGAAGATTAAGTCTTCTCCAAAGTGCGGCATTATTTAGCAAGGCCAAGAGAAATTTTGTGAATGATAGCGGACCGCTTCATCTTTGCTCTGCGATGAATGCCCCAGTCACCGCAGTCTTTTGTAGCACTGTGCCCTCCTTTGGATTCGGACCTTTAGCCGATGATTCGGTGATTGCTCAAACTACCGAGAGCTTGACTTGCAGACCTTGTGGTTTGCACGGAAAAAGCAAATGCCCCGAAGGTCATTTCAAATGCGGTCGCACAATAGATCATCGTCAACTTTCTAATTCTCTAAAATGAAGTTTAGAACCGAATTAAACATCACCAGTGAAAATTTGGGATTGAATCACCATCACAAAATGATGTTTGTTGGATCATGTTTCAGTGAGAATATTAGTCATCATCTTCGTAGACTACACTTTCAAGTAAACACAGGTGCACATGGTATCTTATTTCACCCTATAGCCATATTCAACGCTCTTCAAGATGTTGTAGACTCTAGGGTTTATGGTTTAAAAGATCTTACCAAAGCCCCGCATGGCTGGGTTTCTTTGTCACATCATGGAGCATTTGCGCATGAGGATGCCGAATCTTTGCTAATGAAAATCCAAGAGGTGATGACGGAGAGTCATTTATTCCTGAAAGAAGCCTCATTGCTTTCTATCACATTCGGAACTGCAATGGGTTATAGGAATTTTGCTTCAAATAGGATTGTAGCCAATTGTCATCGACTGCCACAACAGGATTTTGATCGAGAGCTATCTTCTATGAATGATTTGTACGAATCTGCGAGGAAGGCTATCAAATCAGTATATGACTTTAATCCAGACTTGAAAATTATTCTGACGGTGAGCCCTGTGCGTCATCTACGAGAAGGTTTTATAGAAAACCAACGATCGAAGTCCCGATTGATTTTGCTCTGTGAACAGCTGGAAAGGGAGTTTGAAGGCATTCGATATTTTCCTGCTTATGAGTTGGTGATGGACGAACTTCGGGATTATCGTTTTTATGAAGAAGATATGATTCATCCCAGTAAGGCGGCCGTTGGATTTGTTGCAGAAAAGTTTGAACGATTTGTATTGACAGAGCAGGCGAGGCGTGCGTGTGCTTCAATACTTCCTTTTGTTTTAAAAAAGGAACACCGATCGATTCATGAGGGAATAGAGGAGGCGGAAAAAAGAAAAGCCGAATCTGATAATCAGATCCGGCTCACTTTGGAAAAATCCTATAAGTTTTAGTTGCACTTATCGAGGCATGTCACCTTGAATACGCCGTCTTGCTTGGCGAGGGTGAACTTTGTTTTTGAACCTGGAGCTACCAAGCCAACTTGATTTACTTCACCCAAAATTGTTCCGTTTGAAAGGGCAATTCTGTAAGAAATAGCAACAAGCTTGCGAGTGTTGTCAAACTGTGGGTTGAAGGTGACGTTGATCCCTTGTGCAGACAAGTCATTGGTTAATGTGTATATAGCTTCGCGTGTAGTCTCACTGTTGATTTCGATGCTGATATTTTCAGCGGTGATGATATTCTGCGCATCTGCAGTGAAGGCAGCGAAGATGGCGAAGATTGCAAGTATTCTTTTCATTTTATCTATTTTTCTTTTGCTTTAATGACATCCAAAAATACAACGAAGTTGCCTCACTTCAAATAATTATCTTTGCATTTATGAATAATACCTCGAAATCCAAGATTACCGAAGAAATCAAAAAAGACCTATTTAGTGGGGATGATACCACTGTAATGAAAGCCGTGCATCGCTGCCAGGAAGAGGGCAGCAGTCAATTGGTTGAGCCTTTGATAGCCGTTTATTGCACCACCGGCAACATGATTATCAAATCGGAAATAGGTGAAATGTTGGCGTCCTTAAAGGTTTCGGGTGTGGATGATGTATTCATGGATGCTTTGCGCAATCCGGCGTTTAAGAGCAGTAAAAGAGAGTTGTTGAGTTTTATATGGAGTTCCGGCCTACAGCCAGTGAATGATGTGGCTTTTATCACTGAATTGGCCATAGACGGGAGCTATGAAGAGGCTTTAGAGTGTCTCACAATCATCGAAAGCATGGATGAGGCTATTCCCGAGAGCGAGTTGTTAGAAGGCTCCTCGCTCGCCCGTGCCTTCATCAGCAGCAACAAAGAGGATCAAAAGGTTGGTTTAATTGCAGATTTATTAGTGGCTTTGGAAAGCAGAACCGAAGAGGATTAGTTCTTTTTTCGAAAAATATAACCACCTTTTACCGCACCCCAAACCTGTTTGCCGTCGGCGTTGAATCCCTGATCCCAACTTACCATCATTCCATTTTCAATAGTCACTTTTGAGCTGGCATAGGAGGCGCCACGAAGATCACTTGGACATGTTTTTTCTCCAGTTGATCCAGTAAAGTTATTTTTCGCAGGATCGAAAGTGAGATAGACTTCACATCCATCCTTTCGCTGTAAAGAATCAGGCGAAACTTGCTTGAATATTTCGTCAGCTCCATTTTTTCCGATGAATCTTTCTTGCTCTGTCATCATGTAGATGTGACTCACAAAGCTGTTGTCATTCATTTTTTCTACCTTATAAATTCTTTGACGATACGGCTTGTCCATTGTAGAAGCCATCGCCTGTTCAACATAGAGATAAAATAGGTTGTCATTCGAATACTCAGGCCAAATGGGTAGCATCTTCAAATTGATATGAAAGAAGTCTGAATCTTGCTGGCTCTGTAATTCACTATCAAAATTTCCATCCATGCATTGCTTTAAATATTCGAATGGATTGGTGATGCTGTCTGAATTAACCAGCACGTGACTTTCTGCGCTCTTAGAGAAATCATGATTTGAAGATTGATTAGTGATGATTCCTAAAAAACAAAAAGCAAGTGGTATAAAAAAAATGCGGCCGCTCATGTGATATCATTTAGCGGCCGCAAGTTATGTTTTTTTCGGTATGTTATCGCACAATCTGTATCGTGCCTGCTTTTTCTAATGCTTCGTTTTTGAATCCTTTTACCTTCAAAGTATAATTATAGATTCCAGTAGTAATATAATAGTCTCCGCCTTGGAAGTCACCCAACCAAGGAGTTTCAGGGTCACGAGATTCAAACACCACATTGCCCCATCTGTCGAACACACGGAATTCAAATTCGCGAATGCTTCCTCCTTTTACAAAGAAGGCATCATTGATTCCGTCACCATTGGGGGTGAATGCAGTAGGAATATACACTAGTGGCTCAGAGAAAATCACCGTGCTCGTAGTATCCCAGCAACCGATTTGATTGGTAGCGCGCAGCAATACCAAGTTAGAGCCAAGACCATCAAATTGATATTCGAACTCTGAATCAGAAGACACCAACTCCCCGTTGATGAACCACTCTAGATAATTGGGTTCTGCAACAGATGTTGAGTAGTCTGTAAATAAGTAACGGTCTTCGTCCACCTCGGCAGATGCAAAAATGGCGTCTACAGGAGCAACAATAACATTGATTACAGTGCTATTACTCTTGCCGCAAATATCCGTTGCCGTAATGGTAGCTGGTAATGACGCGTACAAGTTGTTGTATCTAACATGGGTAGAGTCGAGGCCAGTACCCGTCCATTGATACTCAAATCCGCCTTCACCGCCAGATGCAATTGCAAATAGATTTACATCAGAACCTGGACACACAGTGGTGTCGGGGTGTTGAACGAAGGTAATCGGAACATCAGGGATGATATAGCTGATCTCGTCAGATGCGATAGTACCGCAAATATCAACTACAGTAAGTGATATTGCAATCGTTTCAAAGGATTGAACTTCGATGCTCACATCGTCTGAATAAACGGTGTCTGCTACCATCCAGGTGTATTCGAAGCCACCGCTACCTCCAGTCATATTTGGTGAAATGAAAGTAGTGTCGATACAAGAGGCATTGATATCACCACCTAGGCTTAGGCTAATAGCAGGGTTCTCTAAAACAATTTGTGTGCTGCCTTGTCCAGACTGGCTGCACGCGTCAGTTACAGTAAGGGATAGCGCTGTATTTTGCGTGAAATTATTATTGAGAATTGGTGCCGTTGATAATACTGTTCCGTTTGCTGACCAAGAATAGGTGTAGCCTCCAGAGCCAGTGATATTCGTAGGTTGAACACTGAATATAGTCGAACAGTTGCCAACTACTTCAGCAGGCAAATCAAATGTCACAGGCGGACTTACGATTTCGAATGGAATATCAAATTCTTGGTTTTGTCCGCAAGCATCACCCACGAAGACTGTCAACTCACCAGGTTCATTTACGTTGAGAGTATAAGAGTTGCCCCAAACATTCCAATCAAACTGACCATTGAGTTGCCAAGAATAGTTGTAAGGTTGTTCACCGCCAGTAGGATTCACTGTGAATACATAAGGTGTGTTACATGTTACTTCGATAGTTGCAGGAACGTTTACAACAAGCTCTGGGACGTTCAAATCGACATTGATTACGTCGCTAGCTGTGAGTCCGCAACCATCAGTGACTGTCACATTCACTTGACCTTCTCCATTCCATGAGCCATAGAAAAGTGAGTTACCCCAGCCAAATAGATTATTGCCATTTTCATCTGTCCATTCGTATTCATATACTCCATCGCCACCCTGAGCGTTTGCGAAAATGTCTACAAAGTCATTACAATTGAGGAGGATATCCCCGTTTGTGATCTCTACTTGAAGTGGAGGGAATTGAAGCACTGTGATAAGGAAGGTACCATCATCAGAAGGCATTCCACACGTATCGCTTACAATGACGTTATAAGATGCGTCTGCCGTAGGCGATACAGAAAGCGTCGGCGTTACTGCGCCTGTACTCCATGAATATTGATAGTTGCCATATCCTCCCGTGATGATAGGCTCAAGTTCGAGTGTTACACCATTACAAATCGACTCATTGTATCCTTCCACTACTAGTGGTTCTGGTAAGTCTTTGATGAAGAAGTCGAAATTTGAAACCAATCCAGAGCCATTACAAGCACCGAGGTTGAGGATATTCATTTCAACTGTTTCAGTTCCTTCTGTCAAACCATCGAGGAATGCATCAATCGAGTAAGAAAGCGAGTTGACTCCCGGAGGGAAAATAAGCGTATCAGGCATTGCCGTGTAATCAACACCCATCTGAGCAGTTCCTGCCCAATCGATGATTACCATATCTTCAACCTCAAGGTTTGAAACAGGTGCACGAGTGAATACGAGCGTTGCTTCACCGCAATCTTCGAATAGTACATCGGCATCAGGACCGCCCACATTCAAACTGAGAGCTACGTCTACTACTGCGTTTGATGAGAAAGAACCTTCTTCAAGTAATACATAACTAGCCAAACCCGTGTCACTACCATCGGCTATTGCGAGTTTGATGTGATACGTTTCACCACATACTACTTCGGATACAGCTTCAAGAACAACGGTATATCCGCGAGCGTTGATACCTTCCGAGTTAGGATTGTCAATGTAATATTCTTCATTTAGTGTTCCATTTACCGAAGAAATGGTAATTGGTAGTGGTGGGTCTGAGTTTGGAACTCCAGCGATATTGATTGCTCCACCTGGGAAGCCTGCAGGAGATGCATATGGTCCAGTGATATTCGGGCCGCTCAAAAAGAACGAGAAGATATCATTATAAGTCGTGTTTTCCCAGCCGTTGTATTCAACACTTGCAAATACATAACGGAATCGAAGTGTATCACCGGTTGGAATGAAGTCAAACTCAAGGATAGCCTGCTCATTGATACTGTTTACAGTAAAACTCTGACCAATGAGTGGAGGAACAGAGTTAGCAATCTCCAAAAGATCAGGATCACCGCCTGAGGTAGGACAAAGGGTAGGATCAAGAAAACTCGTGCTGCCAGGCATAATGTTGAATGCGTGATCAGAGGCCAAAACGATTCCACTTTCCAAACCAAGGTTGATGGAGTTTCCGTTTTGTAAATATCCTATTTGATCTACACAACCATTAAAGGTAATGTTTGAAGCTTGAATCCCAGAGCCCAGCAATACATCTTGAACGTATTGCTCGACAGTCATCGATTGCATCGTGATCTGTGAGAATGAATTGAAACTACCGAGTAGTAGTGAGAATGATAGTAATCTGGTTAGTATACGCATGGTAATTGGCTAATTGCAAGGTAGACTACAAAGTTACTCAAAAAGGTTGCTCCATGGTGATGTTAAATTCCTCTTTTAGGTATTTTTGTAAAAACCAAGCACATGGCGATCTTGAGTGATGATATTGTAAGGAAAGACCCATTGGGCGCGGCTATTCATGACTATTACAAAACAGGCAAAGACTCCAGAATCCAAGTTTTCATAAATGGAAAAAGAGATGAGGATATGATGGCTTCTCTTTTTTTTCGAAATTATCAGCTCATGCGGGGCTATGAACGACTTGCGTTGAGATACGCCAAAGGAAGCGTATTGGATGTAGGCGCGGCAGCGGGATGTCACTCTTTGATTCTACAAAAACGCAAACTGGATGTAACGGCATTGGAAATTTCACCGCTAGCATGTGATGTTATGAGGCAGCGAGGCGTGAAGCGAATTTTGAATGAAAGTATTTTCGACCTCCGAGGAATTCCTTACAATACCATCCTACTCCTCATGAATGGCCTTGGAATGGCTGGTTCTGAAGAAGGAACCTTAAAACTGCTCAAACATCTCAAACGCCTTCTCGCTCCCAAAGGCTATATCATCGGTGATTCTACAGATATTCTTTATAACACCATGAATGCAGAAAAGGCCTTCGATTCGAAACAAGATTATTACGGAAAAGTAGAGTTCCGATTAAAATATAAAGGGATCGAGGCAGATCCATTCAAATGGATATACATCGATCCCGCTTTGTTGGCAGAACTAGCCGATAAAGCTGGACTGCACTGTGATATTATTCATCGCGATGCTAATTTTCACTACTTGGCAAAACTTCGCGCGATTTAGATTCTTATCTGAAATCTTTCAAATCTTCCATAAGTCTCTTACGTGCATGGAAAATACGGCTCTTTACCGTTCCCATTGGGATAGACATAGCACTTGCAATTTCATCGTAGTGGTATCCGTCCATAAACATCTGGAATGGTGTTCTAAATTCATAAGTCAATCCTGAAATTGCCTTATTGATGTCTTTTTCATTGGCGCGCATGTTTACCAAGTCCTCAGATACCTTTCCATAATTCAAGTAGAATTGATTGGTGGTCTGATCGGTAATGGTATTTTGAAGCTTCTTGCGCTTGTAGTTATTGATAAAGATATTTCTCATGATGGTAAACAACCAACCTTTGAAATTGGTGCCCTCCTGAAAATGCTCCTTATAACGAAGCGCTTTGAGCATGGTGTCCTGAAGCAAGTCTTCGGCATCTTCCACATTGCGTGTAAAATTATACGCAAAGCCTTTGAGATACTTGGCGTTGCTAGTCAACATTTGGTTAAACTCTAAGGTGCTCATTTTTTTGTTTGTTTAATTATTGAGTACAAATATTAAACAGAAAAAGTCCCGTTCCAAATTTATGTTTAAGTTTTTTCTTAAAAAGATTAAACAATTTTCATTTTTTGAGCATCAACGGGGGTTGTAGCGTTTTGTTGTCCTGGTAAAATAGTTGATTTTCAGAGATTTTTGAATAAAAAAAGCCTCCCAGAGGGAGGCTTTACTTATTTATAAGGTGTTATTACAAGTGTCTTGACAATTCTTCCGAATTGCTGTAAATGTGTATGATTGATGGGTCAGGAGACTTGATCCCCTGCAAGTTATTACCAGTTATGTGAAATTCACATCCAGTATCAGCAAAGACCTGACTGACCTTTTTTAGATAGTCTGGTACTAAAACTGTTGAAGGATTAGTGGTAAATATTGAAACAAACTTTACTTCTCCCAGACGCTGATACACTTGCAGAAGGTCTTCGAAGGGCACACTTTGACCTAAAAAGATACTGCGATAACCTCTCAATTTGAGTAAGTAATGCATCATAATGAGAGAAAGCTCGTGGATCTCTAATTCAGGTAGATATAATACGTGAGGAATATAGTTCGTCTTTGGAATTAGAGGCAAAGTGTCTATTTGTGAGAATATTTTTTGTCTTACCATCGATGAGATAAAGTGCTCTTGAGCTGGACAAATCACGTTTGCTTGCCAAAGAATACCTATTTGTTTCATGAAAGGAATAATCACTTCTTTGAAAGTTCTTTCCAATCCATTCTCCTTGATGTATTGTTCGATTACTTCATTAAACAATTCCTCATCATAATTGAGCATGCTTATTTTAAGCATGTGCAGGAAGTGTTGTTCGGGTTGTTGAGCAGCCGCGTGGCGACTGATGGCCTCGCGCATTTGATCCTCAGACATGGTGGCGATCTGAGAAATTTTATAACCTAGGTTGTTCAACAATGAAACATTCAGCAAAAACTTAAGATCCTTGTCGGTGTATTTGCGAATGTTGGTGTCAGTGCGGTCAGGCGCAAGCAGCCCATAGCGCTGCTCCCATATTCTAATGGTGTGCGCCTTGATGCCCGAGAAATTCTCGAGATCTTTAATGGTAAATTCTTGCATCTTCATGGCTTCTAACTCCTTAATTTGCTATTCCAAACATAAGAAAATCACATTTGTTCAAATCGCTGCAACCCTTGCTAGTTATGGACATGCAGTGTTAATTTCTAAGTGGTTTTTTAATACATATTGATGCACTCATCAACTACAGTAAATCGGTTACCTTTGTCTAAAGAATTTCTGAATGGAAGCAGTATTGTTTGAAGATCATAAGTGGATGAATTTTCTGCCACTAGTGTACACAAGGCCGGTTGGTGAATTGCGAATTGGTATTTTCACAATTGCGGAAAAATGGTCGCGTGCTCTCAATATGAATGTTGCGCACAATAGCAGGCAAGAAATGCGCGGCTTGTTTTCATTTCCAAGCGAGAAAGAACAAATATTAATCAATGCGCGTTGCTTGCCAACGCCCGCTTTGACAGAGTCCATACTCAAACTTCTTCCTGGAGAAGCGATAAAGAAGGGTGATACCATCATAGCATCCTATCCAAAAAATTCGGAGGATACGAGTTATTCAAATGCAAAAGAATGGGAGCTTGAATGTTATATCCTAAATCAGATTCCAGATATTTTTACATTAAATCATGTTGCTCTCGAACTTGACGCGGTGGCGTGGGCTCGTACAGAAACGCATACCGTTGTTTCTGATTCCAATAAGATTATTGGCGACGCATCTAAAGTTCTTGTTGCCGCGGGAGCGAAGGCAGAGGGTTGTACTTTCAATACTACCAATGGCCCAATTATCATAGATAAAGATGCAGAGGTGATGGAAGGTGCATTGATTAGAGGTCCGTTTTGTCTGGGCGAGCATTCTCAAATAAAAATGGGAGCTAAGATCTACGGTGCCACCACTATCGGCCCTCATTGCAAAGTTGGCGGAGAGGTGAGCAACTCGGTTATCATGGGTTATTCAAACAAAGCACATGATGGATTCCTTGGTAATTCTGTACTCGGTGAATGGTGCAATCTTGGGGCTGACACAAACAACAGTAATCTCAAGAACAATTATTCTCGAGTGAAAATTTGGAATTATGAAAGCAGAGATTTTGTAGATACTGGACTTACATTTTGTGGGTTGATAATGGGAGATCACGCGAAAAGTGGTATCAATACAATGTTTAATACAGGTACCGTCGTTGGACCGTTTGCCAATGTTTTCGGTGGCGGTTTTCCTCCAAAATATATCCCCGCATTTGCTTGGGGCGGTGCAGATGGGTTTGAAAACTATGACTTCCAAAAGGCAATGCAAACTGCGGAAAGAGTATTTGCTCGAAGAAGTATATCGCTCACAAAAGAGTATCAAGAGCTTTACGCCAATATCATTGAAAAGGCTATTTAGGTCATTCTGTCGCAAATTTTGAATTGGCACATGCCTTGGCATGGTGCAAGCAATCAAAAAAATTACGATATGTTAATCGAAGAAGATTTTCTAGGCTTTACGGGCGATGAAGAGCAGGATCATGAATTTATTCCGCTCATATCAGCAGAAGATGAGGATCAGATGGACAAAGAGCATACGCCCGAAATCCTGCCAATTCTTCCTCTTCGCAACACCGTCCTTTTCCCTGGTGTGGTCATTCCAATTACTGTAGGCCGCGACAAAAGCATCAAACTCGTACAAGAGGCCAACAAAGGCAATAAAACCATCGGCGTGGTGGCTCAAAAAGATGGAGATATTGACGAGCCCAACTTTGAAGACATTTACACCTTCGGTACACAAGCCACCATTATGAAAATGTTGCGCATGCCAGATGGCAATACCACTGTTATTATTCAAGGTAAAAAGCGCTTCGAAATCAAAGGACTTGTTGATACTGAGCCATACTTCAAAGCACAAGTTCAAGAATATCCCGAAATCAATAAGAACGAACAAAGCAAAGAACAACAGGCGCTCTTTGAGTCGCTTCGCGAGCACGCCGTTCGCATCACCCAGATTTCTCCAGAAATCCCCAGCGAAGCAGCAGTAGCCTTGAAAAATATCACGGGGCTCAGCTTTCTTACCAACTTTATTTCTTCAAACATGAAAAGCAGCGTGCATGAAAAGCAAGCGCTGCTTGAGATTGCAGACCTCGAAGAAAGAGCAAAAAAGGTACTCGAACATCTCGGCAAAGAGTTGCAACTCGCCGAAATGAAAAATGAAATTCAAAAGAAAGTTCATACGGATATTTCCAAACAACAACGGGAGTATTTTCTTCAACAACAGATGAAGCAAATCCAGGATGAACTGGGTGCTAATCCAATCAAAGAAGAGATAGAGGAGAAGAAGGCGAAAGCGAGAACAAAAGTTTGGTCAGATACCGTCGCTAAGGCTTTTAATAAGGAAATAGGAAAGCTTGAAAGAATGAATCCTCAGGCTGCAGAGTTTAGTGTTCAGGCCAATTACATTGATACTTTATTAGACCTTCCGTGGGGGAATTATTCGAATGATAATTTTGATCTCAAACATGCACGGGAGATTTTAGATCGTGATCATTTTGGGATGGAAAAAGTCAAAGAGCGAATCATTGAGCACTTAGCTGTCTTAAAGATAAAAGGCGATATGAAAGCGCCAATCATCTGTTTGTATGGACCGCCCGGCGTAGGTAAAACATCGTTGGGAAAAAGTATCGCCGAAGCACTCGGAAGACAGTATGTGAGAATGTCTCTCGGAGGTTTGCATGACGAGGCCGAAATAAGAGGGCACCGAAAAACATACATCGGTGCAATGCCTGGTCGCATTCTTCAAAGCCTGAAAAAAGCCGAAACTTCAAATCCTCTGTTCGTCTTGGATGAAATAGATAAACTGGGACAGGGAGTGCATGGTGATCCAAGCAGTGCCCTCTTAGAAGTATTAGACCCCGAACAAAATCACGCCTTCTATGACAATTATGTGGAGTTGGATTACGATTTATCGAAGGTGATGTTTATTGCAACCAGCAACTCCCTTGCTTCAATACAACCCGCATTGCGCGATCGTTTGGAGATCATTGAAGTCAACGGATACACGGTTGAAGAAAAAGTGGAAATAGCAAAAAGACACTTGGTACCCAAACAACTCCGCGAGAATGGAATCAAAGAAAATCAAATACAATTTCCAGAGAATATTCTAACAAAACTAGTCGAAGAATACACGAATGAAAGCGGTGTACGATCGCTTGAAAAACGAATCGGTAAACTCGTTCGCAACCGAGCTAAAGAAATAGCAATGGAGGAAAAGTTTTCAATAAAACTCACTGAGGAGGCTGTATTGAAAACATTAGGTCCAAGCTATGAAAAAGATAAGTATACCGATAACGACGTCGTGGGTGTTGTGACTGGTCTTGCTTGGACGCCAACGGGAGGTGATATTCTATTCATTGAAACCAGCCTCACCAAAGGAAAGGGGAAACTCACCCTCACGGGAAATCTTGGTGAGGTAATGAAAGAATCCGCTGTCATTGCTCTTGAATACTTGAAGGCACACAGCGATCTTTTAGACATGGATGTGGAAGAGTTTGAAAAATGGAACGTCCATATTCACGTGCCTCAAGGTGCAGTGCCAAAGGATGGCCCAAGTGCTGGTATCACCTTGCTCACAGCGTTGGCTTCTGCTTTCACTGGAAGGAGAGTCAAGAAATATTTGGCAATGACTGGTGAAATTACGTTAAGAGGAAAAGTGCTACCAGTGGGTGGAATCAAAGAAAAAATATTGGCCGCCAAGCGCGCTGGAATCAAAGAGATTATTCTATCCGAAAGAAATCGCAAAGACATTGAAGACATCAGCGAACGCTATTTAAAGGGCTTGAAGTTTAATTTCGTAACAGAAATGCATGAGGTTATTACTTCCGCTCTATTGAAGAGATAGGCTTTTTAGTTATTATTGCAATCCGAATCGTTGCATAATGCAACATCGGTAATTCAATAAAATTCTATAGAATATGCGTTTTCGTCCAGGAGTCCTCACAGGCGATGAGGTTACAGAAGTTCTCAATGATGCTAAAGATCGCGGCTATGCATTGCCAGCGGTGAATGTCATCGGTACCAATACCGTTAATGGTGTTTTGGAAACAGCAAGAGAGGTAAACTCTCCTGTCATCATCCAATTTAGCAATGGAGGCGGAGCATTTTATGCTGGTAAGGGCTTGAAGAATGATGCGCAACAAGCTTCTGTATTGGGCTCTGTGAGCGGCGCTCAGCACATTCATATGATGGCCCAAGCCTACAATGTGCCTGTAATCATCCACACCGACCATTGCGCAAAAAATTTGCTTCCATGGATGGATGGCATGCTCGAGCACGGTGAGCGTCATTTCGAGCGCACTGGAAAGCCTCTTTTCTCCTCACACATGCTCGACTTTTCAGAAGAACCCCTTCACGAGAATATCGAACTGTGTGTAGAATATCTCAAGAGAATGGCAAAAATGGGTATCACCCTTGAAATCGAGTTGGGTGTAACGGGTGGAGAAGAAGACGGAGTTGACAATTCGGGCGTCGATAGCTCAAAACTATATACACAACCTGAGGATGTGGCTTACAGCTACGAACACTTGATGAAGGTGAGTCCTCGATTTACTGTCGCAGCCGCATTCGGAAATGTGCATGGTGTGTACAAACCCGGAAATGTGAAGCTCGAACCAATCATTCTAAAGAATTCTCAAGAATACGTTCAGAAGAAATTCAATACAGTTGAAAAGCCAATCCACTTCGTCTTCCACGGCGGCAGCGGTAGCTCAACAGAAGAAATTCGTGAAGCAATAAGCTATGGCGCTATCAAAATGAATATTGATACCGACATGCAATATGCTTTCCTTTCCGGCGTTCGCGACTACGTTCAAACCAAAGCTGGATACCTCGCCGCCCAAATCGGAAACCCAGAAGGGGACGATAAGCCAAACAAAAAGTACTACGACCCACGTGTATGGCTTCGCGAAGGTGAAAAGACTTTTATCGAACGCCTCAAAACGGCTTTCGAAGATTTGAACGCCATAAATAGAAATGCATAAATTAGAATTCAAAATTCCGAATTCCGAATTTCGAATTAACACCCCAACCGAAGTAGGACGATGCGTCTGCAGCTATTGATAATTCTTCTTGTTGTTTCTCCGACGCTTTCCT
This sequence comes from Flavobacteriales bacterium, assembly GCA_046309775.1. Lineage (GTDB taxonomy): Bacteria > Bacteroidota > Bacteroidia > Flavobacteriales_D > Sanyastnellaceae > JAIXWP01. Next base: position 72,609 of record JBKCOM010000203.1, read on the forward strand.
TCGGTCAAATTGGAGGCACAAGTGTATTTAATGGCTTGAATATTCAACCGTCTGCACGCGTCGCTGCCATGGGAGGTGCTCTCAATGCTGTTGCCGATAGCGATATTCAACTTGCCGCCATCAATCCTGCACTCATAGATAGCGCAATGAGCGGAAGTGTAATGCTCAGTTACGTCGATTATTTTGCTAAAACAAACTTCGGAAACGCCGCATACGCGCGCAACATCAACAACAAATGGAATGCAGCAGCATCACTCCTCTTCATCTCGCATGGCTCGATGGACCAGTATGATGCGCTTGGAAATAATACAGGCAACTTTAATGCTGGGGAGTACGCGCTGGCATTGGGAGCAAGCTACAAGGTGGACAGTCTGTGGACGGTAGGCATAAACCAAAAAACGTTTTATGCAAACATTGCTGAATACAACTCGCTTGCTCTCGCATTCGACTTTGCAGCTACCTATAACAAAAAATCAAAAGGTTTTACCGCAGCATTTCTCTTCAGAAACGTAGGCACTCAAATTAAATCTTTTGTGCCGGGTTCAAGAGAAAAATTGCCATTTGAATTTCAAATAGGAATCACAAAGAAACCGCGCTATGCACCCATTCGCTTTTCTCTTGTGGCCGAAAATCTTCAACAATGGGATTTGAGCTACGTCAATCCCAGTGAGGCAAACGCAGTAGATCCGCTCACGGGTGAACTTGTAAATGAACGTCGGTTTGAATTTGGTGATCTTCTAATGCGCCATATTGTAATGGGAGCGGAATTTTTGCTTGGTGAAAACATACAGATACGAGGCTCCTATAATTATCGTCGCCGTCAAGAACTCGGTCTTACTGACAGACCGGGTATGTCTGGATTTTCATTCGGTATGGGATTGCGTATCAAAAAAATCCATATCTCATACGCACGCGCAATCTATCATTTGGCAGGCCCAGCCAATCATTTTACACTGGTGTTTAAAGTGTAAAAAAAGCCTCCATTTTTACTAACTTCGTCTTCCCTGTGTTGTAATGATTTCCTAAACCCATTAAGCGTTTCTAAATGCGCTATTACATTGTTTTCATTATTGTAATGAAAGCTGCTCTTGGTTTGAGTGGTCAGTGTGATATGGATTCAACTTTTTCTGGCCGCACCTACTATCCTTACAACACACCCAATGGAGTTGGTATCACTGTTTATGATATTGATCAAGATGGACGAGATGACATAACGATTCCGGTGAGTAATGATTTTCTAGTTGTATTACACACAACTGAAAATGGATTCGAAGAATTGAATCCTCTTTATTTTGATGGCTCCGCCAAGCACGTCATTTATGGTGACGTCGACAACGATGGCGATGATGATATGTTTGTCACTTTTGAGAATGCTTCAAATCGCTTATTCATTAATCAAGGAGATTTTGTTTTCAATGATCAAACAGAAGAATTTGGTTTGCTCACCGAAGGGCGATTGCATCACGGGGCAAGTTTTGGCGATGTCAATAATGACGGATATTTGGACATTGTAGTATGTGTCTACGAGTTGACAAATTCTGTTTTATTATTTTTAAATAATCAAGGAGAATCTTTTAGTAATGTTTCTCAGGAATGGGGAATTGGTGTTGGCAATGGTTTTAGTTTTCAAGCTACATTCTTTGATCACAATCAAGATGGAAAACAGGACCTACACATCGCCAATGACCGAATTCCTATTGATGGACTAATGATCAACTATAATGGTTTTTTCATCAATGAAGCTACTGGGAATGGTTTTGATGTAGAAGCCAACTCCATGAGCAGTTCTCTTGCTGATTTTGACCACGATCAAGACTTCGATATTTATGTCACACATACAGGTGAATCACCAAATTTTCTATGGGAAAAAAATTCAGCAGGCTTTTATGAAAACACGTCGGTAGAAAATCAGCTCGATCTTAATCGATGGTCGTGGGCTGCCAATTGGATAGATTGGGACAACGATAGCTTTGAAGATATTTTTATATGTCACTATCCCGAGTTGAATGATCCTTTGCCTTTATTCATGAACATGAATGGTGAGCATTTCACTCCGCTCTCGAATGAACCTTGCACAGCGTTAAAGCCTGCGTTTGGCTGCGCAAAAGGAGATTTCAATGCTGATGGATTTTATGATTTAGTAGTCGCTAATGGTTTTACCTATCCCGTCCAGAAAATTATGAATACGCCCAACGGCAATCATTTCTTACGACTCCGACTGGAAGGCCGCATATCGAATCGAAACGGAATTGGATCTATCATTACCTATGTGGCAAATAATGATACCATTGTTCATTACACACGTCATGGTGATAGTTACATGGCACAGGATAGTCAGTGGATCATCTTAGGCATGAAGGAGGATACGACATTGAGCTATTTAAAAGTAGAATGGCTCAGTGGTGTTGTAGACGAATATTTCAATCTCCCACTCGACACGTCTATGGTATTGATAGAAGGGCTGCGTCAATATAGTGTCTACGATGAGAATGGTGCTGTAATGAATGAAGAATTGTCTTTTTGTAGCAATCAACCAACTGCATTATTTAGTGAGAATAATCAAGTGGTGGTGTGGAACAACGGGGAGGTCAACAGTCATATTTTTCCAACGCAATCTGGTCCTTATTGGTATACAGTTGACGAAGAGTGGGGTATAGTAAATTATTCAGATACAACAAATGTATCGGTACTTGAACCGCCAATGCCCAATATCACAATCATAAATCCCTTGTGCGAAGATACTTTTGGACAGATTGTAATACTCGATACAAATCTCAATTTTGATCCTGATTTTTCAAATGAGGAGTTGCTCCCGGGTGAATACTCTTTCAGTGCAATCAATACGGAGGGGTGTTCAACCTCGGTTAGTTTTTCCATTGTTCAACCCGAGTCTTTGGAAGTTGAAATTGTAAGAGAAAATATTTTTGATAGCACCATCCAGGTTTTGATTCAAGGCGGTACGCCCCCTTATCTTATTCAGGTGAATGGGGAAGAAGTCATGGGTGAAGAAGTGCTTTTGGAAGCTGGCGTTAATGAAGTGGAAGTGTCAGATGCGAATGAATGTTCGGTATTTCTTACAGAGACGTTATTGATCAAGGATACTCCGCCCGATGAGGAGCTATGGCTTGATAATCTAGGTCTAGATGTTGCCACCACCATCGAAGAATTGCGACGTCTTGAAAAATATATTGTGCAGGTCTTTGATATGTCGGGAAGAGTGATCGTAATTGAAAGCGTCGAAGACCTGATAGATACTTCAAAGTTGTCGCGGCAAGTATTGATTGTTCAGTATGCAATCGACGGAAAATTTTACTTCAAGAAGTTATTGATTTGAAAATTTGATTTTTGTAAATTCGTAATAAATTTATTTTGATATGAAGTATTTTACAGCATATCTATTGCCTGCCACTGTTGTCTTTTCCTTTTTGTCTGAAGGATGGTGGACATTATTCCCGGTGGCATTCGCGTTTCTTATTATTCCTGTTCTAGAATTTGTATTGGGTAAAAATGCTTACAATCTCAGCGACGCGGAGCGAGAGCTTGTGAAGAAAGATAGTTTGTATGATTTCATTATTTATTCTACCGTATTCGTTCATGTTGGAGTTTTGATTTGGTTTTTGAATATCGTTGGAGAATATCCTCTCTCTCATATTAATACCATCGGGCGTATTGCAAGTATGGGAATGATGTGCGGCGTTTTTGGGATAAACGTTGCGCACGAATTGGGACATAGAACTACTAAGGCAGAACAATTCATGTCAAAGTTGATGTTGTCTACCTCTTTGTATATGCATTTTTTTATTGAGCATAATAGAGGGCATCATCGCAATGTGGGTACCACTGAGGATGCCGCCACCGCGCGAAAAGGAGAGATGGTTTATGTGTTCTGGTTTCGTTCTATCATCGGAACATATTTGAGCGCTTGGCGAATAGAAAATAAAGAAAGGAGAAGGAAAAAGAAAACCGAATATTCGTTCGGTAATGAAATGGTGCAATATCATATCATTCAATTTGGAATTATCGTATTCATCTATTTTGTTTTTGGTGTGCAAGCGATGATAGGTTTTTTGGTGGCTGCTGGCATAGGAATTTTGTTGTTGGAGACAGTGAATTATATCGAGCATTATGGATTGGAGAGAAAGAAAATTAATGATCATCGCTATGAAGATGTAAATCCATCTCACAGTTGGAATTCAGATTACGCCCTTGGTCGCTTAGTTCTTTTCGAGTTAACACGCCACAGTGATCATCACACCACACCGAGCAAGCATTATCAATTGCTCGACACCCCCCCCGACGCCAGCGAACTTCCCGCAGGCTACCCGAGCATGATGCTCCTCGCATTGGTACCACCGTTGTGGTATAAAGTTGTGAATAAGAGAATAGGCTAGTAGGCTAGTAAGAGAATAGGCTAGTAGGCTAGTAAGAGAATAGGCTAGTAGGCTAGTAAGAGAGTAGGCTAGTAAGAGAGTAGGCTAGTAGGCTAGTGCGATAGTGTGAGAATGTGAAGGTTGATTATTGGAAAGAAGCGCTGCAAATGTTATTTTTGTGCAATGAAAAATAAAATTTTTTACGGATGTTTTTTTCTAATAGCGATTTTATCTTGCCATCAAGAAAAATCAAAGAATGATCCAATAACTTTTGCGGCAGAACAGAGAAGGAAATCATTACTACATAAGATTGATAGTCTGGAAAGTGTTTTAGGATTAAACTCCTCCGTATTTGATAGAGAAAGTGCTTTAAAACTAGTTCAAACTTATCAAGATTACTACAACCAAAATACTGATGATACACTTTCAGGGGAGTTCTTGTTTCGCGCGGCTAGTATGAGTGTTGCTTTGAAAAAGCCACAACAAGCTATAAATCAGCTGTCAACGTACTACGATGTTTATAAGACCGCTTCAAGGCGCCCTGAAGCACTCTATCTGATTGGATTTGTATATGATAGTGAGTTGAATAACGCGGAGAAGGCAAGTGAATATTATAAGCGAGTCATTGAAGTTTTTCCCGAAAGTAAATGGGCAGAACAATCTAAAGGTGCATTAGAGTTCGTTGGACTTACTGACGATGAAATCATTCAAAAACTCGAAGAAAAGGCAGGAGAGTAGGCGAGTAGGCTAGTAGGAGAATAAGAGAGTAGGCTAGTAGGCTAGTGGGAGAGTAAGAGAGTAGGCTAGTAGGCTAGTAGGAGAGTAAGAGAGTAGGCTAGTAGGATAGTGGGATAGTGGGGGATTGATTAGGCTTTGCTTTTTTGGTTTCTGGAAGCTGTGGCAATGCTTGAGCAAAGTAACTTCCGACATTCTATGGACAAATCAATGATATTTTTTGTGGGTTGTTGATTGAGCGTTTCGCTTATTATTCTTATCCAATATTCAGTTTCTTCTAGTTCTTGGAAAGCAGTTTTCAATTTATTAATAAAATCTTTTGAGCTTTTACTGCTATTGGCCTCGCGAACATGCGCTCCGATGGATGTGCAGCTCCTTTGAATTTGATTTTTGATAAACAATGAGTCTCCAAAATTTAAAGATGAACTCCAATTCATAATTTGTACAGACAGTTGGAGACTTTTCTCTAATAAAATGCTTTTCATACTGAAATAATTTGATGGAGCAAAAGAAAATCAACATTAGAAATTTGGCAACCTATAAATTATACATGTTATTCATGCATTAAACATATACGCCTCTCCCACTCTCCCACTCTCCCACTCTCCCACTAGCCCACTCTCCCACTAGCCTACTGGCCTACTAGCCTACTAGCCTACTCTCTTACTATCTTTGTCCCATGATTTACCCCATCGTAGCATACGGCGACCCGGTTTTGAAAAAGAAGGCCGAGGAGATTACTCCCGATTATCCGGATTTGAAGAAGTTGATAGAAGATATGTTTGAGACTATGTACAATGCGCATGGTGTAGGATTGGCGGCGCCCCAGATTGGGAAGTCTATCCGACTTTTTGTAGTAGACGCGAGCCCCTTCGCCGATGGTGAAGACGGCGATCCAAGTTGTGCGGATTTCAAAAGGGTTTTTATCAATCCCATTATTTTTGAAGAAGAAGGGGAGGAGTGGGGCTTCGAAGAAGGCTGCCTATCCATCCCAAACATTCGCGAAGAAGTCTGGCGCAAGCCGATTGTGCGTATAGAATATTATGATGAGAATTGGGATTTGTACGAAGAAGAATTGGACGGCTTCGCTGCACGTGTGGTACAACATGAATACGACCACATCGAAGGAACGCTGTTCATCGAACACATCAAACCATTCAAAAGAACTTTATTAAAAGGAAAATTGAACGATATTAGCCACGGCGATGTAGACGTCGCCTACAGAATGAAATTTCCGAAATAATCCAGCGATCGGATATTCCTTGTTAATACGATTTTAAGACCACATTTTTTTACACACTATGAAGATATTAAGCAAAAAAGGTATAATAGCCTTATCAGCAGGCCTTCTTACAGCCATAACATCATGCAATAACCAGCCAACTCCTTTGAATGAAAAAGACCAGTTGTTGCAGGAGATATCTACGAAGGAATCCGAATACAAGAGCAAAGGAAACGATTATAAAAAGGGTGAGTACGAGAATATGGTTACTCAATTAAAGACCTTTACTGCAAAATACCCTGATGATCCAAAGGGAGCTGCAATGATGCGTTCGGCAAAAGAGTTTGCCAAAGAAATGGGAAGGATGGATGACTATCAAAGCTTTTCAATATGGTATATGGACTATTGTAAACAAGAAAATGACTGCGAGCAGGCGCAATTGGATGTGATTGAAGCGAATTTTTTTGTTACAAAAGATGTTGAAAGGCACCAAGAGGATCTAGAAAGATTTATTTTTGAATATCCGGATAGTAAGCTAGTGGAAAAAGCAAAAGAAATGATGTCTAATGTTAAGTGACGTCTCATACAAAATGGAAGGGCCAGCATTTGATGTTGGCCTTTTTTTATCGAAATGTTTTGACTTTGTGAGAGTTGACAAGGGTTAATTGTTTGTAAAAGAGTGGAGGCTGGGATTTTTTCAGAGATGCTCAAAAAAAAAAGAGGGTGGGGCATCCTATTTAACGAAATTCGTCTTAACATTGCGTATGCTTATCCTTAAAAAGCAACCTTAACACATTTAATTATTTATTAATCAAAACCAAATTTATCTATGAGCAACAGATACTCATTTAGCCGAACGACATGGCTAAGGTATTCTTGGCTACTAATAGTAGCGTTTTTGTTCTCTACAAACGTTGGTGCACAAGTAAGTGCATATACGTTTGCCCAGTCAACGGGTACTTACACTCCAATTACAGGTGGAACTGTTTTGGCCACAGGGGCAGCATTTGACGATAATAACTATGCTGTTACTCTGCCTTTTTCATTCACATTTAACGGAAGTCCTTATTCTTCGCTAAATGTTAATTCCAACGGTTATGTAACATTCGGTGGAACTACTCCAGCCGCCGGTTTTCCTTACACTCCTATTTCGAATACACTTGGGTATGCAGGTGCTATTTCTGCTTGGGGTACTGATATTAATGGTTTCTCTGCTCTTGGCGGGAGAACTTCTGAAATTCGCTGGGGAGCAATTGGTTCTGCCCCAAACCGTGTAATAGTGATTCAATGGTTAGACACTCGTCCTGCCTTCACTTCTAGCACAACCCTAGTTCCTTACGTTAATTTCCAAATCAGACTTGCAGAAACTACAAATTCTGTATCCATCGCGTATGGGCCAAGCGGAATAGCCGTGGGTTCTACAAATACCTCTAGAACTATGCAAATAGGTTTGAGGGGTGCTACTGCTGCGGACTTTAATAATAGGACTAATGCTACAGGCGTTTCATTTAATAGCTCAACAGCGGGAGGAGCAAATACAGCAACCCAAGCCTATAGTTCAGTGAATGTATTGCCTGGGGTACCAACGAATGGACTAACTTACACTTGGACTGCACCTTCATGCATTGCGCCTGGAGGTCTTGCTGTAACTGGTACAACAAGCACGTCACTGAACTATTCTTGGAATGCTGCTAACCCAGCGCCTGTTCAATATGAGTGGGAGTTGCGTACGTCAGGAGCAGCAGGTAGTGGTGCGACAGGTTTAGTAACTGCTAGTGCAGGCAACGTATTGACTCAGTCATTTACGAGCTTGACGCCTAATACTGCTTATTTCTTATACGTTCGCTCTGATTGCGGTTCCGGTACTTTCTCAGCGTGGAGCGCAGGTGTACAAGGGTTCACAGGCTATTGTGCATCAACTTCGACAGCTAGCACATCCTTCATTACCAATTTTACTACCAGTGGTGGCTCTACGAACATCGCTAATGCTAGTGGCAACTGGTCTGCAACTGGATACGGAGATTTCACTGCTCAGTCTGCCACAATCGATGATGGCTCACCATTGTCTTTCACAATGAATATCACTGGCACCACTGTTGGTGTTTCAATATTCGTTGACTTGAACAATGACTTGGACTTCGCTGATGCTGGTGAGACTAGATTTACTACCACAGGTTTCCAAGGCAGTCCTTTCACAAACTCATTTTCTGTTCCTTTGGGTACACCTGCGGGATCGTATAGAATGCGTGTAAGAATTGATTTTAATGTTGTTAGCCCAGTTGCTTGTGGAAATATCGCCAGAGGTGAAACAGAAGACTACACACTCAACGTAACAAACCTTCCACAGTGTTCTGGAACAGTTACAGGCGGGACCACTAACGCTCCTTCTGCAACAGTTTGTTCAGGTGCGAGTTTTACCCTCAACGTGACGGGTGCTACAACAGGCGTTCTCGGTTTGACTTATCAGTGGCAATCTTCTCCAGACGGAAACGCGCCTTGGACAGACATCGCTACCGGTACTGGACTTTCTTTAACCACATCTCAAACAGCCACAACTTCATACAGAAGAAGAATCACTTGTACCAATTCATCTGAGGTTGATTTCTCCTCTGTAGTTACTACAGGCATGAGCCTTCCAACAGAATGTTATTGCATACCTACCTATACCTTCGGTAAGACTGCGGGTGACTTGATTTCGAACATTTCAATCACTGGTACTACTTTGTCTAACAACACAGGTACGGCTCAAACTAACCCAGCTTACACATTCTTCACAGGCGCTCCAAACCTAACTGGTGAATTGGCCGCAGGAGGTACATTTACGGTGAATGTTTCTGTAGGTACTTGGGGAAGCCAAGTAATTAGAGCTTGGATTGACTATAACGATAACGGTGTTTTTGAGGCTTCAGAAACCATTGGTTCAACAATCGTGGCTCCAGGTCTTGGAAATTCTGGCCCTTTCCCTCCTGCTACATTCCCGATTACTTTGAGCTGTAACCCACCTCTTGGTATCCACAGATTGAGAGTGCGCAGCGTATGGCAAAGCAGTGGTCAGCCAACTACGGCGAACCTCGATCCATGTATTGTCTATGGCTTCGGAGAAACAGAAGATTACTTGGTAAACGTTACTACTGCCGTTCCATGTCCAGCTCCATCTAACTTGACAACATCGGGTACTACTAACACCACTGCTTCATTCTCATGGAACATTGGTTGTGTAGAAACTGAGTGGGCTGTGCAATACGGTGTTGTTGGTTTTGATCCGAATGCAAACGCGGGTACAACAGTTTCATCTACAACTAATACTGGTTATGTTCTCACAGGCCTTGCTCCAACTACAACTTACGATGTTTATGTTGCTGCAGATTGTGATCTTAATGGTAATTCAACTTGGGTTGGTCCAATCGCTATAACTACGCTTTGCGATGGCACTCCTGACGGAGGAACAACCACTGCTCCTTCGGCTACAGTATGTCCAGGTGTAAGCTTTACATTGAATGTTACAGGTGGTTCTACTGGCTTAGGTATCACTTATCAGTGGCAGACTAGTCCAGATGGATTGGATCCTTGGACCAATGCTACAGGCACTGGTGCATCATTCACCACTTCTCAGACTGGTCCAACTTGGTACCGTCGTGTGACTACATGTACTGGTTCAGGTTTGTCTGCTAACTCTACTCCAGTTCAATTAACGGATAGCGCTCCTAACACTTGTTATTGCGAACCTATCTATACTTCTGGTAAGGTATTGGGTGACTTGATTTCAAATATTGCAATCACAGGAACTACGCTTGCTAACAACACTGGAACAGCGCAAACGAACCCAGCATATACATTCTTCACTGGTGCACCAAACTTGACAGCAGAATTGCAGGCAGGTGGCAGCTACAACGTGAATATTTCAGTAGGTACTTGGGGTGACCAAAATGTTCGCGCTTGGATTGACTACAACGATAACGGTGTTTTCGAAACTTCGGAATCAATTGGTAGCACTGTAGTAGCTCCAGGGGCTGGTAACACTGGTCCTTTTGCACCTGCTTCATTCCCAATCACACTTTCTTGCAGCCCACCACTTGGTGAACACCGCATGAGAGTACGCAGCATTTGGGCAACTACTCCAATTACTGTTGATCCATGTGCTACTGCGGGCTTCGGTGAAACTGAAGATTATCTTATCACCATTACTACTGCCGTTCCTTGTCCTGCCGTTTCAGGCTTAGCAGTAACAGGTGGTTCATTGACTACAACTTCTGCCGGCTTGAGCTGGAACTTGGGTTGTACTGAAACAGAATGGGATGTAGTTTACGGTCTTCCTGGATTTAACCCAGCTACTGGCGGTGTATTCATTGATGAGGTGAATGCGCTTTCTACTACAATCACTGGTCTCACACCAAACACAAGCTACCAAGCTTATGTACGTGCTGACTGTTCTGGAAACAATAGCTTGGCATCTACTTGGGTAGGTCCAGTTTCTTTCACAACGTTGGCTCTACCTCCATCTAACGACAACTGTTCTACTGCTACACCAATCACTTGTGGTGGTGTATTTGGAGGAACAACAATCGGTGCCACTACAAGCGCAGGTGAATCTGCTCCTGGTGTATGGTATACATTCGTAGGTAACGGCGCTAATGTTACGTTGGCAACTTGTGGTACCACTTTGGATACATACATCTCTGTTTATACTGGTGACTGTGGTGGTCCTTACACTGAAGTTGCTTTCAACGATGACGCTTGTGCCCCTGGTTCACAATTGACATTCAGCGCTACAACAGGAGTGACTTACCGCATCTTGGTGAGAAATTTCGGTACATTCACACCAGCAGGTTCATTCAACTTGAACGTAAACTGTGTTATTCCTCCTGCAAACGATGATTGCGCTAACGCAACTCCATTGACTTGCGGCGGAACTCAAGCAGGTTCAACTGATGGCGCTACTGCTGGTCCTGGTGAAGCAGCTCCCGGCGTATGGTACACCATCGTGGGTGACGGTTCTACTATTTCTGTATCAAACTGTGGCAACGCTAGCTTTGACTCAGTAATCGAAGTGTACACTGGCGCATGTGGAGATCAAACACTCGTAACAAGCAATGATGATGCATGTGGAGCTCAATCTACAGCATCTTGGTTGTCTACTACTGGTGTTACATACTATGTATTGGTAAGAGGTTTCTCTAGCTTTGATTCAGGTTCATTCACTCTTACTACACTCTGTCAGAATTTGTGTACAATCAACCAAAGCGGTGGTACTGTAAACGGTCCATCAAATGTTTGTGCGGGCGCAACATTCACATTGAGTGCTTCAAACCAAAACGTAAACAATACATACCAGTGGCAGCGCAGAACAGCTACACAAAGCTGGACAAACATTCCTGCTGCTAACGGTCCAACATTGACTACAACTCAATCTGTAGCTACTGACTACCGTGTACGTATCGGATGTTCTACCGCAGGTACTACATCTACTACACCATCAGCATTGTTGGCTGTAGCGATGTCTCCATTTGCAACATGTTACTGCACGCCAACTACTGGAGATAATACTGGTGGTGATTTCATCGCAGACTTCGATTTGGGAGCAATCAACAACCCAAGTGGTGTAAACTTCGCTGCATATACAGCTTATCCTGCGATATCTTATACTACTACTGTTACACGTGGTGGTCAGTTCACTGGTTCATTCCGCGTGGGTACCTTTGCTAATAACAACGTTGGTATCTGGATTGACTACAACAGAAATGGTATCTTTGAAACTACAGAGCAAGTGTATGTAAACACCGCTAATCTCGCTGCGAACTCAGTAACGAACTTCACGTTCACTGTGCCGCTCACAGCAGGCCTTGGTGCTACCGCACTTCGTATTCGTAAGAATGATCCGTTCGAATCTGCTGTAGGTGTAATTGACCCATGTGCAACTTACGATTTCCACGAAACAGAAGATTATGTAATTACGATTGCTAACGGTTCTGCAAACGATGCTCGTGCAAACGCAACTGCGGTTACACCACAAGCGTTCCCTGCATGTTCTAGCATCAGTGGTAACCTTGCAAACTCAACTCCATCCGAAGCTTCTGGTAATGACCTTTGGTACCGCTTCACAGCATCTAGCAATGCAGTACGTATCCAATTGACTGGTTCTTCAAACTGCTTGTTGGAGCTTGAAGACAACGCTGGTAACACTGTTGCTTTGGAGAATGCATCTAACTCAAACGGTAACGAAATATTGGCTGTAGACAACTTGACTTCTGGTGCTCAGTACTGGTTGGCAGTAAGACAAGTTGCTCCTGCAACACCAACTACTTTCGCTGTATGTATCCAATCATTGAACCCATCTACATGTGACAATGGCAATAGCTTCGCGTCATTGTGTAGCACATTCAAAGTTGACTGGACAGGTGCATCTAACTATCAGTTGTCATTCACAGAGGTTGCTTCACCAAACGCAACATACAATGCTACCTTGACTTCAGGTACAAGCATTGCGCTTTCAAACATTCCTGGTCTTGAGCACGGTCGTTCGTACACTGTGGCTGTAAACAGCGTATTCAGTGTTGTGGATGCAGGTGGTAACACTTCTATCTTGACTGCTGCTGGTGCTCCAAACTGTACTATTACAATTGGCAACCACCCACCAGTAAACTTGAGAGCGATCGACCGTCATCCAGCTGCTACACGCACTATTGGCGCGATCATCGGTACTGATATTTGGGTATGTGGTGTTTCTCGCTGGCAGTGGGAGTTCCAATTGGTTAACGCTTCAAACGTTGATCAAGAGCCATTCCCACGTACGTTCACTACAACTACTAGCTCACGTTTCATCAGAACAACTGATATCCCGAACGTAGCAGCAGGTGAGCGTTTCAGAGTACGTGTTCGTCCTCTATTCCCGAATGCATCAGCTCAAAGCAGCTTTGATTTGTCAAACAGCTTCTACCTTCAAATCGCTGGTGGTTTAGGTATGGCTGAGGCAGGCAACGACGAAGCAGAAGTTTCTGATCGCGTGTTGATGGAAGTTAACACTAACGATGGAATCTCAGCAGCGTTGTATCCAAATCCGAACAACGGTGAAATGGTTAACCTCAACTTGGCAGGTATCGATTCAGACAATGTAAATGTTCGCATCATGGATGCAACAGGACGCATTGTATGGTCAAACCGCTTCGTTGTAGACGGTGCACTCAACACGATCATCGCATTCGATCGTCCATTGACATCAGGTATCTACTTGGTGGAAATGACCTTCGATAGCAAAGTGATCACTGAGCGCATGATGGTTACAAAGTAATCGTCGGCCGCAAGGCTCAACAATAATTTTCAAACCGCCCTCCAGCAATGGGGGGCGGTTTTTTTATTCTAAATTCTGAATTCTGAATTCTGAATTCTGAATTAGAGATTCGGAATTTGGAAATTATGAATTCAAGATTCAGGATTTCTGGACTTATACTTCACTCCTTTAAAATCGGACTTTTGAAGATATGCGCTAAACCCATTGAGTTGTTTTGATATATCAAAAAGTTTAGCCAGATATTCATCACGTTCAACGGATGAGATGCAATTGATTATTTCAATTCTGTAAACTTGACTAATGCATTCATGGCAAGATCCTCGGGCAATTGCTAAAAATTGTATGAGCTCTTTATTTCCACCTCGACCAAATCCTTCAGCTATATTATCACAAATACTGCCGCATGAAGATTCAAATTGTTCAGACAGCCGATAATAACCGCTGCGCTTGAGTTTGAGAACAATGGTTGACGTCTCATTATAAAAGTTGATAGAGTCTATCCACAATTGAGTTTCAAGAAAATTTTTCATTCCCAAATCTATCCTATTCAAGAGCAAGGAAAGCAAGGTTTGTTATTCCTATATATTCGAATGAAATATTTGAATTCCGAATCCCGAATCCCGCATCCCGAATTCCAAATCCCGAATTCCGAATTCCGAATTTCGAATTATCTTGCACCCATGGAACAACGCAAACTTCGCTTTTGGGAAATCTGGAATATGAGTTTTGGATTTCTGGGTATTCAATTTGGATTCGAGTTGCAAAATTCAAACGTCAGTAGAATTTTTGAAACCTTAGGTGCGAATAAAGACGAAATTCCAATTCTTTGGATTGCCGCGCCAGTAACGGGCTTACTAGTGCAGCCAATCATTGGTTACTTGAGTGATCGCACATGGCATCCCTATTGGGGACGCCGCAGACCATATTTTTTTATTGGCGCCATTCTCGCTTCGCTTGCGCTTCTTGTCATGCCTAATTCTCCCGAGTTATGGATAGCGGGAGGTATGCTTTGGGTACTAGATGCATCCATCAATATTTCTATGGAACCTTTCAGGGCATTCGTTGGAGACAAGTTGCCACCTGAACAGCGCACAATGGGTTTTGCGATGCAAAGTTTTTTTATTGGTATTGGTTCGGTGATAGCCGCGGCTTTGCCATGGGTATTTACAAATTGGTTTAATGTGAGCAACACCGCTGCTCCGGGTGTCATACCAGATTCAGTGAAATGGTCATTTTATTTAGGAGGCCTTGCCTTTTTAGTAGCAGTAATGTACACCGTTTTTACCACCAAAGAAATCCCTCCGGCAGACATTGAGGAGTTTAAAGAGCATAGAAAGAAAACATCTTTGGGCAAGGCATTTTTAGAACCATTTACAGGAATTGTAAAAATGCCTAAAACGATGCGCCAACTGGCCTGGGTGCAGTTTTTTTCGTGGTTTGCGCTATTTGCAATGTGGATTTATTCTACAAATGCAGTTACCTCGAACGTCTATGACATGAAAGTGTCACGTGAGAATTTTAAAGTGATGCAAGCCGATGTTACGCAACGCTTGACTAACTTTACTGGAAAGCCAGATGAATTGAAGCAATTGCGCAACCTTGAGCGGGATTTGAGCGATGCTTTGCAGTTCCAGCCGGGTAATGAAAAGGTTACTATTAGTATTAATCTCGCCAATCACTATGCTCAGTCTGGCTTGTTTTCAGGTTCTAATTTGGAAGAAATTGATAAGGTAAAAAAGAATTATAACAATGGGGCCGATTGGTTGAATATATGCAGCAGTATCAGAAATCTAGTGGCCGCTGTTTTTGCATTCATCATTCCCCTAATTGCAGCTCGTACAAGCCGAAAATTAACACACATGATTTGTCTTGTGATTGGAGGCTTAGGGCTTTTGTCATTGCGCTTGATAAGCGATCCAATGATGATTGCTGTGTCTATGGGTATGGTAGGTGTGGCGTGGGCAAGCATTTTATCGATGCCTTACGCTATGCTTGCTGGTGCGCTACCTCCCGATCGTATGGGGTACTTTATGGGAGTGTTTAATTTCTTTATTGTTATTCCTCAAATAGTGGCAGGTACGATTCTGGGCTATCTCACCATTCATGTTTTTGGCGGAAATACA
This sequence comes from Flavobacteriales bacterium, assembly GCA_046309775.1. Classification (GTDB taxonomy): domain Bacteria; phylum Bacteroidota; class Bacteroidia; order Flavobacteriales_D; family Sanyastnellaceae; genus JAIXWP01. Next base: position 88,344 of record JBKCOM010000203.1, read on the forward strand.
ATGTCTACGATTGCGCTGGGAGGTGCTACAATGATTTTTGCGGGTATATTGTCGCTCAAAGTGAAAGATGATAACTAATCTACCTATTGTCTATCTTTGTGCTCCTTTTTAAAGAACAGGGGGCAATACATGGCAGAAAAGCCGAATAGAGTAGGAGAGGAGTTGGTGGTATCGCATCTGCCAACCGATAAAGGTGATTATTCCATTTACGCTTTCGAGAGCGGCAAAGTGGATTCACCCCACGTGGCTCTTGTTTCTAAAAATCTTGATAAATCTGGCGTAGTTGATATTCGGATTCATTCCGAGTGTTTGACAGGTGATGTATTTGGGAGTCTTCGATGTGATTGTGGCGAACAATTACAAGCGGCAATGAGGCACTTTGAGGAACATGGTGGTGTGTTATTGTATTTAAGACAAGAAGGTCGCGGAATAGGGCTTGTAAACAAATTAAGGGCATATAACCTTCAAGATGAGGGAATGGATACTGCCGAAGCGAACATCGCCCTTGGCTTCCATGCGGACGAACGTGATTATTCCCCAGCTATTTCAATCCTCCATGCCTTAGGCATCAAGCAGGTACGGATCTTGACCAACAACCCCGAAAAATTCGAAGCGTTCGAAAACAGTGGGATTACTGTCGTCGAACGCCTCGCTTTAAAGATGCCTTCGCATCGTGAAAATGAATTTTATCTCGACACGAAAAAGCGTGTCTTTGGGCATTGGTTATAGCCCACTTAAATATTTCTTCTTAGGATATTTCGCGTTGAATCGCAATTGTTTTTTCACCGTTTGACCGGGCTCTATTCGCAGCTTCCACGTCACCTTTCCTGTTGTTGGATCGTAAGAACCGCCGCTCAACTCTTCAGTTTCAATTTCGATTTCGCTGTTTTGTGAAATTGGCAATTGATCTTCTACCTCGATGTCGATGGCTTGTTTCTTAGTGTTCGTGATAGTTATTTCATAAGCCTTGGTGGTCTTTTGCTTCGAACCGAAGGTGCTTGTTTTACAAAACTCTTTGATTTGATCACGCTTGATATTGATTGCGCGATCGCGTCCGAGGCTCACGGTAAGTGTATCATTCGCTTGCACTGGATCGATAAATCCTTTGCCTACATAAGTGCCTTTGAAATATATGTTGCTTTCGCCTGGAAGCAAGCTGTATTGCATCCAGTCGGTGAGTCGTGCACGAAGGAATGCGTCGTTGTCATATTTCGGCACAGTCACATAATCGAAGATTGCCTTGATGCTCTCTTTCTGCATAATCACATCATATTGCTGATTGTCGCTCGGGATGTCATACGGAATCGAAATTTTAAATTCAGTATTGACAGTATTGTTTGAAACCGTGGTATAGTTGGCAATGGTTTTTGGCGCTACTTTCTGCATTGAAATTTCGACCTCTTGGAGCTCATAGCCTTGTGCTACACTTGGGGTCGCATTTTTGTCATCATAAGCTTGCGCTCTATCCAATCTGCCATACATCGGCTCATAGAAGTTCACGTACCAAGGGTAGAGCACAGGTGCTTGTCCACCTACGGTAGGATTGCCGGTAGAAATAGTGAGATTCACATTATCCCAATCATTACCGGTGCTTTGGAACACTTTGGCGCGATAAGAGAATTCGATGTTTGAATTGATATCTTCTGCGCGAAGGTCATAAACAGGCATCCAGCCCGCGTTGTAGGCGAGGTATGAAATCTTCATTGGGAATTTTCCTTCTTTAGTAGCTTGAAGTGTGATGAGGATTTCACTAGGATTGGTGCCTTTGCGTGCATTCATTTGATTCAAGCGATTGCTGAGGCTTGTCATCAACTGATTGTTCTGTCGCTCTTGTTCTTCCAACTCGAGCAATTTGTATTCGATTTGCTTGAATCGTTCGCGGTAAAAATTCGCCATTTCTTGAAGGTCTTCTGCGAGCAAACTGCTGTTTGCACCTTTGATGCTGCGGTTTGCTTCGAGCATCGCTTGTTCTTGACGAAGCGAATTTTTCACACCAACAATTTCTCTTTGTTTGAAACGCAATTCATCCAAACTATCAAGAATGTTTTTTGCCTTTGGATTATTGTCTGGTTGCAACGTATAGTCCACCTGATGGCGCACGCTGATGATGGTGTAGTTTGAATTTCCTTCTACCTGAATACTGTTAGGATCAAGATTGAGCGTGAGGTCTGTGATGCGAAATACATTATCTCCCGCTTTCATAGATACGTTGTCAGAATGTGTCAACTGCGCACCAGACAAGAAAACCGTCACATCAGTTACAGGAGGCGCAATGAGTTTGGAGTTTTGAGAAAACCCCTGAAAACCGAGCTGTAGTAAGGCTACAACTAAAAAAATCTGTTTCATAAAAATTTGCTTTACGTGTTTAGTGATGTCCAACATCAAACGCTGGTACAAACTAACTAATAAAACGTTCAAGTTTGGAGTTTAGAGCTTGGAATTTGGAATTTGGATTTTGGAGGTTGGATTTTGGAGGTTGGATTTTGGATTTTGGAGGTTGGGATTTGGATTTTGGAATTTCCAACTTCCAACTTCCAACTTCCAATCTCTCAATCTTCCAAATTCTGCATTTTATCCGCCACCCGCTCCATCAGTGGTAAGTCGTGCGAGCTGAAGATGATGAGTTTTTGGAAGTCGGATTTTAATTTTTTTAATAGGAAATAAAAATCATCTTTCGCTTGATAGTCGAGGAATGCCGTGGGTTCGTCCATGAGGATTACTGGCGTTTCTTGGGCGAGGGCGAGGGCTATCAACACACGCTGCATTTCACCATCACTTAAAGTGTCAATCATGCGTGGTAGCAGCGTTTCTAATTTTAATTCTTGCGAAATCATTGTAAGCAATGCTTCATCATGTGCGAGATCTTTTTTCTTTTGATGATGCGCAAATCTTCCCATCTCTATGAGTTCGCGCGCTGTGATTCCAAACACTTGCGGGCGACGTGTGAAGATAATGCTCACCAAGGTTGCGGCAGTGATAGGGGAGAGGGCATGAATATTTTTTTCTTGAATAAAAACACTTCCTTGCAAAGGGGCAAGATGTCCGGAGATGGTGCGTAGCAATGTCGATTTTCCGGAGCCATTCAATCCTTTCAGCCCAATGATTTCGGGCTCTTCAACGCGCAGGTTGATCGTTCCCAATTTTTTATTTGGAAATCCATAACTGAGTTGGTCGAGATGAAGCAGCGCCATTTTTTTATCCAAAATAATTTTTTGATTTAGAATAACGCACGATGATCAGTATCACAACAGGAGCGCCAATTGCTGATGTCACCGCGTTCAATGGAATCTCGAGCATGCGCGAACTCCAATCACTGAAAAGTCCAGTGATGCCACCGATGAGGATGAGTGGTAAAAAGAGTCGCTGATGATTGGATGTTTTGAAAAGCATTCGCGCGAAATGAGGCACCGCAAGTCCTATGAATGAGACGGGACCGCAAAATGCGGTAACAACTCCAGCCAGCGCTCCAGAGAGCAGAATGAGAGCGATGCGCATGGATCGCACGTTCACACCAAGAGATTTGGCGTATTCATCACCGAGCTGAAGTATATTGAGTGAGGTGAGGCGAAAACATAAAAAAATGATGCTTATGCATAAGAAAATAGAGATAATTAAAATCTCAGTGAAATTCGCATCACTAAAGCTTCCCATGCCCCATAGTACAAAACTGCGAAGGTTTTCTTGGGATGACTTGAATTGCAAAATGCTCACTATAGCAGAAGTAAAATGACCGATCATGATTCCGAAAATCAAAAGACTGACATGATCTTTCAACCGATATGAAAAAGGCAATATGATGAGCATTACCGCAATTGCTCCGATAAGTGCGGCCAGTGTAATGGAGATGGTGCCAGTAATTCCTGCCGCGGCGCCTCCCATTATGGCAAGGGCAACTCCAAGAGATGCTCCACTTGAAATGCCCAAGATAGAAGGTCCGGCGAGTGGATTGCGAAAGAGCGTCTGCATGAGCCAACCACTGAGCGCGAGTGCCATGCCGCCTGTTAGCGCCGTAAGCGCTCTCGGCAAACGAGATTCTAAGATGATTACATTGATTTTTTCGTCCGATTGCACGCCCACCAGACTTTTCACCACATCCATCGTCGCAATGCTCACCGACCCCAGAAGTATTTCAAGAATCAATAACGAAACAGTGACGCCTAACAGCGCGGCACTAATGACTATATTTTTTTTATCAAAAAAGAAGTATCGTTTCACTTAGCTTCCTTTATGAAGTCTTTGTAGGCTACTCCAATTGTTTTTAAACAAGTATCTATTTGGAATGCAGGGATTTCCTTCCCTACTGTTCTGAAAACAATTGGTCTATTGAGCGGCTCTACTGGATTATCCCAAATTTCGTGACTAGCTTCTGTGCGAATGTGTTTGAAGCCTCTAGATTTAAGCCAATCAACCCAAACCTTTCTTTTAATAGGTTTACTAGACATAGGTGGTTAATACGGGATCAATACCTTTTCTTTAATGGTTTCACTAATAACCGTTTTTTTTCTTTTCGAAATTGCGAGTTTTGGTGGCTTATAGGAGGCTTTGGGGAATTTCGAAAGTGACCATCCTAAGTCAAGTAAGATCTTCTCTAGCGTTCCTTTTTTCACAGTTTCATCAATGAATATTTTCAATGAAACCTCAAAGGATTCTTTCGCTTGTTCTTCGGTATCACCATAGCCTGAAATTTCAAGAATAGGACAATACGCAATCCAAAATTTATCTTCTGGAAAGATTTGGATGGGTATGCTTAGACTTATTTCTCTGGTATTTTTA
>JBKCOM010000204.1:0-2450 GCA_046309775.1 Flavobacteriales bacterium
ACAATGACTCATTTCCGGGGGGCTTTTTTTTTCAAGTAAAATTTTTAAATCAATACATATCATGGCAAATTTTCATTTCGACACGCTGCAACTTCATGCAGGACAATCAGCAGATCCAACCACTGGTTCACGCGCTGTACCCATCTACCAAACCACTAGCTATGTCTTCAACGACAGCGCTCATGCAGCAAACCTCTTCGGTCTGCGTGAATTTGGAAACATCTACACGCGCATCATGAATCCAACGACGGATGTTTTTGAAAAGCGCATCGCTGCACTGGAAGGTGGTGTGGCCGCTCTCGCCGTTGGCTCTGGACAGGCCGCGCAATTCATCGCGCTCAACAACATCCTGCAAGCTGGCGACAACTTCGTTACTACTTCCTTTCTCTACGGAGGTACGTACAACCAATTCAAAGTAGCATTCAAACGCCTCGGCATCGAGGTGCGCTTCGCAGATGGCGATGACCCTGCTTCTTTTGAGAATCTCATTGATACAAAAACAAAAGCTCTCTATCTCGAAACAATAGGTAATCCCGGTTTCAATATTCCTGACTTCGAAAAGATTGCCGACATCGCGCGCAAATACGATGTACCTCTTGTGGTAGATAATACTTTTGGTGCAGGAGGCTATCTCTTCAAACCGTTACAATTCGGCGCCAACATTGTGGTAGAGAGCGCTACTAAATGGATAGGAGGTCACGGCACCAGCGTTGGCGGTGTTATCATCGATGGCGGAAACTACAATTGGGGCAATGGAAAATTTCCTCAATTCACCGAACCCAGTGAGGGCTATCACGGCCTCAAATTTTGGGAAGTCTTTGGTGAGGGCAATCCTCTCGGCCTACCCAACATCGCTTTCGCCATCCGCGCTCGCGTAGAAGGACTGCGTGACTTTGGACCTGCGCTCGCTCCTTTCAATTCTTTCCTCCTTCTCCAAGGTCTTGAAACGCTCTCCCTTCGTGTAGAACGCACCGTTCAGAATGCACTTGCTATTGCTGAATGGCTAGAGCAACAGCCCGAAGTGGAATATGTAAACTATCCCGGACTCAAGTCGTCTAAGTATAATGCACTCGCAAAAAAATATTTGACCAATGGATTTGGTGGTGTGTTGAGCTTCAAAATAAAAGGAGGCAAAGAAGCGGCAGATGTGTTGGTGAATAATCTCCAGCTCGTATCGCACCTCGCAAATGTAGGCGACTCCAAAACGCTCATCATTCAGCCTTCGAGCACTACGCACGAACAACTTACAGAACAAGAACAACGCGCTGCAGGGGTTGAACCTGGTCTTCTCAGATTGTCGGTGGGCATCGAATACATCGATGACATCAAAGCAGATTTGCGCAATGCGATTGACGCAGTAAACATTCCTATTCCCACAAAAATCAATGAAGACGTTCTCGCCTGATGGTTTGTTTGGTTTGGAAGGTGGCACACACCTCCACGGTTTGCAGGTGGCCTACCATACGGTAGGTCACCTCAACACCGATGGCAGCAATGTCGTGTGGGTGTGTCATGCCCTTACTGCCAATAGCGATGTGCTCGATTGGTGGAATGGACTTTTTGGAATCGGAAATTATTACGATCCAGAAAAATATTTCATCGTTTGTGCCAATGTCATTGGAAGCTGCTACGGAACGACTGGTCCTCTTACTGTCAATTCCTTTGTAGAAAAACCCTATTACCAAAATTTTCCATTGGTAACCATTCGTGATATGGTGAAAGCTCACAGGCTGCTTCAAGAGCATTTGGGTATTAAAAAAATACATACGCTCATTGGTGGCAGCATGGGCGGTTTTCAAGCAATGGAATGGGCAATTGAAGACCAAGACATTTGTGAGCACCTTGTATTGATCGCCACCGCAGCGCAACACTCACCTTGGGGCATTGCCTACAACGAAGCGCAACGCATGGCGATTGAAGCAGACGTAACATGGGGAGTGCCCTCTCCACATGCAGCTACGCGAGGCTTGAGAGCAGCAAGGGCCATCGCACTTCTCAGCTATCGCCACTATGATGCCTACAACAATACTCAAGCGGCAAAGAGCCTCCAACAAATTGACGAGTTCCCTGCGGCAGCATACCAGCGCTATCAAGGAGAAAAATTAGTAAAGAGGTTTGACGCTTACAGCTATTACAGCCTCACCAAATCCATGGACAGCCATAATGTAGGGCGAAACAGAGGACCGATCGAACGTTCACTCGGTTTGATAAAAGCAAAAACAACCGTCATCGGCATTGATAGCGATCAGTTGTTTCCTCCAGCTGAACAGGCCTTTTTGGCGAAACATATACCCGATGCTTCGCTGCACATCATCCAGTCTTCCTATGGACATGATGGTTTTTTAGTAGAAACAAAAAAATTAACAAGCATTCTTCAAGAAGAAGAGATCAACGTACTTTCTAAAATATAAAATCATGAAAAAAATCGGATTAATTGGATTTGGTTGTGT
>JBKCOM010000205.1:0-14124 GCA_046309775.1 Flavobacteriales bacterium
TCCCTTGCCAATTGAGAGTAAAATGGCAGAATGGAAGGCCGATTACGCTAAAATGATGGAAGAAATGATTTACGATGAGAACAAGCCATCTTTTAACGACCTTATAAAAAACATAGATGAATTAAGAACACGACTCCAATCAGTTGCTTGGTCATTTGAACTCACCTTTCCGATCCCAGGAGGTAATTGAACCCCTCCCTCAACGCCTCTATCGACAAGCCTTTCCAAAGCCCCTTAAAAACCCTCGCAGCAGCCGCGCTGTAAAATCTTCGTTGATTTTCGGGATAAAGGTAGGATTTCTATTGTTTCAATGTTGAAATGTCTGTGAAGATTGAATGCATCATTCATCTCGAGCCCAATAGATTTTGTGAAACACTAAACACAGCCACTTAAGTTTTTTTGGGGGGGGAGTTTTCTTATCTAGGTGATTCTTTCAACTCGACTAATTACTATAAAACATCCAAGTACTTCCGAGCATATTGTTCTGCGAAATCTCCACCTAAAACCTCATTGATAATTAGCATATTGTAAGTATGCAAATTCTCGAGTGTTGTAAGTGTTCTACCGTCTACAGGGAATAGTTCAATCGCTTTGCACATAAACATAAATGCTTTATGATACTCCTTACCTTCAAAACAAATAGAGCCTTTCATATAATTCTCAGAGCATTTATCGGTAATCAAATTACCCGTTTCAACTTTTAAATACTTTTCGAAATAAAATAAAGAACTATCAACTATTTTCTGCTTTCTGTATGATTCATAAATACACTCAAGGCTTCTTTCTAACATTGTCGAGTCCTTTTTCATTAATTCAAATGCCCTTTTCTTACTCAATTCTATTTCTCCGATAAGTAAATAGTCTAAAGCAATTAAACCCAAAGAATATCCAGTTAAAGAATCACATTTTGACAAACTGTCTAACGCATTACGTGTCGAAAGAGTGTCTTTTAGATTAAGACCTAACAAAAAGTCAACTTGATTAGGTTCGCAAATATTTCGCTCCGTGCAAGATGGTAGAAGCGACGAACTCAAACACAGAATAGTCAATAATAGAACTTTCATTTTTTAGGAATATTTTTTACAGAATCTAATATTTGAGTCCTAACCTCCTCACTTTAAATATTTCTGACCATAAAATTATAATGAGAGAGGAAGTAATTATTACAAGAGTAGGCCAGAACATTTCGTCATAGGTATTTTTAGGTAAAGAAATAAAGCTCAAAACAATAATTAAATTAACCAGTAAATTAACGAATGAAAAAATACGCTCTGAACTAATTCTCTTTTTAAGTAAATAATAAATCAAAAAACTCAATGCCAAGTACGGTAATAAAACTAGTATAGCCTTAAGTCCAATAGTACCCAACACGCTAGAAACTATTTCTTCAAGAGAACAGTTAGAACAAATCGGCTCTAAGATACTATGACCCAAAACATCACACAAAATATAGAAAACAACTTCAAGTATATTTTGAAATAGCCGTTGCCGTAAAATTCTTACAAGCTTATATTTAAACATACTTTTAATCTTGATTACACGGATCTATTGTTACCTCGGGCGAATTTTTCGTTTCGAAAATATGAATTTTATCGGTGTCATGATCATATGGCCGAGCTCAATGAAAAAGCTCTAATTTTACGCGACGCAAAACTGTGTCTCGAATGTCGAACCCTGATAGAGAAATAGCCATACAGCTCATGGAAGCGTCGTTTGACGGCAATCCGGCTGTATATTTTTCTATTGGAAAAGGAAAGAATTATATAAAAAAAAGAAAAGCGCTAGCAGAATTTCTCACCGACTACAGCATACTGCGCAAAGGGCTTTTTATTTCATCCAATAAAAAAGGAGTGATTTGTTTCTACAGCTCAGAAGAGCATATTCCCTTTTTTCAAGAAATTATTTTAGAAATAAAACTACTTTTCAAAGCCGTGGGAATATGGCGTTTGCCAAGGGTGATTTGGAGGAGTTTTTTAGTAAAAAAACAACAAAGAAAAATCGGCGCTCATCTTCACTGTTGGTATTTAGGAGCCTCCACTGAAGGAAGAGATTTTACCACGGCCAATGAATTGAAAGATATCTTATACAAGGCTTCAGACCGCTTACAATTACCAGTGCTCGCGGAAACAACTATGACCCAAAACAACAGAGTTTACGAGCGCATGGGATTTAGCACCTATGCCACTGTCGTTGTAAGCGGAATGACAACCTTTTGTATGATTAGAGAGCCAAAAAAATCAATAGAGAACAGTAGCACCCGCAGCTTTTAATTGGCGAGGACTCAAGCCAAATGTATTTTTCAAAGCTGCGCTAAAATTGCTGAGGTTTTCATACCCGAAATCGAGATAGATATCGCTTGCTTTTACTTTTCTTGTTTCAAGCAACTCCTTCGCACGTTGAAGTCTTTTCAATTGAAAATACTTACCTGGTGTGCAGCCATATTTCATTTTAAATCTCCTTTTGAAGGTAGATAGGCTCATGCCGCAGATAAACGAAAGCTCTTCCAAACTTAAGTTGCTAAAAGCGTGACTCTCTACTATTTTTTTGAATCGGATATCGGATGATTTCCAGATAATACCAGCGAGGAAACTGCCAAAACCGGGTACGTTGTCATAACACCAGCTAAGAAGTGTTTTGAACTCCTGCTTTAATTTTTCTGGATGCTCATTCATCTGTGGTTGCTGGATGGCATTCAAAAAATCATAGACTGAGTCATTTTTTGTGATGACGGTGTGTCTTGGATTCAAATCGTTTTGACTACTCGCGTCAATCACAATACTTCTTTCCTTTAAAAATTCTGTTATTACAGCATCTTCAAAAAAGAAAAGCAATGATTTGAAATTGCTACTTCCCGAGGCTGTGCGCTCTTGCATAATGCAATTGCCTTTGCTAATAAAGAGCACATCACTGCTGGAGATTTGGATTGCCTCTTCGTTTACAAAGAGTTTTTTAGAACCTTGGAGTACAAAGCTCACCACGTTCTTAGTCAGTTTTACTTGGTTCAAGGTACCTACATTGTTAGTCTCGTAGATTACGTATGAAACGTCGTTTACAATGTTGTTCTGATTTACAACAAAGTCATTTGGAACTACTTGTGCACTCATAGTAGGATGGTTTTTGTGATATGAAAGTTAAACACGAATAGGTTGTTATTGTTCACAAGCTTAAACAAAGTTGTCTTTTATGTGTGTTATCAAGGGTTTCGGGTGATTTTTTTGTTAAAATTCAGTAGTCTTGTTTAACCTATTAATGAAAAAAGGCCTCGAATTCGAGGCCTTTTTTCACTGTATTTGATACAATTATTCTGAATATAGCGTTTGGACGGGCACTCGAACTCCCTCTTTATACCCCACAATAAAGGCATCTGAGAAGCCTCTTTTTTGAAGTGCAAGCATGGCTCGTTCGGCTTTTTCATAGACAGTAAACATACCTATACAATAGCGTGTAAACCCTTTGGGGGTGACTTCAGAGTAGAGTGGTTCGAGCCCATTGAAAATTTCCACGTCAACTGCTTCTCTAAAAGCTCCTACTTGAACCATATATAATTTCCCAGAAGGAAGCGTATTTTGGAGTATTCCTTCGGTAGATACATATACGATTGAAGTGCCCATTTCAAACTGATCCAAACGCAGCGGTTCCAAAAGTTTTATCTCAACTTGTTCTCGAGCGATCTCAGTAGTTGTGCTGCCCGTTACATTCTCTCTGTTGATTTTGTCTTCAGGAGCTAATGTGGGTGACGACTTTACCACGACCTCTTCTGCTGCTATAACCGCCTCCGCAACGGCTTCGTTTTCTTTTACCACTTTAAATTCTGTTCTTCTATTCAGAGCAAGTTGATCATCCGAGCACGAAGTCTTTATCGCTCCTTCGCATTTACAATCATTGATTGGGAGATCTTCTCCATAGCCTCTATAGCGAAGTTGATTGGCCGTGACACCTTTTGAAATCAAATATTTCACTGTGCTTTGAGCTCGCTTAGACGAAAGTGTTGCATTCGATGCGCGCGAGCCGCGACAGTCTGTATGCGCGCCACACTCGATCACAAACTGTGGGTTATTCAATAGAATATTCGCCACTTTATCCAGTTCATTCGCCCCTTGTTGGGTAATGTCCGCTTTTGCTGATTCAAAGTAAATGGGCTCGAGAGACAACAAAGACGCGAGGTCATCACCAATACCGATTTTATTTAAAGATAGATCGGCCGCCGTGTTGAGATCAAAGCTGGATCCATCAGTATTGAGTTTCACTCCATTTATTTTCTTGGGCGCATAACCTGTCTTTTGAAGTTCAATATTGATGCTATTCAAATCTTTGAACTTTTTTAAATCTAAGGCCTGTGCAAAGTTTCCGCTCCTATTTGTATAGACGGAGTCACGAATATCACCTGCAATAAATTTCACCAACACATTTGAAATAGGTTCCTTGGAAGTCTCCTCTACTACACTACCTGCTAATTCATAAGTAGTATTGGGTGAAAGAGAAAGGGTCTGACTAATCGTTCTGAAATATGCATGCTTGCCTCCTGCATAGTTGATTTGAGCTTGTTTGTAGCCATCAGCGATGATAGTGAGCGTTCCACCATTTGCTTTCGCTGCTATCATCCCAGCGTCATCTGTAGTGAGTTGTTCTGAAGGCACACTAGTCAGGTCGTATTGAGCCTTCAAACTTTGGCCTCGCAATACTTCCAACATTGCTTCATTTTTTATCGTCACCTCCCAGCCGCCGGCGAGTGAATTGGGGATAAAAACGCTGTAGATTTCATCATGACCGTCGCGATTTGTGGAGAGATAATATTTCCCATCCAAATCTGGCGCAGGAATAAGATGAAAATCATCCATTGTAGAATTGAGCGGCATATCCAAAAGACGTGGGTCTGTCCAAATGCCATCACGTGTGAGATTGGACACATATAAATCCAGACCACCATATCCCGAAGTTTTGTTGGATGCAAAAACCAATACGCTATCCGTCAAAAACGTGGGATACACTTCGTCGAACTTGGTATTGATATTTCCGTTTATGGCAGCAGGTTGGTCATACGAACCGTCATCATTTCTTTTCACGGCGTAAATATCCATTCCGCCTTTTCCATCTGGTTGGTTGCTAGAATACACCAACAAATTCCCTTTGGGATTAAGATAAGGATGCATATAAGAGGAGGCATTGTTACAGAATGGAAGCTCGGTTGCTTTTGAATCATTCAGCGTGGCAAGCTTTTTCTCAAACAAACTAACTCTCGGTGCATTCTTTCCCTTAGATGGAATACTTCTATTGAAATACATGAGTCCTAACTCTTCACTTAAAAATACAGGTCCATCGTGCAGTGTCGTGTTAAGAGCTGCAAAGCGATTTGCTGCACTACCCGCAGTATCTACGATCTGAAGAAAAGGTTTATTCTGCCATTTGAAATTTGATTCAATAGAATACTCCTCTCTGTTGTTGGACATGAAATAAATATTGCCAGCATAAAAGAATGGAGTCATCTCATCATTGCGCGAATTGAACGCTTCAGGATAAACTTTAATCTCTGCTTCAGGTGACTTGACTAAAGGATTAAGATAATCATTGATCGCCTCTTCCATCCCCGCAGCGTGGGTTGTGGCCGCCAAGTTGGTCGAGGCTCCGAGGTTACCTGTTTGCTTGAGCACTTCACAGTAGATGACTTTGTCTTCTTCATTAAAACTCTCTGAAGGGATCTTTGCAAAGTTTTCTGCTGCTTTATCCATCTTAAGCATTTTGAAATAGCTCAATGCTAAACGACGATTCTTTTCAACATTGTCGCCTTTGATGGCCTCGCATACTTCTACGGCCTGAGCATAGGCCTTTTCGTTATAGAGACGTTCTGCATATTTGAGCTTCTGCTGAGTGCCGCAAGAAGCGAATAGGAGAACTATTACTATTAATCTAAACAACTTCATAGGGGGTGGTATTTGATCAATAAAGTCTTGGAGAAATTTGTGTGCCTTTTGGTCCCATTGTAAATCGTAATAGAACTTCATGTGTATGACGAGCAAAAACGCCCAGATCGGTCAGCTCGCGGTCATAAGCATATCCCAATTTCACATAAGGATGCACTTGACATTCGAGCATTGCTACCAGTGCATTGCTTGAACGATATCCCACACCAAGGCCGATGAACTTTTTGTAATATGCATTCACATTCAAATCAAAATTGATTGGCGCACCAGTGGTGTGACGTATCAAAACACTTGGTTTAATATCAATCATTGGATCAGCGGCCCAAATATAACCTGCGTTATATAAGAACTGCGGCACTTCTAATGCTTGCTGACCTCCTGTGATTTCTGTAGCACTCAGATCATTATTTAAAATGGAAGGAACTGATATTCCAGCAAAAAACTTATCCGCGTAATAAAATACTCCGGCACCGAAATTAATTGTCGACTCACTTAAGTTTGCAGCAAACGTTGGATCGGCAGCGTTGTCTTGGCTGTGTTGTACACGCGACAAGCCAATATTATACTGCGAATAGTTTGCTTGAAGTCCAAAAGCAAGTTTACTGTATTTAAATTTCAAATGATAAGCACCAGCTAATGAAATAGTATTTCTATCCATTACGCCAATTTGATCATTATTAAATGAAATTCCTGCACCTATTTTTTCTTGCATAAATGCCTTGTGCACGTTGGCCACAATGGTATTGGGAGCACCATCGATGCCCGTCCATTGTGATCGATAGAGCACGTTGGCATTGATGCCTTCGGCAGACCCAGCATAAGCGGGGTTAATAGCAAGACCATTGAACATATACATGCTGTATTGTGGGTCTTGTTGTGCGGCCAACTCCAAGCTGATGAAGCCAACCAAAATCAATATTATATTTTTCATGTTCTTCATCTTATCTCCAGAGTGTTATGTATCCTACTTGTTCTTCTGTTGCATCGCTAAGCTTGATGGTGTAGAAATAAGTTCCTGCGGGCAGATCACCTGCAAAAGGTCCTTCGGTACCGCGGCCATCCCAATCATCAGCATAGTTTGATGATGAATAAACGAGTGCGCCCCATCTGTTGAAGATTTGCAGATTCACCACTACTCCACTTTTCACGCCTTCAATCACGAGGAGGTCATTGATTCCATCACCATTGGGCGATATACCTTCTGGTACAAATAGTCCACAAGCATCAGCATCAAGATAATTTGGTGTCCCATCATTATCACAATCATCTGGTCCGATACCGTCACCATCATAATCCCATTCTACAGAAGTGAGCAATCCGTCGTTATCATCGTCAGTATCGATGTAATCTGGAAGGCCGTCACCATCGGTATCATCGACTGGTGTGCCGTCGCCATTTACATCGTTTTCCAACTCATCATTCACTGTGTCGCCATCGCTGTCGAGATCTTGGAAATCAAATGCGCCGTCGCCATCAGTATCCACTGGTTCGAGGCCGAGAGGCTCGATGCTATCTTCTACTCCGTCGCCGTTTACATCCACGATTGGACCTTCGCCATAATAACCATCGCCATCAGGATCCGAACCACCCGCTTCGATCACGTCATTGATGCCATCGCCGTCGCTATCACTATCAAGGCTGTCAACGATGCCATCATTATCAGTATCTCCACCATTGGTAGCGGTTGCATTTTCTACTGTATCCAATATACCATCATTGTCATCATCGAGGTCATTTCCGTCGTTAACGCCGTCACCATCAGTATCAGCGCAGTTGCCTTCGGTAAGTCCTTCGTCGATTTGTAGATCACAGTTGTTATCAATATTGTCACACACTTCTTCAGCATCAGGATTGATTGCATTGCTGTTGTCGTCGCAATCAAGATCATTGTCTACATATCCAAATGGTTGTGAACATGCGCTGATTGTTTCAGTTGGACTTCCATATCCGTCACCATCAGCATCGATATAGAAATCTGTGAATGTGGCATCTTCATCGATATCCAAATCACAGTCATCATCATTGCCATTGCAGATATCCGTTGCACTTGGGTTGATAGCACCGTTAGCGTCATCACAATCTCCACCTACCGCTACATATCCAGCCGGTTGTGTGCAATCTTCGATTGTAACAGTGTCATCTCCGAATCCATCACCATCAAGATCTTGATAGTAAGTGGTCAATGTGAGTCCGCCATCTATTTCTGTGTCACAGTTATTATCAATACCATCACAGATGTCTTCTGCAAGTGGATTGATGTTTTCATCTGCATCATCGCAATCACTATCGTTATCAACATATCCAACTGGAGCAACGCATGCTTCGATGCTATTGTTGATATCACCAAATCCGTCACCATCAGCATCCATCCAGAATGTTTGATTGGCAAGACCTTCGTCAATGACTTCATCACAGTTGTTGTCAATACCATCGCACTGTTCGGGAGCACCAGGGAAAGTAAGAGAATCAGTATCGTCACAGTCATCAGCACTGCCCACATACAATGGAGGTGCAGAACAGGCAATGATAGTATTATCAATATCTCCAAATCCGTCGCCATCGTCATCGAGGTAATAGGTATTCTCTGTTAATCCATTGTCGATGACCACATCACAATCATTATCCAATCCATCACACAACTCCACTGCACCTGGGAAGCAATCGGGACAGCCATCATTACAATCAGTGTTGTCAGTGGTATAACCTACTGGCTGAGCACAAGCGGTAATCGATGTATTGATATCACCAAAACCATCTCCATCAGCATCTGCATAATAAGTATCTCCACCCAATCCTTCGTCGATTATAAAGTCACAATTGTTGTCTAATCCATCGCAAAGTTCTTCAGCTCCTGGGAACACTGTGTTATTGAAATCATCGCAATCGTCTGCATTATCAGCATAGCCAATTGGAGCAGAACAAGCCGTAACCTCAGATTCCGTAGTACCAAATCCATCGCCATCCAAATCTTCGTAGTAAACATTAAGAGGAAGGTCTTCGTCAATATCCAAATCGCAATCATTGTCAAGATTGTCGCAGATCTCGATAGCACCAGGATTTACATCGCTATTGGTGTCATCACAATCGGTGTCGTTGCCTACGTATCCATCAGGAGCTACACACGCCGAAATAGTGTTGAGCGCATCACCGAAGCCATCACCATCAACGTCTGCATAGAATAATGAACCTCCCCCTAATTCGTCAATAAGCAAATTACAATTGTTGTCGATTTCATCACAGATATCAATCGCAAATGGATTGATGAGTGCGCTTGTGTCGTCACAATCGGTGTTATCAGTAACATATCCGGCTGGAGGCGTGCAAGTGAATATTGAGTTTAATGGATCACCGAAAGTGTCTCCATCATTATCGGCGTAGTACAAAATACCAGCACCCTCATCGAATTCAAGGTCACAATCATTGTCCAGCCCGTCACACAATTCTGTTGCTCCAGGATAAACTGCGTTATTCGAATCATTACAATCGGTATTTTCAGACACAAAACCTAATGGAGCTGTACAACCAAGTGCAGTGACATTGAGGTCACCAAACCCGTCACCGTCGCCATCAAAATAGTAGGTGATGAAAGCGCCTTCGTCAATAGCGAAGTTACAATTGTCGTCTGCATTATTACAGATCTCAGCAGCACCAGGATTAATAGCACTATTGGTATCATCACAATCGGTATTGTCTGATACATAACCTGCAGGTGCAAAACATCCAATGGTTGTTATAGCATTATTTCCGAAACCGTCACCATCTGCATCCTGATAGAATACATCAGTTCCATTTTCATCAATATCAAGGTCACAGTCATTATCGACATTATCACAAACCTCTACTCCAAGTGGATTATTGCTTGCACTTGTATCATCACAATCGGTATCATCGAGTACAAATCCAGCTGGCGCGCTACAAGCAAATGCAGTTACCAATGGATTTCCGAAACCATCACCGTCTGCATCTTGATAGAAGGTCAATTGTGCACCTTCATCAATAAGGATGTTACAGTTGTTGTCTATATTATCACAGAGTTCAACAGCGGCAGGATTTAATGCGTTGTTGGTGTCATCACAATCGGTATTGTCTGCAACAAAACCTACTGGTGCTGTACAAGCTAAGACCTCTACTGAAGGATCACCGAATCCATCACCGTCTGCATCGGCATAGAATGATAGATTGCCGCTCTCATCAATTGCAAGATCACAGTCATTATCAAACCCATCACAAATTTCAACCGCTCCTGGGAAGATTGTATTGTTGGTGTCATCACAATCGGTATTGTTTGCTACGAAACCGGCAGGCGCGCTACAAGCGAGAATTGTGACAGCATTATTACCAAAGCCATCACCATCCGCGTCAGCATAGAAGGTCAATTGAACGCCTTCATCAATAAGCGTATTACAGTCGTTGTCCAAATTGTCACAAACTTCTGTGGCTCCTGGATTAATGGCGCTGTTTGTATCATCACAATCGATATTGTTTCCTACAAAGCCAGTTGGAAGCGAGCAAGCTAGAATTGAGACTGCATTGTTACCAAACCCATCACCGTCGGCGTCTTGATAGAAAGTAAATCCTGCGTCTTCGTCAATTGAAATATCACAGTCATTATCTAGACCATCGCATACTTCAGTTGCTCCAGGGAATATAGCGTTGTTTGCATCATCACAATCGGTATTGTCAGCTATAAAGCCTACTGGTGCCGTGCACGCAAGAACGGTAACAGCATTATTACCAAAACCATCACCATCAGCATCGGCGTAGAATGTCAATTGAACGCCTTCATCTACCAATGTATTACAGTTGTTGTCGATATTATCGCAAACTTCTGTTACACCAGGGTTGATGGTGTTGACAGTATCATCACAATCGGTATTGTCAGCTATAAAGCCTACTGGTGCAAAACATGCGAGAACCTCCACTAGTGGATCTCCAAAGCCGTCGCCGTCTGCATCTGCATAGAAGGGCGAGCTTCCATTTTCGTCAATGTCTAAATCACAATCGTTATCAAAACCATCACAAATCTCTATCGCACCAGGGAAGATAGTATTGTCAGTATCGTCACAATCAGTGTTATCAAAAACAAATCCAACTGGTGCGCTACATCCTAGCACTTCAACAGCTGCATCTCCGAAACCGTCACCGTCTGCGTCTGCATAAAAAGAGAGATTACCATTCTCATCAATATCTAAATCACAGTCGTTGTCGAATCCATCACATACTTCATTAGCTCCTGGGAATATGGTGTTATTGGTATCATTACAATCAGTGTTGTCTGATACAAAACCTACTGGAGCGGTGCAAGCAAGAATGGTAACAGCATTATTACCAAAACCATCACCATCGTCATCAGCATAGAATGTCAATTGAACGCCTTCGTCTACTAATGTATTACAGTTATTGTCTGCACTATCACACACCTCCGTTGCTCCTGGATTGATTGCAATGTCAGTATCATCACAGTCAATATTGTTTCCAACGAAACCAATAGGAAGCGAACAAGAAATGACAGATACAGCACTATTACCAAAACCATCACCGTCGGCATCTTCATAGAAAGTAAAGCCAGCACCTTCGTCGATCGAAGTATCGCAATCATTGTCTATACCATCACAAACTTCGGTAGCTCCGGGGAAAATGGCATTGTTGTTATCATTACAATCGGTATTGTCTGCTACAAAACCGGCAGGCGCTGTGCAACCTTGTGTTGAGATCGTATTATTACCAAAACCATCTCCATCTGTATCTTGATAGAATGTGATCAACGCACCTTCGTCGATTGTTACATCACAATCATTATCCAATCCATCACACAATTCAACCGCACCTGGGAATACAGTATTGTTAGCATCATTACAATCTGTATTGTCGGACACAAAACCAGCAGGTGCCGTGCAAGCCAATGTGGTGATAGCGATATTACCAAATCCATCACCGTCTGCATCGCGGTAGAAAATCGACTGCACTCCTTCGTCAATCAATAAGTCACAGTCGTTATCAGCCAAGTCGCACAATTCAGGTGCACCTGGGAAAATCTGAACGCGTATATCATTACAGTCTGTGTTGTCTGACACGAATCCTACAGGAGCCGTACAAGCTTGAACACTCACTGCATTATTACCAAATCCATCTCCATCAAAATCTTGATAGAATGTAGAAAGTACTCCCTCATCAATGGCAATATCACAATCATTATCTAGGCCATCGCACAATTCAATAGCTCCCGGAGCAACTGTGTTATTGGTATCATCACAATCAATATTATTTCCAACAAATCCTACTGGCACGGAACAAGCTAGAGAAGTAATAGCATTGTTACCAAATCCATCCCCGTCTGCATCTTGGTAGAAAGTCAACAATACACCTTCGTCTATAGAAGTATTACAGTTGTTATCAACTCCATCACATACTTCTGCAGCGGCCGGATTGATAGCATTGTTGCTATCGTCACAATCTGTGTTGTTTGCAACGAAGCCTACAGGCGCGCTGCAAGCCAAGGTTGGAACTGCTATGTTTCCAAAACCATCTCCATCAGAATCTTGAAAGAAAACAGTTTGAACGCCTTCATCAATAGAAGTATTACAGTTGTTATCTACACCATCACAAACTTCTATACCTGCAGGATTGATGCTTGGATTGGTATCATCACAATCGAGATCATTCGTCACAAAACCAGTTGGTAAGCTACAATCCAAAACAAAGTTTAAGGCATCACCAAAAGTATCACCATCCAAATCTGCATAATAAGTAGTTTGAACGCCCTCATCGATGTCAAGATCACAATCATTGTCCAATCCATCGCACAACTCAGGTGCGCCGGGGAAAACCAAATTGTTATTATCATCGCAATCACCTCCACACGAAGTGAAGCCATCATTGTCTACGTCAAACCCTTCATCGATCGCAGTATCGCAGTCGTTGTCAACACCATCGCAGACTTCAGTAAAAAGATTGAGATTGATTATTACGTCGTCGGTTGAAATCGGACAAGGACTGTTGTCGATTGTCCAACGCAATATATATGTACCTCCTTCCGAGGCGCTAAAAGTGGCAAACAAATCATTGGGATCAGAAAACGTTCCCGTGACTGGACCACTGACTTGTGACCATGAAGAAGGAAAACCGCCTGAGAAACCAGCGAATAATGTTGTATTAAGGGCACATACAGTTTGGTCAGGTCCGGCGTCTGCGGTGACTTGCGTGTCGGTAAATGCTATAGTGACTTGATCGCTTGTAAATGGACACACTCCATTAAATACCAACCACTGGAAAACGTAAACACCATAAGCAGATACACTCACGTTGGAGTTGGCGTCGGTGCTATTTTCAAAGGAAGCTCCACCTGGACCTGAAACGAGAAACCAAGCTCCGTTTCCATTGCTCGGAACAGTAGCTTGCATCATCGTAATTAAATCGCACACCACTTGATCGGGACCAGCGTTGGCTGGGGCTGCAGGAGCAAAAAATGTAATGGTCACTACGCTTGAAGAAGGCGGACAAGTACCATTGGTAATCCTCCATCGAAAAGTATAGCTTCCTTGCAATGAAACCGTGACGCTCGTATTTCTTAAATTGGCGTTCGCAAAAACGGCAGTGCCAGGACCGCTAATTTGTGTCCAAGTACCTGTGCCTATTACTGGATTATTTCCATTGAGTGTGGTAGAAAGACCACAAGTGAACGAGTTAATCCCCGCATTCGCCGTTGTTGGATTTTGGAAAATGGTGACTGGTATTGATTCTGTCAATACACCTGTATCAAAAGGTGCATTGATTTCTGTCGCTCTCACCGTGAGCGTGGTTGAAGCAGAAATCGTACTGCTTGTCAAAATGATGTCGCCCCCAGTACCAACTACCGCCGAACCCGTAGGGGTGCCGGCATTAAGAAGTTGATAAGAGTACCCAACTTGAGAAGCTATCACTTGGAGTGAAGCATTAAAAGGACCACAATTGCCCAAACTATTTGGCTGTAGATCCAAGTTCAAATTAGGTGGAATGACATCCATGCTTTTTGCATGACCAACCGCACTCACAAAAGTAGTGGCGATCAAAAGCATCATCAACAACCGAGATCTAAAGAAAGAAACGGTTGAGTCTAGGGTGGTTAAGCGACTCAATAACATCATTTTAAAATTATCAGTACTATCGCAAGAGCTTCCTTGCATTAATTCCAAAATTACCCGTTTGTACGAGTGATATTGGGATTTAG
>JBKCOM010000206.1:0-6828 GCA_046309775.1 Flavobacteriales bacterium
ACTGGGCGCAAAGCGCACCCTAACACGTTTGTCTGACATTATTGAAAATTATATGGTCATGATATCCTTGTCTTTTGCAGCAAGGACTTCTTCTACTTTCTTGTTGAACTTATCGGTCAATTCTTGAACCTTCGCCTCTCCTGATTTTGCCTCGTCTTCGGGCAGACCGTCTTTTTGAGCCTGCTTGATAAAATCGACCGCATCCTTACGCGCCGTGCGAATGCTCACGCGAGCATGTTCGCCCTCTGCATGAGCACGCTTGCTCAAATCTCTACGACGCTCTTCGGTCAGCATCGGCACAGCAATAATTACTAGCTCGCCATTATTTTGAGGGTTCAGACCGAGATTCGCCTCCAAAATTCCCTTACAAATGGGCGTCAACATACTTTTTTCCCAAGCTTGTACGGTTATCGTTCGTGCATCTGGGGTATTCACGTTTGCCACATTCTTCAAAGGTGTTGGCGTGCCGTAATAATCCACTCGGACACCGTCCAACATGGCAGGACTAGCCTTGCCCGCTCTGATTTTATTCAATTCAAACTCAAGGTGATCGATTGCCTTGGCCATCGCGTCTGTGGCTTCATCCAGAGCCATCTTTACTTCATCTGACATAAGAATGTTTATTTTTTGGGAGTCCGAAGGTAAAAAGAATATTCAACTATGCGAAATCCACCAGTGTACCCACCTTTTCGCCACTCACCAACTTCATCAAATTGCCTTGTTTATTCATATCAAAAACAATGATGGGCAATTTATTTTCATTGCACAGGGTGAAGGCCGTCATATCCATCACGTTGAGATTTTTCTGGAATACCTCCTCAAAACTCACCTGATCATATTTGGTCGCTGTAGGATCTTTTTCTGGGTCTGCTGTATAAATCCCATCCACACGCGTGCCCTTCAAAATCACATCTGCCTCTACCTCAATAGCACGCAGCGAAGCTGCAGTATCTGTTGTGAAAAATGGATTTCCTGTGCCCGCACCAAAAATCACGACACGACCTTTTTCGAGGTGACGCACCGCGCGGCGCTTGATAAAAGGTTCGGCAATGGTCTTCATCTCAATGGCCGATTGCAAGCGCGTTTGCACGCCCGAGCGCTCGAGTGCTGACTGAAGCGCCATTGAATTGATCATCGTGGCGAGCATCCCCATGTAATCACCTTGAGTGCGTTCCATGCCGCCTTGTTCGGCTTGAACCCCGCGAAAGATATTGCCTCCGCCAATCACTATTGCTACCTGCACTCCCGCTTCCCAAACCTTCTTGATCTCCTCCGCGTAGGCCAAAAGGCGATTGTTGTCAATTCCAAACTGTTTGTCCCCCATCAGCGCTTCCCCGCTGAGCTTGAGTAAAATGCGATTGTATTTCATAATGTTGGGGGCAAAGGTAATAAGATAATGGTGGAACGAGAACAAGAACAAGAACGAAAACGAGAACGAGAAAATAAAACAATAAGACGCTAGGCAACCCTAATATGGAATATGTGGTCACCCTAAATAAACTGGCAAAAGGCGTGTACACACTTACCATATTCGACACCGGTCAGATAATGCATACTCAAAGTATTATTATCAAATGAAATGAATAGATATATTTTTTTCATACTCCTAAATCTGGGTGCTGCATCGTGCAGTGCCCAGATTTATTTTAATAATGTATATGACGACACGTCCTATTCCTCAGAGTCATGTTCAAATATTGTACTGCTCGACGACGGTAGTTTCATGATACCTAGTGCATACCTGCCATCGCAGGGTGAACTTCAGTTAGGGTATAACCTCAGGCATATTAACCCCGAAGGGTTCGAATTAAATCAGAACGATATTATTCTACCTCAGGATTATGTCATTTATCTGAATCATTCTGAATCATTTATTACCACGTCGGATGGTGGCTATTTACAAGCCACCGCAAAAGGAGGGGCGTATATCATCAAACTAGATAACGATTTGTCGGTGCAGTGGGATGTTTTAGTTGACAGCCTCACTACTTTTTACCGCCCTTTAGAACTAGCCAATGGCAACTTTTTTGTTTGTGGCTATACGTATGCTACCAACCATATCAACATGTTTTGGATCAGCCCAGAAGGAGAAGTGCTCAATCATACCTATGCCAATCCCTATCCACAAGGTAATTTTTACAATATCCTAAGAGCCGAAGAATTGGCAAATGGTGACTTGTTATTGTCAGGCTTTTATGTTGCTGGTTTTGACGGAAATCAAATGATTCTGCGCTTGGATGCCACAGGTAATGTGATATGGAAAGAAAAATTCGATTATGATTATAATGACTGGGGCGCTTATACTCTTGCGGAAACGGAAACGACGGCAACCGCAGTTTTCGGACATATTGACTATGTACTTAATCCAACTGATCCAACCCGAGACAACTTTCATGGTCGTTTGGGTACTATGCAGATAGATCTCCTGACAGGCGATACAACCGATGTCATACTTTATGAGCCTGAGCTAGCTGGATATTGGATTATGGATTTTATCGAAACACCTGATCATGGTTATGCCGCTCTTGGCTGGGCTTTACAACCTGGTCAGTTAATGTTATATAGTTTTATTTTGAAGTTAGATGAGAATAAACAGCAACAATGGTATAAAACATACTTATATGAACCTTCTGGTGAGGACAGCACACAGTTTTCGTACGCTTCGGATTTTGAAGTCACCTCTGACAGTGGCTTTGTAGTGGCCGGCTATTGGGATGATATTGAAATGATGGGCAAACAAATGCCTTGGGTATTCAAAACAGATGCATGCGGCGACCTCGTGTGGAGCAATTGCGGGGCGGTTAGTATAGAAGAAGAAACAAATAAATCAATTACACCTACATTTAAAATCTATCCCAATCCAGCAAATCACGTTGTAAACGTCAGCAGTGAACGTGAATTTGAAAGTATCACCGTACGCAATCTCGTTGGACAAGTTGTGCATCGCGTACCACTGAATAACCACGCCTTGCAATCCCAAGTGGAGCTTAGTACACTTGCAAGTGGGGTATATTTGGTCGAAGTATATTTTGGTCAAGGTGTGGTTGCCGCACAGCGGTTGGTGGTGGAATAAATACCCAAGGCGCATTAGTCGCACAGGGCGAGCTAGGCAACCCTAACATGGAATATGTGGTCACCTTAACTAAACTGGCAAAAGGCGTGTACACACTTACCATATTCGACACCGGTCAGATAATGCATACTCAAAGTATTATTATCAAATGAAATGAATAGATTTATTTTTTTCATATTCCTAAATCTGGGCACCACTACTTGTGGTGCTCAGATTTATTTTAATAATGTCTATGATGACACAACCTACTTTGGAGAAACAACCACCAATATATTGCTAGGAGAGAACGGAGAGTTTCTTTTGCCTAGCGCGTATGTGATCAATATTGCAGAACCCGAGCAACAGTTTTGTGGATTTACAATGCGTAATCTAGATCCTGAAGGCAACGAATATAACAGAACACCGATAACTGAGGTTGAGAATAGCTTTCTCTATCCAAATTTATCCGAAGCAATGATTCAAACCTCCGACGGTGGTTACCTACAAGCATCAGGCTACAATTATGGTTATCTATTTAAGCTTAACTCCGATTTTTCAATACAATGGGAAATAACAGTTGATTCGGTCAGCAACTTCTACCGCCCTTTAGAACTAGCCAATGGCAACTTTTTTGTTTGTGGCTATACGTATGCTACCAACCATATCAACATGTTTTGGATCAGTCCAGAAGGAGAAGTGCTCAATCATACCTATGCCAATCCCTATCCACAAGGTAATTTTTACAATATCCTAAGAGCCGAAGAATTAGCAAATGGTGACTTGTTATTGTCAGGCTTTTATGTTGCTGGTTTTGACGGAAATCAAATGATTCTGCGCTTGGATGCCACAGGTAATGTGATATGGAAAGAAAAATTCGATTATGATTATAATGATTGGGGATCGCTATCCATAGTAGAATCTGAAAGCACAGCCACCATGGCCTTTGGTCATATCGATTATGTGCTCAATCCAAACGACATTTGACACGACAACTTCCATGGCCGCTTGGGTACCATGCAAGTGGATTTGCTCACAGGCGACACCAGCGATGTCATTCTCTACGAGCCAGTAATGATGTTTTATTGGCTCACCGACTTCACTAAAACACTCGACAATGGCTACGCGGCATTGGGTTGGGCCTCGCAACCCAATCAAGGTATCAACTATAGTTTTGTTTTGAAGTTAGATGAAAATAGACAGCAAGAATGGTATAAAACGTATTTGCACGAGCCCTTCAATGAGGACAGCACTCAAATAGCCCAAGCCTGGGACTTTGAAGTCACAGCAGATAGTGGCTTCGTGGTAGCAGGACATTGGGACGATGTAGAAATGATGGGCAAACAAATGCCGTGGGTATTCAAAACAGATGCATGCGGCGACCTCGTGTGGAGCAATTGCGGGGCGGTTAGTATAGAAGAAGGAACAAATAAATCAATTACACCTACATTTATAATCTATCCCAATCCAGCAAATCACATTGTAAACGTCAGCAGTGAACGTGAATTTGAAAGCATCACCGTACGCAATCTCGTTGGACAAATTGTACATCGCGTACCGCTGAATAACCACGCCTTGCAATCGCAAGTAGAGCTTAGTACACTTGCAAGTGGGGTATATTTGGTCGAAGTATATTTTGGTCAAGGTGTGGTTGCCGCACAGCGGTTGGTGGTGGAATAGCCTCGCGGCAAAGATTCATATTCCAATGTATCTTAAAAAAGAATGGCGAGGACTTATCTTCTGGATAACAAAATTCCGAACAAAACAAATACTCCAAGCGTGACTTGCTCTTCAATCAAAAAAACGAGAGCCAACATTTTAAGAAAACAATTCTACAAGCTTTCGTAAATTCGAGAAAAAAATAGGGATGAAAGAGATCGTCGATAAGCAAAGGAGTTTTTTTAGTGTGAATGGGGCGTTGAGCTTGGAGTTGAGGAAAGACATTCTTTTTAAACTAAAGTCCGTTCTTCAAAGCAATGAAGAGGCGCTGTATGATGCCATCCACAAGGATTTTGCAAAGTCCAAGTTCGATACCTTTGCCACCGAATTGGCCATTCTCTATAAAGAAATAGATTTCTATACTTCCAATCTCGCACGTCTCACCAAACCTGTAAAGGTGCGCACGAATCTGGCCACACTGCCGGGTTCGAGTTATATCATTCACGAACCACTCGGCGTGATCCTCGTCATCGGCGCTTGGAACTATCCCTACCAACTTTCCCTTGCTCCCGCCATCGCGGCAATAGCTGCGGGCAATACGTGTATCATCAAACCAAGCGAACTGCCCGCCAATACGGCATCGCTGATGAAAAAAATTATCAATGAAAATTTCGCCCCCGAAATTATTCATGTAGTAACAGGAGGCATTCCCGAAACCTCAGATTTGCTCGATCAACGTTTTGACAAAATATTTTTCACTGGCAGTCCGAAAGTCGGTAAGATTGTTTACCAAGCCGCAGCCAAACACCTCACGCCTGTGACGCTCGAACTGGGCGGTAAATCTCCCGCTATCGTGGCGCCCTCTGCCAATATCGCCGTAGCTGCAAAACGCATTGTGTGGGGCAAATTTTTGAATGCTGGTCAAACCTGCATCGCTCCCGACTATTTGCTCGTACACGAAAGCATCGAAGAAAAAGTGATTGCAGCGATGATTGAAAAAATTAAAGAATTCAACTACCAACCAAACGCCGATCACTATACTAAAATTATCGACAAACGCAATACCGAACGTTTGCTCGGTTTTATTGATAGAAATAAAATTGCCTTCGGTGGTCATGCAGATTTAGAAAACCGATTCATCGAACCTACCCTCCTTCGCGATGTCACCTATGACGATGCTGTGATGCAAGAGGAAATATTTGGACCCATCTTACCCATCATCACCTACCGTGATTTCAACGACATGTTGGCACGCGTGCGCCGTGAAGAGAAGCCGCTCGCCGCATATCTTTTCACCGATGATCGAAAGGAAAAAGAAATTTTCAAAGAAAAATTATCATTCGGAGGCGGCTGCATCAACGACGTGGTGATGCACATCGCCAACGAAAATCTACCCTTCGGCGGCGTTGGCAATTCCGGCATCGGCAGCTATCACGGCGACGAAGGCTTCCGCACATTCTCCCACCAAAAATCCATTCTCTCCAAACCCACTTGGGGCGAACCCAACATCAAATACCCACCATACACGGCTTCGAAATTGGCGTGGATCAAACGACTAATATAGAAAAGAACAAGGGGGGAAAAGAACAAGGAACAGGGGGGGGAAAGAACAAGGAACAAGGGAGGACTGGGAACAGGGGATTATTGGGAACACGAGAACCACTATCCTATTACCCTATTACCCTATTATCTTATTATCTTATTATCTTATTATCTTATTATCTTATTATCTTATTATCTTATTATCTTATTATCCTATTATCTTATTATCCTATTATCTTATTATCCTATTATCTTATTATCCTCAGCATCCCATCGCCGCTCCGAAGGATATAAACTTCGTTACCTGTTTTCCTGTCTTTTCGTTTTTACCGGTGAGTTTTAGAAAATATTTATTGATGCTCACACCAGCAGGATAATCATTGGGCCCTTTTACTGATGCTGCGTGCTTCGCCCATTCTTCGTCGCAATAAAAGGCTATCGCTTCTTTTAATTCCGTGAGAGACACCTCTACAAACTTCTGTCGCTCCGATTCATCATACGATGCGGCTATAAAATCTCCGAAACAATTTCTCGTCAGCTCTTCCCAATCTGATCGATAGTGTTTCCAATCCAACAAA
>JBKCOM010000207.1:0-12318 GCA_046309775.1 Flavobacteriales bacterium
TCAGGGCAAAATTTACAACTCGATTTTCAAAACGATGGGACCTTTGATTATTCAACATCCTCACCCTTCGAGTCAACTTCATTTACATACATCAACCCCGGTGTTTACCTCGCTGTGGCTACAGTCACGCAAGATGGATGCGTGGTTGAAGATTCTGTCTTCATTCGTGTTTTCACCGAACCATCACTGTTCATCCCCAATGTCATCACGCCAAATGGAGATTCAAAGAATAATTCTTTTTATATAAAAGGTTCGGGCATAAGCGGTATTGAATTATTCATTTACAATCGCTGGGGAGCCTTAGTGGGCGAGGTGAACGATATTGATGATATTTTCGAACCTACTGACTCTTTCCAAACCTGGCAACCAAACGAAGCCGAAACGAGCGGCACTTATATGTATTTCTACAAAGCCAAAGGCTTCGAAGGTCAAGAACTCGAAGGCACGGGAACGATTACCGTTTTGGGGCTGGAGTAGCTTGAGGAGAGAAACGATTAGAACTTTAGCAAGCTTCGATTGTCTTCAATTTCGCTAAGCAAACAGGCTCTTGAATGAAATATCAATTATTGTTATGGGAGATTATGACTTTGACAGCTGTGGTTGGATATTTCCCCTCGGCTGCTCAAGGTGAAGCTAATAATTGGTATTTTGGTGCCAACGCAGCCATCAATTTCGAAACTAGCCCTCCAACCGTTCTCGATAATAGTGCAATGGGTACCGGGGAGGGATGTGCGACGATGAGTGACGCTGAAGGTAATTTGCTCTTTTACACCGATGGGCTTACAGTATTCAACGCGATACATGAGGTTATGCTAAATGGCGAAGAGTTACTTGGCGGTGGTTCCACTACACAGTCAGCCCTCATTGTAAAGAAGCCTGGCAGTGAATCAATTTATTACGTCTTTGCCGTAAAGGAACAAGGCTCAGGTGGATTATCTTATTCGGTAGTGGATATGGAGGGTGATGGAGGATTAGGAGTTGTTACAGCAGAAAAGAATATTGTTTTGGTGGAATTGACCTCTGAGAAGGTCACTGCCATTCCTCACGGAAATGGTGGAGGTATTTGGGTGATTACACTGGCACTGCTTACAAACGAGTTTTCGGCATTTTTGCTTTCTAATTCGGGTATAGATACTACGCCTGTCACTAGTAATGTTGGAATTCAGCCAGTGTCAAATCTGGGATTAGGTTATCTAAAGCCGTCTTACGATGGCGAGATTTTAGTATCAGCGCATACCTATCTGGCAGGAGATAATCTGGATTTCTTATCTTTTGATAATCTAACTGGAAATATCTCGGAACTTTTTGCACTTTCTTGTGATCCATTTACCCCTTATGGTGTAGAGTTTAGCCCCGATCAATCCAAGTTGTATGTTGGGGCATTTGAAAGTGAAATATTCATAACAGGTGAGTTGATTCAATTTGACCTTACCGTATTTGAAGAAACAGCCATTCAGAATTCAATGACTTCAATATTTAATTCTCAGGGTGATTTTTTTATAAGTGCAATACAGCGAGGACCTGATGATTTATTGTATGTTGCTAATTCTACCAACTTTCTTGGTGCTATTTTGAACCCTAATGCCATAGGCTTAGCTTGCGGATATGATCCAGAATTTCTCGATATCACGCCGGGGTTCACCACTTTCGGATTGCCCAATTTTCTTCCGAGCTTTTTCGTCGATGCTTCTTTGAGCGCTTCACAATTTTGTTTCGGGAATGAAACAAACTTCACCATCACAGGAGCACCTACTGGCGTAGATGTCAATTGGAACTTTGGGGACATTAATTCTGATACAAATACCGCCACAGGATTGGAAGTGAGCCATGTATACAGTGCGGCTGGCACTTATACTGCTACAGCTTCATTTTTTTCCGGAGGTCAAGAAGTAATAAAGACAATTGAGGTGAATATAGTTCAACCTACTATAGAAATACTTGGAAATCCTACTGTTCAGGGCTTGGCACCCTTGATTGTAGATTTCAACTTCAATGCTTCAGGGCAAAATCTGCAAATAGATTTTGAAAATGACAGCAATTTCGATTTTTTTTCTTCAACACCTTTTGAGTCCACGTCATTTACCTATGTCAATCCTGGTGATTACCTTGCATTGGCTCGAGTAACTCAAGATGGGTGTGCAATCGAAGATTCCCTATTCATTCGTGTTTTCACCGAACCATCACAGTTCATTACAGATTTTGATTTGCTCGGAGATATTTGCAATCCAAACGATACATTCACTTTATCCATTCCCTTGAACACACTATTTAATCAAGTCAGTATCAACTATGGGTTAGTGGGTGAATTGAATGAGTCGTTTATTTTTTCGGAAGTACATGGAACCATTCTTCAAACCGTTGATATTCCCGCTGCTGGTGTATATGAAATCTGTATCAATTACATCATTAGCGATGTGTTGGATACTACCATTTGTGGCACCTATGAAATCGGATTATGTTGCGATTTTAATTTAGAGTCCATTGCATCTTGTATAGAAACACCCGCTGCTTTCGAGTTGACTTCAACAAATCTATTTACTAGCGCAAACTGGGAGTTTACAAGTCCCATAGGTAGGGTTTTGGAATATAACGGTGCAAATGTCATTGCGCAGTTGGACGAAGTTGGTACTTACAAATTATCTCTAACTATTGAAGGAGAATGCGGGGATACTACGCTGGTAAACGCATTATTTTTGAAGCAGTGCGAAAGGACCTTTTGTGAACCTTTTGTTCCCAATGCGTTTACACCAAGCAATGATGGAATCAACGAGGTGTTCATGCCAATTTTTTCATGTGAAGACAACGACTTTACACTTCGTGTTTTCAACCGATGGGGCGATAAAATTTTCGACTCAGGAAATACACAGAATGGCTGGAATGGCGGGCTAAATGGGTATTATGCTCAAGAAGGATTGTATATTTATGAAGTAGAATTTTATGCTTCGGTGGTCGAGAAAAAAACAATTCGTGGTCATTTCATATTGCTTCGATAAGTACCAAATCCTACACATTGAAAACGCTATTCTTAACTAGTTTTATTTGCTGGAGCAGCAAGCGTCTTCAAATATTCATCCGCTTTCTTCAAATGGGCATCCCGCTTGCTGGGATCCATTTTATCAAAGGTGCGCACCATCATACTCAAACGTGGATTTTTCAAAAAGAAGTCTCTGTGTTTGTCAATGAAATTCCAAAACAAACCGTCCCATATTTCACACCACGGCGCTTTGGTGTAATTGCTCATTTTCAAAATGTAATTCGATCCGCTGATGTAAGGTTTGGTGCTCATGATGCCACCATCCGCAAATTGTGACATGCCATACACATTAGGCACCATCACCCAATCATAAGCATCGATAAAAAGTTCCATAAACCAGCGATACACTTCATCGGGATCAAATTCGCAAAGCACCATGAAGTTTCCAATCACCATCAGTCGTTCAATGTGATGACTGTAGGCACTGTCATTCATGCGTTTCACAGCATCATCAATGGGAGCAATACCTGTGGTGCCATTCCAAAAGGATTCGGGTATAGTTGTTTTATGCTTAAAAAAATTCTTCGTTCGTTCTTCAACTCCTTTGTTGACATACACCGCACGAATGTACTCTCTCCAGCCCAACACCTGTCTCACAAAGCCTTCCAGACTATTGATGGGAATATTATTTTTCAATGCATATTGAATGGATGCATCGAGAATGTCTTTAGATGAAATCATTCCAATATTCAGCATGGGCGTGAGGATAGAGTGGAAGAGTGTTCCTTCACCCGGTACGATAGCATCTTGATAGACGCCGTAGTTTTGAAATCTTTTTTCTAAAAAATCATTCAACCAAAGCAATGCATTTTCTCGGTCAATGGGATAATGCCACTGATTTAGATTTCCATAATTGCTTTTGAAATTTTTCTCGGTATATGCTATCGCTTCGTCAATATAACTGCTTGGCTTAATGGTGGGGACTTGAGGAATTTTCACTCCTTTGGGCATCTTGTTGCGATTCTCGCCGTCAAAGGTCCACTTGCCACCAAGAGGCTCTCCAGCTGCGTCAAGCATGATCTCATGGCGCTTGCGCTCGTCAATGTAAAAGGCTGTAAAGAAGTATTTCTTTTTAGTTCCAAAATACTTTTTTACATAGTCATCTGAACAAAGAAAATTCAAACTCTCACGCTTCTCCTTAGAGATATTGTACTTTTTACAATATCTACTGATTCTTCTTTCGAGCAAATAATCAACAGTATCGAAATACTCGATTTCATTTATTTTTTCTTTGGATAAAAAACCGAATAATTGCTCGGTCTTGGCGCGCTCGTCGTTAGCCTCAATGTATAGCTTCTTTTTATTTGGTAATAAATCGAAGTAACGTCGCATGGTAGCGCGGTGATACGCGATTTTTTGTTTGTGAAATTTATACTGATTGAAAAATAATTCATCTTCAATCAGAATCACCACATCAGCCTTGATATTAGGTATTGGCTCGAATAATTGATGCGGATAAATGAGAAAGGCTTTCATCTATCGCTTGGATATTTTATTATTCGTAATCGCACGCTGACGGTTGCATTTATGTCTCCCTACCTCTTCCGAACGCAAGGCAGTGTGCTTGGTGCTGCGGCCAGTCATTCTTTTTCTCCACATGCGAAAACTTGAAGCTTTCATTTCCTTGCGCATCAATTCAATCACCTGTGATTCGTTGATGCCGAATTGTGCTTCGATGGCCTCAAAGGGTGTACGGTCTTCCCACGCCATTTCGATGATGCGGTCGATGTCTTGCTCGGAGAGTGTGATTTTCATGCGGTTTGTCGTTTGAGCCACAGATCACGAAACGCTCTATTTTTATCGTAATCATTGGCTTGTTTTGTAGTGTTGAATTTTCTGTCTGGACGTGGGTCATTGCCTACTCCGGCGATATAAGCCCAGTTGCCCCAATTGCTCGCGGGATCATAGTCGATGAGTTGCGATTCAAAATACGAAGCGCCCCATCTCCAATCCATACCTAAATCATGTACAAAATAACTGGCCACATTTTGACGGCCGCGATTGCTCATCCAGCCGGTGTGTTTCAGCTCAAGCATATTGGCATCCACAAATTCATCGCCCGTATATCCATCAATCCAAGATTCAAGAGTGCGCATATCTCTGCGCCATTTTCTCGGCTGACCTTGATTGAACCCACCGAGCTTGAATAATGAAGAGCCTCGCTTGTAGGCGGTGAACTTGAAAAAGTCGCGCCACAACAATTCAAAAATCATCCAGTATGTACTGTCGTTTTTTGTTCGTTCATCTTCATATTTCCAGAGCTCTTCGGCAATCACGGCAGGACTAATGCATCCTAAGGCAAGCCAAGGAGAAAATTTTGAACTGTAGTTTTTACCTACCATTCCATTGCGCGTTTCTTTATATGTTGCAATATTGTCAGTGTCCCACAAATACTCGCTAAGACGCGCCTTTGCTGCGGTTTCACCACCGACAAATTCCATTACTCCTCGGTCATCAAGAGTTAGAGAGGGAAGGAGGGTAGAAAGGTCTATATTTTCTACATCAATCTTTTCCGGCGCATAAAGGCCGTCTATCTTTTCTTCTGGAATATGAAAGGCTTGCTCTTTTTCTACTTTCGTTCTGAACTTGGTAAAAACATCAGGAAGTCCATGAATGGTAAAGGGAAGATCCTTTTTTTCTACTAGGGTTGAAGTCCATTTTTCTTCCCAATCAATTTTATTTTGGGTTAATAATGCTTGAAGCGAACGCTCTTCCAAAATTTCTTCGGTACATACTTCTTTAGAATAGTAGACGCAATCCACTTCCAATTGCTTTGCTATTTCTGCTATTTTTTCTGCAGGATTACCTTTTACTACAATTAAATATCCTCCCAGTGTACGGATGTTTTTCTGTAAGTCTTGAACGCTTTCAATAAGAAATTTGAGACGATGCAATCCTACTCTTGGAAAACCTAGAGGGCTATTTTTAAGAAAATCTTCATTTAAACAATAGGCGGTATAAACTTCTTCCGCATTGTCATACGCCGCCTCCAATGCAGGTTGATCATCGATTCGTAGATCGTTTCTAAACCATACCAACGCCTTCTTTCTTCTCATCTTTTCTTTTCTAAAGTGAGATTTTAACACCTAGGAATGTCTAAGTGTTCAAAGGCTTAGAAGATATTATAGAGCGCTTGCTATTGATAATAATTCAGAGCGTACGTGCAAGAGCTTATCCTGAATGGTGGACTCTTCTTCAATAAGGTTGACCTTCTTTTTTAAAGCGTTTTTCGCGCCATCAAGGGTAAAACCTTTCTCCTTTACGAGGTGGTGTATTTTCTTGAATAACTCCAAATCTTTTTTCGAATACACGCGATTACCACGGTTGTTTTTCTTAGGCTGCAACTGTGGAAATTCTTTTTCCCAAAAACGTATCAAGGATGAATTGACGTCGAACATTTCAGCTACTTCCCCAATAGAGTAGTATAGCTTTTCTATTTCATTCACTTTGGTCAACATAGAGTGCGAGAAGGTTTAGTCGAAGCTTTGGTTTGCATTCGCAGCGCGTTGCAATAAGTCTTCGTATTGTTCGGGTGTAATATCGCTATAAAAATAAAACGCCGGGTCAACTTTTTCACCATTTCTGATTACTTCATAGTGAAGGTGCGGTCCTGTCGAGGCTCCCGTGTTGCCCACGTATCCGATTATCTGCCCTCTTTTTACTTTTTCCCCTGGTTTCACATTCACTCGCGACATGTGCGCATATAATGTTTGGAAGCCATAGCCATGGCGGATGATCACGTGGCGGCCATAGCCTGCGAGTTTGCTATCTACAGCTTCAATCACGCCATCACCGGTAGCGTAAATCTCAGTGCCTACATCGGCGGTGAAGTCCAAACCGGTGTGCATTTTTGTGATTTTATAAATAGGGTGAATGCGCATACCAAAACCAGACGCAATGCGCTTGAGATCGGCATTGGCTACGGGTTGAATGGCTGGAATGGACTGTAGCATGTCTTTTTGTGCCTTGGCTAACTCATAAACTTCCTGATAAGATTTGCTCTGCTCCACAAACATGCGCTGCAGTTTGCCTATGCGCTTGGTGGTTTCTATGATTTCTTTGCTGCTTTCATAGCCTTTGAGAGCCTTGTAGCGATCGCTCCCACCTACGCCGCCCCTGCGCTTGTGCTCCGGATAGGGTGCAGCACCGAATATGCTGCGGTACACTTTGTCATCCCTTTCTTGAAGGTCATAGGCAAAAGTCTCCAGAGTATCAATTTCGTTGTTGAGGTCTTCAATTTTACCTTTCAAAAAAGAAATTTCTCTTTCAAGTCTTTTAGTATCTGGATCCTTGAAAAAAGAGGCGTAAAGGGTAACACCGATGGCACCAATCACAAGACCGGCAAATAAATAGCGCAACCCTTGCACGAGGTAGTCGCGCACAGTGAAACTGATCTTTTCAAAGTTCAGTGTCGTGGGGTTGAATTTGTATTTAAGTCTTGCCATTTGACGGCTGCTAAAATAAGCTACTTTTGCGCCACTATGACTTCAAAAGAAATACGTCAGCAATTCCTTGACTTTTTTGCGTCAAAGGGCCACCACATCGTGCCTTCAGCTCCAATGGTAGTGAAGGGCGACCCTACTTTAATGTTTACCAATGCCGGGATGAACCAGTTCAAAGACTTGTTTCTCGGTAATTCGGAAATCAAATACCCACGTATCGCCAATACCCAAAAGTGTTTGCGCGTAAGCGGAAAACACAATGACCTTGAAGAGGTGGGGGTTGATACCTATCACCACACCATGTTCGAAATGCTCGGCAACTGGTCGTTTGGTGATTACTTTAAAAAGGAAGCCATCGAATGGGCTTGGGAACTCTTAACCGAAGTGTACAAGATTCCTAAAGACCGCCTTTATGTGACAGTCTTTGAAGGTGATGCTAAGGAAAATCTTGAGTTTGACCAAGAGGCCTATGATATCTGGGCTGCCCTTATAGATAAGGATAGAATTATTAATGGTAATAAGAAGGATAACTTCTGGGAAATGGGCGATACAGGTCCATGCGGCCCGTGTTCTGAAATTCACGTTGATATCCGTCCTGACTCCGAAAGAGCCAAGCTTGATGGTAAAGCCCTCGTGAACGACAGCCACCCTCAAGTAATTGAGATTTGGAATAACGTATTCATGCAGTTCAATCGCAAGGCAGACGGTAGTCTCGAACCACTACCCGCCAAGCACGTGGATACAGGAATGGGCTTCGAGCGTTTGTGTATGGTATTACAGGGTGTGCTATCAAACTACGATACCGACGTTTTCACTCCAACTATTTCAGCAATCGAAAAAATTTCGGGTAAGAAATACGAGCGCACCGATTCCAAGAAAGACATCGCAATGCGTGTGATCGCAGACCACGTGCGCGCCGTGTCATTTGCCATCGCAGATGGTCAATTGCCTTCGTCAGGTGGTGCAGGGTATGTTATCCGTCGCATCTTGAGAAGAGCCATTCGCTATGGCTACAGCTTCCTTGATTTGAGAGAACCATTCATCTATTCATTGGTAGACGTGCTTTCTCGCGAGATGGGTGGATTTTTTCCAGAAATTAAAAATGGAAAAGACCTCGTAGCCAAGGTAATTAAAGAAGAAGAAGAAAGCTTCTTGCGCACGCTCGATAAGGGTATAGCGCTTTTGGAAGATATTTTGAAAAATACAAAAGGCGATACAATAGAAGGAAAAGTAGTATTTGAATTGTACGACACCTTCGGCTTCCCTGTGGATTTGACGGCGCTTATCGCTGGTGAGAGCAAGAAGATGATTGATCAATTGGGCTTCGAACAAGAATTGCAAAAGCAAAAGGAAAGAAGCCGCGCAGCAACAAAGTTGGAGACCGACGATTGGGTCGAACTCGCTGATGGCGAAACAAAATTTGTGGGCTACGATGAATTAGAGACTACCTCTAAAATCCTGAAATATCGCCGTATCAAAGCAAAAGGCAAAGAGCAATACCAATTAGTATTAGACATAACGCCTTTCTATGCCGAAAGTGGCGGACAAGTAGGCGACCATGGGGTGCTTACCTCTGCCAATGATCGCATCGAAATCATCGATTGTAAGAAAGAGAACAACCTTATTGTACATTTTACTGAAAGTCTCCCTGAGAATCCGGGCGCGGCTTTTATCGCAAAGGTAGATGGCAAAAAGAGAGAGGATAGTATGGCCAATCACACGGCTACACACCTTTTGCACCAGGCTTTGCGCGAAGTATTGGGCACCCACGTCGAACAAAAAGGTTCTTTAGTAAATCCTGAATACTTGCGATTCGATTTTAGTCACTTCTCCAAAATGACCGATGAGGAAATAGAAAAGGTGGAAAGTTTGGTGAACCAACGCATTGTTGCCAACCTTCCATTGGAAGAGCGCCGCGATGTGGCTATCGAAGAAGCCAAGAATAGCGGCGCCATGATGCTCTTTGGTGAAAAATATGGAGACAAAGTGCGTGTAATCAAGTTTGGCGAAAGTGTCGAATTGTGTGGCGGAACGCACGTGAAGAGCACTGGTACCATTCGCTTGTTCAAAATAACATCGGAAGCTGCCGTTGCCGCGGGCGTTCGACGTATCGAGGCAATCAGCGGAAGCGGAGCATTCTCCATGATCACTGGTGAACTTGAACAATTGGAGCAAGTGCGTCAGATGTTAAAGTCCAAAGACGTATTGAAGTCAATTGCTGACCTGCAATCGAAGAATGCCGAGTTGGCCAAGCAGATAGAGAAGCTCAACAAAGCCAAGGCTGCTCAGTTGAAGAAAGAGCTCGGAGGCAAGTTTGAGCAGGTGGATGGGGTAAAATTACTGGTTGAAATGGTGGATTTGGAAGCAGCCGAGATCAAAGATCTGGCCTTCCAATGGAAGAGTGAAGTGGAAAATGCGGTGATCGTGTTAGGTAGCGAAAGCGCGGGCAAGCCGATGTTGACAGTGGCACTTTCAGATAATTTGGTGAAAGAAAAGCAGTGGAACGCTTCCAATATCGTCCGTGAATTGGCAAAAGACATCAACGGAGGCGGAGGAGGCCAACCATTTTTCGCGACGGCTGGTGGTAGTAAACCAGAGGGTTTGCAGACAGCTCTAGGCCGCGCCAAGACTGCGATTTTGGGCAACTAAATAGGTGTTAGACGAGTTATGAATGGCAGCTTGTTTACAAGCTAATTAAAATTAGTTCATCATTGGAAGGCAACCAATGAACTTTGTGGACGTCATTAAAGTGACTGCTCCGCTTGAAGTTAATAACTAACCATTTTAAAACATAAGTGCCATGACACAGCTCATTCAAAACATCATGGAAGAAAACCCAGGGATTTTCATCCTAGCAATCTTCATCATCTTTATCGGTGCCGTGGGCAAAGCGAAATTATTCGCTAAAGCCAACCAAAATTGGGTAGCCGCTTTGGTTCCCGTTTGGGATCTAATCGTTGTATTGCGTATGGTAGGTCGTCCTACATCTCACGCAGCCTTCCTTTTGATTCCAGGTTACAACATCTATTTCGGATTTAAATTATTGATTGAGATAGCACAATCATTCGGAAAAATCTCAATGATTGATGCCATTCTGGTTTGCTTCTTCAATGTATTCTATGTCCTCAATTTGGGCTTAGCATATCAAGAAGAGTACTTCGGACCAGTATATGGAAAGAGTTTAAAGGACGTGCAGGCGCGCAAACCTGCACTTGTTTAGATTTTTGGTTTCATAATCTGAAAGAGCCCCGTCATCGGACGGGGCTTTTTTTTTGGAAAGAACCCCAAAGGGGCACGGCGAGAACGAGAACGAGAACGAGAACGGGAATTTGGAGCTTGGAGTTTGGAATTGGGGAAACCCCAGTAGAGACGCCATTTATGGCGTCTGAAGTCAGCGAATTCGTGAAACCCACCATTAAGTCAATGGAATTCAGAATTCAGAATTCAGAATTCGGAATTCTAAACGCCATTCTATTCTTAAAACCTATCAAGACTATAACTCCAAAATCTTAATATGTTAAAATTGAAAATAAATTTAGATTTATTCAACTTATGAATTAGGTTCGTGTGATTAATTCGAACTAGAAAACAAAAGAAGGCCTCGTTTCTTTCGTCAACAACTCCATTCATTACTATGAAGCAACTCCTTACATTCATATTATCATTCGCTTTGAATTTTTCCTTTTCCCAAACTTGGGAATCTTTGGATGGTGGATTGGAGTGCACAGAGCCGGTGATTGTTTCCACCATTCTAGGGTTAAATTATGATGAAGCTTTGAACAGAATTGATGCGTATGGTATTTTAAAAGTGACCGACTATGTGAGCCTTATCGAGGAGTGGGATACTGGAATGGATCAAGTTGGTCACAATACCCTGATGCTTGTACACTTGGTTGGAATCGACTTTTAGATTTTGGCGGTCAGAAATATGCAAGCGGTAAACTTATTTGTGATACTTGGGATAGAAACCTCTATAAACTCCAAGGAAATGAATGGAGTCTTGTTTCTTCGGTACCAGCGCTTCTTGGAATTTCTTTGTTGGCAGAAGTGAATGAGCGCTTTTATATTGGCGCGATGCTCGATGTCCAAGAAGGTGAAGAAGTACCAATGCTTCTGGAATACCATCCAGATATTGACGATTACACCATTATAGCTCAACGCGTAGATTTCAGTATGGTGAAAATGGCGGAAATTTTAGATTATAATGATACTCTGTTCATTGGGGGGAAATTTGACTGCTATAATTCCAGTTTACCACCAAATAGAATTTATTGTATCGCTAAGGTAGAAGACGGAACAATTGTAGAAGTTGGGCAAGGATTAAATCAGGTTAGTAATGTGTACTCAATGTGTGTGCACCAAGACACTTTATTCATAGGCGGAATCTTCGGACAACAGAACTTTCCGGGATTTACCAATGAAGAGTATATTTTTTTGCTTTACTATGTTAATGGAGAATTAAAGCCTTATCACATTCAAACTAATGGTTACGTTACGAGCCTTGTATCTCATAACGATATTCTGTACGTCGGTGGTTTTTTTACAGAAGCGAATGATGAAACCTGCTACGGTGTTTTTGCCGTGGATGATGGTGAAATAATATGGAAGAATATGGAACAATTCGTTTCAATTAGCAATATATTAGTTGAAGAGTTCTCAGAAAGTATCCATGATATGCTTGTCATCGATGATCATCTCTACATCGCCGGTCGTTTCGAGTACATCGGTCAAGATGGACCGTATGGTAACATTGCCAAATTGAGCACACCACTTTCGCAATTCAGTAATTTAGCAGAAAGGAAAACGGATTGGAGTTTAGTGGTTTATCCAAATCCAGCAGAA
>JBKCOM010000208.1:0-4260 GCA_046309775.1 Flavobacteriales bacterium
GATTTCACATAAGTGCCAAGGATTGAGATCAGGTGTTCTTTTCAAAGCAGCAATCAAAACTTGATCCGTTAGATACGGTGCAAGAGGCAATAAATTCATTCTGACCTGCGCAGAACTGTTTAGTGGATTCTGAACAAAATCCGAAATGATTTGAGAATTTCCACCATCCATCAAACCACTCAAGTCATCCTCCAAATCTTTTATCTGTAGGCGTTTGACTAAAACAAGATCAAGGTGACCATTGGGATTACTTTCGCTTGTTCTTACTTTAGGGCAGCATTGATTTCGATCAGTAAAGAATGGATCATTCGGAGCATTTGTTACTTGATAGGGATCAATCTCCACTGGAACCACTGGAAAAGACGAGTTTTCGTTGTGGTGTTCGTAAGCAACATCAAATGGCGAATCATCATCAATATAAAAGTCGTACTCCTCTTCACTATCTGTGGGCGAATAATCAAATAAATTTCCTGCGGGTGCAGAAAAGTCATTACCTGAATTGGCAATATCTCCTTGTCGATCAGAAAGTTTGGCAATCATGTCTTCTAAACTTAGGGCTGCAATATTGTACTTTACCTGCTCATATTTACCACAAAGCATTTCCAATCCATTACTAGGAAGCAAATAATCCCCATTTTTTCCTTGAGCAACCGTCCCTGCAAAAAGATTTTCAAAGTCATTTAGGTAGATTTCGTTATTTGCCTCTCCTGAGTTGGTGATGTATAATCCAACGTAGAGTGCATCTTCATAATTGTCTTCATTTCCAATAAAAGAATTTCGCTCAACTTTATATCCGCTGCATCCTTCTAAATGCAATCCATATTCAATCCAATCGCTAGAAGTTTTCAAATTAAATTTGCATTGCTCAATTTTTGCATTCTGCATATTCAATAAGTAGGCACCAAAATTATTATTATCAAACACAGTTGAGGTTATTGTGCTTGGGATAGGCCCATCAGCCGAACTCCGAATGCCTGTTTCAAAATTTCTGAAAAAACTTGGAATAATGTCATTTTCTGGACCACCCAAGGAGTTAGCTACTATCATTTCAGGTTCGCACTCACCACCGAGTGGGATAGTCACACTGCATCTGCCCAAAACCTGATAGCTTGATTGAAGAGTTTTTAAACCAACACCTCGCTGGGCAGATTCCTCATACTCGTCAAGTGCTTCACCAATAAATTGAAATGTACACGCATGGAATTTTATTCCATCAACGCAATTCAATCTTACTCTTGAATCAAAATTTTCCAGGGGAAAAGAAGATCCTTTGAGCCCATACACCTTCCGATTTACTTCGAAAAGACATGTTTTAAAATAGCTCTTATTTCGCATCAGCGCTTGCGTTTGGGGATTGAAATTTTGGTACGGGTGAAAAACAACATCTTGTTCATTGTTCAAAAAAGAAGACTCACTCGCATAAACAATTCCTCCTGTATTTCCCCAAAACCAAGCATCTTGATCATAATAAATTCTCTCACCCACAGTGATGCCTACTCGAGCATTCTCAATAATAGCTTCATTTTTGAGTTCTACTATACCCATACCCGCATTCATCTGACTTCCATTCGTATGTCCTAGCACGGTGATACCTTCCCAAAGGTCGCCGCAGCGAGTGGTGAGTGTACCTCCATCTATAATGAGTTTACCTCCTTGCATAACAGTAATGGATGTGTTAGATGGCATAACAACAACTGATTTCACAGTCAGTGTTGCGCCGCTTTCTACGATCAAATTTGATTGGATGAACATCTCATGATTGAGCGTGATATCTGACGTGATATGAATCTCACTTGAAGAAGGTTCGCATGGCATGCTAGACTTCCAAATTCCGCGTCCAAAAGTAGAAATATAGATTTCATTAGTATAAATATCGAACTCCATGTCAGTCACCATGCAAACGGGAAGATTATCGCTTACTGGAATCCACTCATTTAACTCTGTATTATCATAATCTCTCATAAAGAGACCAATATCCGTTGCGGCATATAATTTTCGGCTCAAACCAGGAGCGAATTTCAGCTCATTAATAGGAAGCCTAGGCAAACCTAGATATTCTAATTCCACGGTAGCTCCAACAGTCAAATCAACTTGATCAAAGTCCAAATCAACCACTATAATTCTTTGACTCGTTGGATATTGGGTCTGAACTATTCCATTTAGACCAAGGTATATAACGCTTGGATCAATTGGATCGATTTCTATGCGATTAATCCCAAACCATCGAGTAGCACCATCACCATAATTATTAAGTACAGGAGTTAGATCCGTCCAAGAATCCCCACCATCTCTTGTGATAAAAAGCTTGTTTACTTGAAGCGGTCCTCCTCCTGAGCCCGGGTCGTTCGATGAATCAACCGCGACATATATTATATTAGCATCCGATTTACAAACTCTTACTGTCTGTAAGTTACGATCTAAATTAGCAGGAATTTCCAAAATCTCGAATTCGTGATTATCGTCTAACTGTGATGGAAAACTAATTTTTAATAAATTATCTCCTCCAAAAAAAGCAATATTTGAACTTTGCCAATTCCTGTCAACAGGTGGATTCCAAGCGAGAGACCAACCAGGAACAGTAATGTTCGGAGCACTGGAAGCATAATTCAGATATTTTTCAAGAGTAAATTGAGTAGAGCCAAATCCTCGTTGCTTTTGAGTGCGGTCAATTAAAAAATCATATCTGTCAGCGGATAAACCAATTGCATATTGTAAAGTATTACTTTGAAACATTTTATATTGATTCCCGTCTTGAGCACCACTAAATAAAAAATTAAAGTCCTTATTATAAACATCTAAGCCATAAAACTGAGTTACGGAGAGGCCATTATTGTTCATGTAAACAGAGGTCTCTGCGCCTCCAATGACTCTGTTGACTCCAAAGACACCACCATCATTACCTGAAAGTAGTACGTCTCTTAATACTCCATCTCCCAAATCCTCGGAAAAAACAACCAAATCTCGAGTATCAAGATGACCATTCGGGAGATTGGAAAAGGATTGAAATCCAGGTAGTATCTTGCTTGGACTAATACTGCACAGATAAAAAAGCATCTGATTGAGAAGGAGAAACAGAGAATTCGAAGTTCAATCCTGCGACGTTCTTGCTTAACCCACTTCTGACTACCTCCCATGAATTCGTGACGAAATTTCGTTTAAATATACTTATATTTCCTTCTCCTCCCCAACTCGATGTAACAGCGAATAAACCGTAGTTTATACCTTCGACAAAATCTAATAAAATTACCTCTGTTGATTGTGCAGCGTCATCAGTTAATTCAAAAGGATAAAAAGATCTATCAAATGTCCAATCAACATCCCCGACATTTATAGCCTGACCGTTAGTTGTGAACCAAAATTCAGCGCTATGATAACCAAATTCGCTGGCACCAACGTATGCGTTTTGTCCAAATGAGGATATAAATACGTTATTCCAATTGTTGGGGTCTGCCTCGATGTCCACCAGCCATTTAGATTTCCATTTCATGGACTGATTGAGTGCATCTTCATCTGGTTGTCCATCGTTATCTATATCTGGGTGCAGAAGATCGACAGTATCATCCGTTGCAGAAACTATTTGATTTCCAAAGATAACTTCGGCGGTATTCCAACCATCCAACGTTCGAAACACTTGATGTGATGAGATTGCATATTGCTGCTGACCATTGTCAGGATTAATTATTATTCTCCAAATATTTGTACCTTCTATGATATCGAAGGATAATGCGGTAGGCGACCAAGTCAAGCCAGCATCAGTGCTTTTATAAACCCCTAGTCCATAAGTCTCTCCGTCATCATGAATATTAGGAACGCTTGAATTTATTCCTATGCTCGCGTATATATTATTGCTATTGTTTGGATCAATCGCAATTTCTTGACAACCTGCACCAATATTAAAGTACCCATCAGAAATATTACTCCAATTAAGTCCTCCGTCTATTGTCTTCCAAATACCACTATTGGGTGCTCCAGCATAGATTGTTTGCATGAATTCTGATCCATTGGGAGTGGCCACAGCATCAATTCTCCCCATATCGCAACCAGCATCGCTAAAAGGTCCAACTTGTTCCCAAAAATGAACTCCGGTTTCAGTCTTATAAAAACTTATGTTATCTCCCGCTGTTTTAACCCCCTAATTGATCGGACAGGACTAGCATTAATTTTGTAGAGTCATGTCAACAGAAAAGAAAACCAAGGTTCACAGAACCAAAGAAGAGAAACTCCTGATTCTGAAGGAGGGTGAAAAAAATGGAATCGCAG
>JBKCOM010000209.1:0-3427 GCA_046309775.1 Flavobacteriales bacterium
CTGCGATTCCATTTTTTTCACCCTCCTTCAGAATCAGGAGTTTCTCTTCTTTGGTTCTGTGAACCTTGGTTTTCTTTTCTGTTGACATGACTCTACAAAATTAATGCTAGTCCTGTCCGATCAATTAGGGGGTTAAAACAGATAGTAAGATAGCATGAGAGTGGGTGGTGTGAGGGGA
Organism: Flavobacteriales bacterium; assembly: GCA_046309775.1. GTDB lineage: Bacteria > Bacteroidota > Bacteroidia > Flavobacteriales_D > Sanyastnellaceae > JAIXWP01. The sequence continues at coordinate 179 of JBKCOM010000209.1, forward strand.
TTACTGTTTTTTGTTCTTTATATTTTTTATGGCAGTGCTGATGCTGGAGCTCATCATTTTTCTGCATTCTAAGCATAATTGATGGATTTCGTCGGGTGCTTTTGTGTTGAGAGAATCACTAATGATTCTAAGCCAATACTCGGTCTCTTCCAGTTCCTGATACGCCGTTTTCAATTTATTAATGAAGTCCTTTTGGCTCTTGCTGCCGCTGGCTTCTCGAATGTTGGCTCCGATTGATGTACAACTTCTTTGTATCTGATTTTTAATGAAAACGGAATCACCAAAGTGAATTTCACTGGTCCATTTCATCGTTATTACCGCGAGGCTTAGGCTCTTCTCGAGTAGTATGCTCTTCATGCTTTTGTATTTGAACACAAAGAAGTAGCGTAGTAACCATAGTTCAAAAGCATAAATTATTCAAAGAATATGGCCAAATCATGCAGCGAATTAGTCAACAGTGCATTCAGTATTTTCAAGAGCTTTGGCATATAATATCCAGTATAATATTCAATAAAAAATTCCACCACACTCGCATACCATCACACTATCACACTATCACACTATCATACTATCATACTATCATACTATCACACTATCAAACTCGCATACTATCATACTATCATACTATCATACTATCCTAGTCCCACATCAAGGAACATCATCACCAAAAAACCACCTATGAAGCCGAGGGTGGCGATGTCGGTGTATTTGTCTTGTTGGGTTTCGGGGATTACTTCTTCGATTACTACGTAGATCATGGCTCCTGCCGCGAAGGCGAGCGCGTAGGGGAGGATGGGCTGCATTTGCATCACCGCTAAGGCTCCAATCACACCGGCCACGGGTTCGACGATGGCACTAAGTTGTCCGTAGAAAAAACTTTTTCTTCTGCTCAATCCATGCCTGCGCAATGGGAACGCGACTGCCGTTCCCTCAGGAAAATTCTGCAATCCAATCCCTATCGCGAGAGCAACAGCGCCTCCGATGCTGGCTTCGGGAATGCCCGCGGCAACACCTCCAAACAATACGCCCACAGCCAATCCTTCGGGGATATTGTGAAGGGTGATGGCTAGTACCAAGAGAATGGTGCGGTGCCAATTCGTTTGTATTCCTTCTGTTTTTTCTGATGGAAAATTGAGGTGAAGGTGTGGAAGAAATTTATCAAGAAAAAATAAAAACAAGGCGCCCAAACCAAAACCAACGGCTGCGGGTACAGCCTTCATGAAGCCCTCGCCAGGGCTCATTTCTATCGCGGGCGACAAGAGCGACCAAAACGACGCGGCTATCATAACTCCTCCCGTGAAACCCAACATTCCATCAAGGGCTTTTCTACTTAAATCTTTAAATAAAAAAACCAAACCCGCTCCAGCTGCTGTCACTAGCCACGTGAAGGTAGTGGCAATCAAGGCTGCTACCACCGGATCGAGGCCTTTGAAAAAATCTAATAGAGGACTAAAGAAAGGTGCTGATTCTATCATAGGGCGAAGATGATGAATTATTCTATTTCTTTTTTCGGATAATCATAATAAACAAGCTTGCCACAATTCGCGGTGATGTGACTCCATTCATCCACATACAAATCAATGGTGGCGATGGCGCACGTAGGCATGGGCAGATTTTCTTCAGTCAGATATTCTATCAATTGACTTACGCCATAGTTGTGCCCAATGAAAAATGCTTCGTTGGAATCATTGGGATAATCTTGGAGAGCCACCACCAGATTGCGCCAAGGGGCTTCGTAGATGCGTGGTTCAAAACGAATGCGTTCGGTGGGGACATTAAATTCTTGTAAAAAAAATGCCATGGTATCTCGCGTTCTGCGCGCTGGACTGCACAAAATAAAATCAGCCTTCGCTCCTCTGGAAGCGAGGCGCAGAGCCATCTCTGGCGCATTGCGCTGTCCGCGTTCGTTGAGCGGTCTGTCTATGTCTTTGAGTCCTGCCTCGGCCCAATCTGACTTCGCGTGACGAATGATGTGGATTCTTTTCATTTCGAACACGAAAATACACTATGATTGTATTTGAAATGAAATCATTAAAGTTAGATAATAATTGGCGAATCCTTTTTTCATTGGCCGCCAGTGCTGTGTTGCTCTATATCCTTTGGTATTTTAGAGTGATCATTACTTATGTCCTCATCGCTGTGGTGGTGTCGCTCTTGGGCGATCCACTTATGCGTCTGCTGAAAAAAGTTAGGATAAAGGGTCGTTTCATGCCCGCGTGGTTGCGCGCTACAATTACGCTCATTTCGTTTTTCGGGATTCTAATTGGCTTCGCTTTTCTATTCGTGCCTATAATTTCCAAAGAAGTTGAGATTGTTTCTTCCATTGATACCACAGCACTTACAGAGAGACTTAAAATGGAGTGGACAGCTATTAGTCAAACGGTACAAAATTCAAACGCGAATATCAATACAGATGAGATCTGGAAAGGGGTGCAAGATTATTTGTCGGGCATTTTGAGTTTTTCATGGATCGGCAATATTGTTGGGGCGGTCAGCAATTTTGTCATTGGTTTTGCGAGTGTCGTTTTCATGTCCTTTTTCTTTTTAAAAGACGGTCACCTGTTCACTAGAATCGTGTTTACTCTCACTCCTGACGAACACATTGAGAAAGTAAAAAACATCATGGAACATACACACGGACTGCTTAGTAGATACTTCATTGGCCTGTGCATTCAAAGTTTGGTAATGCTCACTTTGGTCACCCTCTCGCTCTGGATTATGGGGGTTGAAAACGCGCTTCTAATTGGCGTGTTTGCCGGCTTCATAAACATTGTTCCATACGTGGGGCCCATTTTGGGAGGCGCATTTGGATTGGTCATAGCAATCACCACAGGACTGCACGGAGATCCCAGTTTGGATGTATGGATGCTTTCCCTCAAGTTGATTTCTGTATTCGTAGTGGCACAACAAATTGACGGATTTATAGTGACGCCCTTGGTCTTGGGCAATAGCGTGAATGCTCACCCGCTGGAAGTTTTTATTGTCGTATTGGGTGCAGGAACCCTCGGAGGCATCACAGGAATGATTCTCGCGTTGCCTGTTTATACCATTTTTCGCGTCGTGGCGCGCGAGTTTCTGAGTGAATTCAAATGGGTAGAATCGCTCACGCGCGAGCTGAAAGAGGATTCAAAGGAGTGACCTCCAACATGTTGAACTTTATGATATGTTTTATTTTTTGCAAAGCCCCTTTTGCAATACTTTTGCGTCCCGTAACTAAGCTTTTTTAAGCAAATACGGGCATGCCAGACA
>JBKCOM010000210.1:0-9291 GCA_046309775.1 Flavobacteriales bacterium
CGAGTCTAATTATTGTAAGTGATTAATGTTTTTTAAGACAAAAAATGTTGTAATATTGCTAATTCATTTTTTACCCCAAGTAAAAATCGTGCGAATGAAAAAAAGTTTATTCTGTCTTTTCGCTGTCCTCACTGTCTCCACTCAGTTGTTGGCGCAAGATCCTGAGTTTACTCAGTTTTACGCCAATCCCCTTTACCTCAACCCTGCGTTTGCTGGAACGGCACGTTGTCCACGTCTTGTTATGAACTATCGCAACCAATGGCCTTCGCTATCTGGTTCGTTCGTAACTACGAGCGCGAGCTACGACCAACACGTAGAGACGATCCAAGGTGGATTAGGTCTTATTGTTATGAATGATAGAGCAGCTCAAAGCACTTTGAGCACTACTACTTTTAGTGGTATCTATTCATATCAGCAACCAATTACTAGAAAATTTTCAATCAAGGCGGGTTTCCAAGCCACCTACTTCCAGAAGTCTTTGGACTGGAGTAAGCTCACCTTTGGTGATATGATTGACCCTCGCAAAGGGTTTATTTATGAAACAAACGATATCCCTCGCGGAGGAAACATCAAGAATGTAGACTTCAGCGCAGGTATCCTTGGTTTCAGCGATGTGTTCTACGGCGGATTTGCTGTGCATCACCTCAATGAGCCTAATGAATCTCTCATTGTAGGCACCAGCCGCCTTCCAATGAAGTTCACGGCGCATGCAGGAGCTTTGATTCCAATTCAAAAGAAAAGAAGAGATGCGGAGGCTAATATTTCTCCGAACATCCTCTACCGTCGTCAAGGAGAGTTCCAACAACTAAACCTTGGTATGTATGTAAACAAAGGACCTATTGTAGCAGGAGTTTGGTTCCGCGGTTTGCTCTTTGGAGAGACCTATCGCGATGCCTTCATTGCAACCATCGGTCTTCAAACTGATGTGGTTCGTTTTGGCTACAGCTATGACGTAACTATCTCAGAATTGACACCAGCTACAGGCGGTTCGCACGAGGTTTCTTTGACAATCATGTTTGAGTGTCGTAAGAAAAGAACTAAGTTCCGCACAATAGCTTGTCCCTCTTTCTAGTTATAAGACTACTTTTATACCGGCATAATAATCAGGAAAATCAGGAAAATCATGAAATCAGTAGTAAGCAAACTTACAACCGTGGCCCTTCTTGGGGCTATTGTTGTTTTCAGCTCTTGCGAAAAAACCAACTCAGGGGCTACCGGATGGTCGTACAACGATCCTAAAAACGGTGGTTACGAACGCCCAGAGTATGTGGAGCAAGAGACGGGTCCAGGTCTTGTACTCATCGAAGGTGGTACATTCACAATGGGCCGTGTTGAAGATGATGTCAACTTTACGTGGGATAACATCCCTCGCCGTGTCACCGTTTCTTCGTTCTACATGGATGAAGTAGAGGTGACCAACCAATACTGGAGAGATTACCTTTACTGGTTAGGTCTCGTTTACGGTGATTCTTATCCAGAAATCATTAATAAAGCGCTTCCTGATACTTTGGTGTGGCGCGAAAAAATGGAGTACAACGAACCTTATGTCGACTACTACCTCCGTCACCCTGCTTATAGCGACTACCCAGTAGTTGGTGTCAACTGGTTGCAAGCAAATGACTATTGCGCTTGGAGAACGGACCGCGTAAATGAGTTGATTCTTATTCGCGAAGGCCTTTTGGTGCACAACCCTCAGGCGCAATCCGATGGTGACCACTTCACCACCGATGCTTATCTCAATGGCCAATATGAAGGCGAAAAGGCTGCAGATGGTGTAAAAAATCTAAGTCCTAAAGCAGGTTCTGAATTCAGAAACGTTCGTGTGGAAGACGGGGTACTTTTACCGCGCTACCGCCTGCCCACAGAAGCAGAATGGGAATATGCAGCTCTCGGCTTGATCGGAAACTCATACCAAGAATTGATTACAGATCGTCGCACTTATCCTTGGAATGGACACTTTGTTCGTAATGATGATAATGGCGGTAAATTCTTCGGTACTATCCGTGCCAACTTCGTTAGGGGTGCGGGTGACTATATGGGTACTGCTGGTTACCTCAACGATGCTGCGGAAATTACCAGCTTGGTTTATGCTTATCCTCCAAATGACTACGGTCTTTACAACATGGCGGGTAACGTTTCGGAATGGGTAATGGATGTTTATCGCCCACTTTCACCAGAGGATAAGTCTGATTTCAGACCTTTCCGTGGTAACGTTTATCAAACAAAAACTTTGAACAGTGATGGCACAGTAGCCGATAAATATGACTACACTGTTTATGATATTGAAGGCGTTCAATATTTCATTACAGAATATCAAAAAGTAGCTGGCGCCAAATTGGTGGAGGCTGATATGACGCTAATTGATCAAAGCCTTCAGAAGATTGAGCAAGCAAAAGAAAAAGAAAGAGAAAGAAAAATTGATGATGCTCAAGCTTTGATGCAGGAAGTAATGGACTTGGTGACCAACTCAGAATCGCCAATCGCACCGGACCTTCGTGACGGTATCGCTGACTACATCGAAAACACAGCAGGTGATATGAGAATGAGAGATGTGACAATGGAAGAGAACATCGATCGTCGCAACTATCGCAAGGCAGACAACATCGATTACAAAGACGGTGACTGGGCGAGCTCTAACTCTTATGCTGATGCTTCGTTCGAAACAGATAATAACCGCATGTACGAATGGGGTCAGACAACCCTTATCAATAACAGAGCTCGCGTGTACAAAGGCGGCAACTGGAGAGATCGTGCGTATTATACCATTCCTGGTACTCGCAGATTCCTCGATGAGCGCCGCTCAATGTCTACACTCGGTTTCCGTTGTGCAATGACCCGCGTAGGTAGCCCTACTGGTTTGGGCGCACGCAACGACAGATAATTTTCCTGAATTGATTTATAAAGAATGGGCTGTTCCTCAAAAGGGGCAGCCCATTTCATTTTATTCAATATTGAATCCTATTTTTGGAAAATGTTAGATGCTCTGTTTCAACATTTCCTTCAATATCGTGCGGTCACCACGGACACACGAAAGATTACTCCACATGCAATTTATTTCGCCCTCAAAGGGGAGCGATTTAATGGAAACCAATTCGCCAAGCAGGCCTTGGATGAGGGCTGCGATTTTGCTGTCGTAGATGAAGACACAGGCTTCGATGATGAGCGTCTAGTGCGTGTAAGCGACGCTTTGCAAACATTGCAGGAATTGTCTGCAATGTATCGTGAACATTTCTTTATTCCATTTCTTGCCATCACTGGGAGCAATGGAAAAACCACGACAAAAGAATTGGTGTCGGCAGTACTTTCGAAAAAGTATAAAGTTTATGCAACGCGCGGCAATTTGAACAACCATATTGGTGTTCCGCTCACTCTCTTGGAAATACCGGAGAATACAACATTCGCGGTAATAGAGATGGGGGCCAATCACCAAGGTGAAATAGAGTCCTATTGTTTGTATGCATCGCCTGACTATGGTCTCATTACCAATATCGGAAAGGCCCACCTAGAGGGATTTGGTGGAGTAGAGGGAGTAAAAAAAGGAAAGAAGGAATTATTCGATTTTGTAAACACCAATGGTGGGAAGGTATTTGTAAACGTGGAGCTCGAAAATCTTAGAGAAGTCTCTAAGGGAATGAGTATCATTCCATATGGTTTCAATAGCGGTGGAATGACATTGCGAATAATAAAGGAAGACCCATATTTAGTGTTCGAATATGAAGCGGATGGTAAAAAAGCTATGGTTAACTCCAAATTGACAGGGGCTTACAATCTTTACAACTTCGCTAGTGCTGCCGCCGTGGGGAGATTCTTTGGAGTTGATTTTCATGATCAAGTGGCCGCGATGGAAGCTTATGATCCGGACAATAATCGCTCGCAAGTGGTAAAAACAGCGCGCAATACGCTCATCATGGACGCTTACAATGCGAATCCAAGCAGCATGGAACACGCGTTGATCAATTTGAGCAAGCAGGGAGAAAAAACATTTTTCGTGATGGGCGATATGAGAGAGTTGGGTGAAGAAGGACCATCAGAGCATCGCAGTATGATCCAGAAGGCGAAGGAACTAGGTCTGAGAGGGGTGCTGGTGGGGGCTGTATTTGCTGAGGTAGCTACAGCTGAAGACTTTGCAGCTTTTGCTGATAAAGAAGCGGCTCGAGCATACCTGTCTTCTCTTGAATTAGAGGGTCACACCATTTTAATCAAGGGCTCGCGGGGAATTCAATTGGAAGTATTAAAAGATATTTTTTAAATAGCCTATTTTCGCGGCATGAATAAGAGTTTTATAGAAGAATTGCGCTGGAGAAGAATGCTTCAGGATCATATGCCTGGAACGGCAGAACATTTGGAAAAACATTTGACCAAGGGTTATATCGGCTTTGATCCAACGGCTGACTCATTGGGAGTTGGAAATCTCGTGCAAGTGATGACACTGCTGCACTTTCAGCAATGTGGTCATGCTCCTATTGCGCTCATTGGAGGTGCGACTGGAATGATTGGCGACCCATCGGGAAAATCTGCTGAACGCAATCTTCTCGGCGAAGAGCAATTGCGCTATAATCAGGAATGTCAGAAAAAGCAATTGGAGAAGTTCTTAGATTTTAATTGCGGTGAGCGATCGGCGACAATCGTCAACAACTATGATTGGTTTAAAGAATTCAAATTTCTCGATTTTATTCGCGATGTAGGCAAGCGCCTCACGGTGAATTATATGATGGCTAAAGATTCGGTTAAAAATCGAATCAGTGGTGAAGACCGCGAGGGAATGAGCTTTACTGAGTTTACGTACCAGCTCATTCAGGGCTATGATTTTTATTATTTATGGAAAAATCATGGTGTGATGCTTCAGATGGGCGGAAGCGATCAGTGGGGGAATATCACAACGGGTACAGAGCTTATTCGCAGAATCGATGCGGGCGAAGCCTTTGCCCTGACTACACCGTTGATTAAAAAGGCCGACGGCACCAAATTCGGAAAGTCGGAAGGAGGCAATGTATGGCTCGATCCAAAGCGCACGAGCCCCTACAAGTTTTATCAGTTTTGGCTCAATGCTACGGATGCTGACGTGAGTAATTATATCCGCATCTTCACCTTGAAAACGCAGGAAGAAGTGGAAGCATTGGAAGCGGAGCACAATCAGGACCCGGGACGCCGCGTATTGCAGAAGGCGTTGGCAGAAGACATCACTGCGCGTGTGCACAGTGTGGATGATTTGAAAGCCGCGCAGGCAGCATCTGAGATATTATTTGGAAAATCTACCGAAGAAGATTTGCGCAGCATTAGTGAGGGTGATTTGCTGGATGTTTTTGAAGGAGTGCCGCAAGGCAACTTTGAGCGCAGCGGCATTGAAGCAGGTGCTGGCATTGTGGAGGTATTGGTGAAAAGTGGATTTTTGCCGAGCAATAGCGAAGCCCGCAGAGCGCTGCAAGAAAATAGCATCAGCATCAACAAGAGCAAAGTAACCGCAGACACCATCGTGGACGCGCAAGCTTTGATTCACAACAAATATGTGCTTTTGCAGAGAGGCAAGAAGAATTACTTTCTGTTGAAGGCAGAGTGATAATATTAATTATTTAAACAAAAAGCCCTCCGTCGATCGGGGGGCTTTCTGTTTGTTTAGGAAATCATGAAATCTTGACGAATGCTTTCAACTTTTGGAGAAGCAGGCAGCACTCTGTCAATATCGTTTGTAATCTTAAGTGCGTTGCAATTACTCAAAAGACTATTGAAAAAGAGAAAGGTTGCTTGAAAAAACTCGAAAAATTCGAATTAGAGGCATTTTTTGGCCAAAAAATTTGCTTGTGAAAAAGTGCTTTTCTTATTTTCGTTTCGGTTGATTGAAAGATCAACTAAGCCTTTTACCAATTAATAAAATGACTGATCGTATCTACTCTCCCCGGGTCGGTGATAAATTGATGTATCCCACCTGGAAATCTTTGATTCTCTCTTTACCATTTACCAAAGAAGGTAAGAATGTGGGCCTCACGCAGGATAAAGAAGTGATGTCCGCCGTGATGAAGAATATCACGGCCATACAGAAAAAACGAAATGGTTTTTTTCCTGAGTTAGCAAAATCATTCGTGAGCGAGGCCAAGGGAACCTATCATACAGGGAAACCCATTGAAGAGGTGAAAGTGTCTATGGATAATTTCAACTTTGGCACCAATGAGTTTCACACCATCTATGATATTCCATCTGCTTCCTACACGTATGTAAGCGACAGGGTTTATTCTATCTTGGGCATTCCGCCTGAGGAATTCAATGTTCAACGATTGTATTCACTGATGCCCGAAGGAGGACTGCATCATCCTGCCGATGTCTATCACACCTTGCGCTGGGGCAATCTGGCGTATATCGTCTTGGGAATACCTGGGTTCGTATTTAGAGCAAACGACGACCACTACCTCATCAGATACCGCTTATCTACTGCGATTAGTAAGTTTCCTGAGATAAGGGAAATGGATTATGTGATGGTAGAAAAGCGTTGTTATCTCTGTCACGATTCGTCGGCAGATCATACACTCAAACCGACAATGCACCTTGATCGCTGGACGGTTTTGGATAGCACGAAACATCATTTTGTACAGCCGCAATTCGTGACATCGCCCAATCAGTCGATGATGATGAATGCTATGTTGTACTTGTTGAATTGTATGCTTATAGGACTGCAACCTAAATATATCATGTTTATGAATGAGCGCATTGAAACCGACCGAAACAAGGCCATAGCCATCGGGGTGAGTGAGAAAATGCAGCAACATAGCGGTTTAAAGCCCGATTTGATGGAAAAAACGGTCGCTGACTGTTTTTCGAAGTCGATCAGAACGCGTATTGCGGATGCGTTGGAAACGTGGGAGCCTCGTCCCGACAAGCATATAATAAATTCAGACGCTGACGCTGTGAAGGGAGCTTACAAACTAGGATTACTACCCATTCCTCCTATGGTCGAAAAACTGATGTACAGTTCAATTACCGAGGCATAGCCTACTCTAGTTTTGAGACGGTTTTTGCTTTTTTTGCAACGGTGTTGAGGTGGTGACGACAGTATTTTTGCATTCAACAATATGCAATCATGAATTCGAATGTAGCTCAGATTCAAGCGGCCATTGCCGCCGTGAGGGAAGATATTATCAAGCATCCGGTATACGCTGATATCAAGACGCTGGAGGATGTGCAGCGTTTTATGGAAGTTCATGTATTTGCGGTGTGGGATTTTATGTCCTTGCTCAAAGTGCTTCAGCGTGAGCTCACCTGCGTAAGTCTTCCATGGGTACCAACGGGGGATGCGGAGACACGTCAATTAATAAATGAGATAGTATTGGGTGAGGAGTCGGATGTAGATCAGGATGGCGCGATTATGAGCCATTTTGAAATGTACTTACAAGCAATGAAGCAAGCGGGCGCGAATACGGAGGTGATAGAATCGTTTATTGCGAATATCAGGAATGGCGTTTCTGTTTATGAGGCTTTAAACTTAGCTAATGTATCCGACGGCGCCCGGGCGTTCGTTCGGTTTACATTTGATGTGATTGAATCAAATAAACCTCATGTGCATGCTGCGGTATTCACCTTCGGGCGTGAAGATTTGATTCCTGGAATGTTTGTTTCCTTGGTCAATGATCTCAACGAGCGATTCCCGAATCATATTTCGAAATTCAAATATTATCTTGATCGACACATAGAAGTTGACGGTGATCATCACAGTCATTTGGCATTGCGCATGACAGAATTGTTGTGTGGCGACGATGCCGCTAAGTGGGAGGAAGCAAAGAACGCCGTGGTGAAAGCACTGGAAATGCGCAATAACCTTTGGAATCAAGTGATGCAGCTTTCGGAGGCTTGAGTCATTTGTCTTTTGAGTCGATGATAATGGTCACAGGACCATCGTTCATTAGTGTTATTTTCATATCTGCTCCGAAAACACCGGTGGCACAAGTAATTTGAAGAGCTTGATTCATTTTATTAATGAAGGTTTCATAGAGAGGAATCGCTTGTTCTGGTCGTGCGGCGCGTATGTATGAAGGACGATTTCCTTTTTTCGTATCAGCAAAGAGTGTGAATTGACTTACGATCATACACTCACCGCCAATCTCCTTTAGGGCAAGATTCATTTTTCCATTTTCATCATTGAATATGCGCATCTGGCTTATTTTGTTGACGAGGTATTCGACATCAGAAATTCCGTCTTCTGTTTCTATGCCGAGCAATATGATCATTCCTTTTTCGATATTGCTGTGCAATTTTCCATCGATGTGGAGTTGTGCGAAACCGACGCGCTGAATCACTGCTCTCATGGGGTTTGGTTTAATGTGCGGCTAAAATTAGTATATTGGTATGATGAAAAATGTAATTGCACTGATTTTCATTTTTGTAAGTTGTTCATTGTTCTCGCAAGAGGGAACGGCGAGCTTTTATGCGAATAAATTCGAAGGACGAAAGACTTCGAGTGGTGAGATTTTTAGTCAAAAGAAATTAACTGCTGCGCATAAAAACTTGCCTTTCGGAACTTTACTTAGAGTTACGAATTTGAGCAATGATAGCGTGGTGGTAGTGAAAGTGAATGATCGTTTACCGCAGAGCAGTACACGCATGATTGATTTGTCTTACGCTGCAGCAGAACAGTTGAATTTTATAAGAAAAGGATTGACGAAAGTGAAGTTGGAACAAGTAAAAGAACACAATGGAGAATATTATGCAGCAAATGATTATCTCTACTATAAAGGAGATGTTGTGACCTTAAGTTCCGGAGTCGTTGATACAGTGATGGCTTTGAAGGAAAGGAATCTGTTGTTGAAACTCGATACCACTGTCATCACGAAAAATTTGTACAGGTACTTCCAAGATTTAGCTTTTAACCATTATATATATTATTTGAATCTAGAACACTTAGACTATCCTAGAGCAAAAGAGGAATTGTCAATGGCGATTTCTTTGTATCATAGAAGTCTAAGTTTAGTAGAGGATTATAGTGCCTTGCACAATCTAGCAACTTGCTTGTCAATAGCGAATAGATGCGACGAAGCGGAAGAAATCTTCAAGCGTGCATTACTATTGGTAAACACTGATGAAGAACGCGCAGAAATGGAGCGTACACTATTGCTTTGCAGGGGTCAAAAATAAAAGTCGTATCTTGCGCCAAAATGCAGGAGTGGACTTGTCGGTCTCTTTTTTAATTGCATTTGCTTTTTATTACATGTCATTTGAATCATTGAACCTTGCGGAGCCTATTATGAAGGCCTTGCAAGAAGAAGGCTACACGAAGCCAACCCCCATTCAGCAACAAAGTATTCCAAT
>JBKCOM010000211.1:0-10980 GCA_046309775.1 Flavobacteriales bacterium
TTGATTCGCAAAGAGTTCCCAGCATTGGCCTTTGGATATTTCAATCCACCGAGGGAAGTACAAGAAAGTTATTTTTTGAAAAGAGAAAAATTAGTCTGATGCGCATTTACATTTTCATCGCATGCATGATGCTGACGCAAATCTTGTGGAGTCAGTATTCCATCATTCCACAACCGCAGTCGATGCATGTGAAATCGGGAGTATTCACCCTCGATGAAAATGTAGAAATCGTGAGCAAGCAAGCATGTGTGAAAGAAGCGCGCATGTTTGTGAACTGGCTGAATAGCGCTACAGGAGCCAAGTTTGAAGTGGTGCCTGCCGAGACATGGCAATACAGCAAACCCTTTATCCTCTTTTCTAGTGAAGACGCCAAGTCAGTAGGTGAATTAAAATCGAATCCCGGCGTCAATCAAAAGTATCTGGATCTATTGGAAAAATCACCCGGCGGAGCCTATACCATTTCTATGGAAACGCGCGGAGTGACCGTGACAGGCACAGATCCCAAAGGCGTGTTTTATGGAGTACAAACTTTGATGCAAATGTTTCCGGTGAATGCATACAGCACCGAAATGCGACTGCCTTATCAATTCACCTGTGTCACCATCAAAGACCAACCGAAGTTTGCACACAGAGGACTCTTGTTGGATTGTTGTCGCCACTTTATGAGTGTGGACTTCATCAAAAAGTACATCGACCATTTGGCCTATTACAAAATGAACGTCCTGCATTGGCACCTTACTGAAGACCAAGGTTGGAGAATTGAAATAGAAAAGTATCCGCGACTCACTGAAGTTGGCGCGTGGCGCATCAATGCTGATGGTAAAAAATACGGAGGCTATTACACCAAAGCGCAGATACGCGACATCGTGCAATATGCCAGTGCGCGCCACATCACCATCATTCCCGAAATAGAAATGCCAGGGCACAGTGTGGCCGCCATTGCCGCCTATCACCACCTTGGCTGCACGAAAGAACACATACCAGTGGAACATGAATGGGGCGTGTTTAAAGATATTTATTGTGCCGGCAACGACAGCACCTTTCAATTTTTGGAAGACGTGCTCACGGAAGTATGCGAATTATTTCCCGGCACCTACATCCACATTGGCGGTGATGAAGCGCCCAAGTATCGTTGGGAACACTGCGACAAATGTCAAGCGCGCATGGCTAGTGAAGGCCTTGAGAACGAAGCACAGTTGCAAACCTATTTCATCGAACGCATCGCAAAATTTTTGGAAACCAAAGGCAAGCGCATCATAGGGTGGGATGAAATATTGGAAGGCGGCATACCCGCATCAGCCGCCGTGCAAAGTTGGCGCGGCGTGGAAGGTGGCATGGAAGCCGCGCGCCACGGGCACGACGTGGTGATGTCGCCCACCAGTCATTGTTATTTTGACTATGGCTTGGAGAGCATTGATACTGAAAAAGTGTATGCCTTCGACCCCATACCAGCCGAGTTGGAAGCGAGTTATAGAACTTATATCCTCGGAGCAGAGTGCAATATGTGGACGGAGCGCGCGCCGCAGGAAGAAGTGGACGATCGACTCTTTCCGCGTATGCCTGCCTTGGCCGAAGTCTTGTGGAGTTACAATCCCAATCGGCAATACATAGAGTTTGAAAGAAGGTTGGCCGTGCATTATAAAATTTGGGACCGAATGAACATTCGGTATGGATTTGCTACCGTGCCTTTGAAGTTTGAGACCCGCATTACTGAGGATAAAAAAATAGCGGTAACGGCAATTAAAACACCCGCTGATTTGAAGTTGGTAAGAGTAGAAGGCAAAGGAGAGAAACCGTGGGAAGGAACGTTGACCGTGGGAGAGAGTCAGCGCATTGAAGTGAAAGCCCTTTCGCCCAGTGGCAAAGCATTTAAGAAAAGTTTTATACTGAATCTTGCGATACACCAAGCCTTGGGATTACAAGCGCAGTTGAACTACCAGCCGAGTAAATATTATACCGGTGGCGGCATGCAAGCGCTTACCGATGGCGTGCTGGGCAGCAGCAATTTTAGGGATGGCCATTGGCAAGCGCAGACTGGGCAGGATTTGCAAGCCACCATTGATTTTGGAAAAGACATCACCTTTACTAAGGCCGGGAGCAATTTCTTTCATTACGCCAACGCTTGGATTTTTAGGCCTGAAGAATTGATCATTGAACACAGCAGTGATGGCAAAGCCTGGAAAGAGTGGGCCACCATCCCCGCCACCATCGACCCCGCCCAGAGCGGCGAGCTCGCCTTAGAATATTTCCTCACCAAACCCACCCCCACCACCGCCCGTTTCGTTCGCTTCACAGCAGTCTCGATCGGCCCCTGCCCCCAGTGGCATGACGCGGTTGGGGAACCGAGTTGGGTTTTTTGGGATGAAATTGTTGTTGAGTAGGAAGTAGGAGTAGGGAGTAGGAGTAGGAGGTAGGAGTAGGAAGTAGGAATTAAAGGAACAATCTTTCAATCTCTCAGTCTTTCAATCTTTCTTTCTTTCTCCCCGTATTTCTACGGGATTTTTTGGATTAGTTGGAAATTGGTTAGGGGTTGGGTATTTTTGTGGAGGGGACTAAGAGAATATTCTAAAAACGATAATACAGAAAAGGAATTGAGCATGACTAAAATATTGAGTATTTTTAATAACAAAGGAGGTGTGGGTAAAACAACTTATATGTTTCATATTGCACACTTGCTTTCAAGGCCACCTCACAATAGAAAAGTTCTTATTGTTGACTGTGATAGTCAGTGCAATGTGACATCTTATGCCTTAGATGATAACGCTATTCAATCCTCATGGCTTCCAACAGGTAATAGTATATTTAGAGTAATTGAACCAGTTTATGAAGGTCTTGGAGATTATGCCCTGATTCAACCAACTCAGCTTACTAACAACTTATATCTTGTGCCTGGCGATTTAAATCTTAGTTTGTATGAGGATCGACTTGGAGATACTTGGAACAGTGCCAAGGGGGGTAGTAGACCAGACATAAGGATACAAACGGCAATTTATAGATATATCAATTGGTGTATTGCGCAATAAAAGATCGATTTGGTTCTAATTGACCTTGGACCAAATTTGGGTGCTTTAAACAGGACTCTAATTAGTTCAAGCGATCTGTTCATTACACCTTTAGCTGCTGACCTTTTCTCTTTAAAGGGCACAGAAAATTTGGGTAACAAACTATTGATTTGGTCTTCAGAGTGGAATCAAATTAGAAGAAGTTACTCAGCAACTGATATCGCAATACCCAATGGTGCTCCTAAATTCTTAGGTTATGTTCTGCAGCAACATAACATTAGGGATAATGCATCAGGTATGACACGTGGCTGGCAAATTTTCGCCGCTCAGATTGCCCCTACCATAACAACAAACATTGTAAATAAATTATTACCACAAAATCAAGTTGTACTTCGAGCTGACTATAATCTTGGCCAAATACCTAATTTACATAGTCTTATACCTTATTCATTGAAAGCTAGAAAACCTGTTTTTGATTGCACACACAGAGAAGGACTGACAGGTGCACATATTACATCGGCCAGAGAAAGCGTGAACCATTTTACGGATATAGTTAACACAATCAATGCAGAAGTTTGAGATACTTTTTAATACAGGAAAAGTTTTTCATCAAGGAAGTTTAGATCAAAAAATTCATGTCGCAAACACTTTATCCTTGAAAAAGGGATAGGCCCAGTTTGTATTCACTTAATAAATAATTGGTGCATCTGTATTTTAGATTGTCGTCCGAGTTTTGGAGTTTCGTCTTAGTAAAACTGACATTTCTCACATAATATTGCGGCTAATGTCTAGAGAAGATTACATTTGAACTGGAGGAAATATTTATGCTCAAAGAATCACAAATAGAAGATAGTTTGATTGCCAAATTGACAGACCTGAAATATACCCACAGGGCAGACATTCGGGACAAGGCTTCGCTTGAAAAGAATTTCCGTGAGAAGTTTCAAACTTTGAATCGTGTGAACTTGACAGATTCAGAATTTGAAAGAATTTTTAAGGAAATTATAAATCCAGACGTTTTTGCATCATCAAAACGACTTAGAGAAATCAACACCTTTACCCGTGAAGACGGAACGCCTTTGCATTACACTTTGGTAAACATCAAAGACTGGTGTAAAAACGAATTTGAGGTAATCAATCAATTACGCATCAACACAAGTAACAGCCATCACCGATATGATGTTATATTATTGATTAACGGAATTCCCGTTGTGCAAATTGAATTGAAAAGTTTGGAGGTTAGCCCACGAAAAGCCATGCAGCAAATTGTGGACTACAAAAGTGACCCAGGAAACGGCTACACAAATTCATTGCTATGTTTTATGCAAATGTTTATTGTGAGCAACCGTTCAAACACCTACTATTTTGCCAATAACAACGCTTCACATTTCAGTTTTAATGCTGACGAACAGTTTTTGCCTATCTATCAATATGCCAGTGAGGACAACAAAAAAATCACACATTTAGACGACTTCTCTGAAACGTTTTTGAGCAAGTGCACACTAAGCCAAATGATAAGCAAATACATGGTATTGGTAGCAAGCGAACAAAAATTGATGGTCATGCGACCTTATCAGATTTATGCGGTGAAAGCTATTGTAAATTCAATTCAAGAGCACAAGGGCAATGGCTACATTTGGCACACCACTGGAAGCGGAAAAACACTTACTTCTTTCAAAGCATCTACTCTACTTAAAGACAATCCGAATATTGAAAAATGTTTGTTTGTAGTTGACCGTAAAGACCTTGATCGACAAACCCGAGAGGAGTTCAATAAATTTCAAGAAGGTTGCGTTGAGGAAAATACTAATACAGAAACATTGGTAAGGCGCTTGCTTTCGGAAGACAAGGCTAATAAGGTTATAGTAACCACCATACAAAAATTAGGTATAATTCTAGATGAAAATAGTAAGCGAAACAAGCTAAAGTCAGATAAAGGTATAGCTACCTTTAAAGAACGTTTAGAACCTTTAAGAAGTAAGCGGATTGTTTTCATTTTTGACGAATGTCATCGTTCGCAATTTGGAGATAATCATGATGCTATTGTAGATTTTTTTCCGAATGCACAGTTATTTGGATTCACTGGAACGCCAATTTTCGATGATAACGCTATATACAAGCAAGTAGAAGGTGAGGTAGGTTCTTATAAAACTACAGCCGATGTTTTCAAAAATCGTCTTCATTCATACACTATTACCCATGCTATAGATGATAGAAACGTGTTGCGTTTTCATATTGACTATTTCAAACCTGAAAAAAATGTAACCGTTGGCAGCACCGACCATAAAAAAGCGGTTGCAAACGCTATTCTGAAAAAACATGATGCTGCAACACACAACAAACGTTTCAACGCATTGTTGGCAACTGCTTCAATTAATGATGCTATTGAATATTACGAACTATTCAAAGAGATTCAGGCAAACAAACTAAAAGAAGATGAAAATTTTGTCCCGTTAAATATCGCTTGTGTTTTTTCTCCACCAGCCGAAGGAAATAAAGATGTTCAGCAGTTACAGGAAGACTTGCAACAAGAAAAAGCCGACAACAAAGTTGAACCTGAAAAGAAGAAAAAAGCACTGGAAGCCATCATCAGTGATTACAACACGCAGTATGGCTCAAACCATAGAATCACTGAATTTGACTTGTATTACCAAGATGTTCAGCAACGCATCAAATTTCAGAAGTTCAGCAATGCCGACTATTCACGCAAAAACAAAATTGACTTGGTGATTGTGGTGGATATGTTACTCACGGGCTTTGACAGCAAATATTTGAATACATTGTATGTTGACAAGAATCTGAAATTCCACGGACTGATTCAGGCTTTCAGCCGAACCAACCGTATTTTGAATGACACTAAACCTTATGGTAATATTTTAGATTTTCGCCAACAACAAGCGGAAGTTGACAGAGCCATTGCGTTATTCAGCGGTGAAAGTGTTGCAGATCGAGCCAAAGAAATTTGGTTGGTTGACCCTGCTCCGAAAGTAATTGAGAAATACCATGAAGCGGTTCAGGCAATGGAAAAGTGGATGGAAGATAAAAATTTGGTAGCCGACCCGCAGGAAGTTTACAACATCAAGGGTGATGCTGCTCGAGTAGAATTTATCAATCGCTTTAAAGAAGTGCAACGATTAAAAACACAACTTGACCAATACACTGACCTGAACGAAGAACAGAAAGCAACAATTGAAAACCTGATGCCAGAAGAGCAATTGCGTTCGTTCCGTAGTTCATATTTGGAAATTGCCAAACAACTCAAAGAAATTCAGCAAAAAGAAGGCGACAAAGCACCTGAAAACATTCAGCAATTGGACTTTGAATTTGTGCTGTTTGCTTCTTCGGTAGTGGATTATGATTACATCATGAACCTGATTGCCAAATACACACAAGACACACCGAAAAAGCAGAAAATGACCCGTGACCAATTGATTGGTGTGTTGAGCAGCAGTGCCAACCTGATGGAAGAACGGGAAGACATTATTGACTACATTAAAAAATTGGAAGTTGGCAAAGCACTCAATGAGCATGAAATAAAAGACGGCTATCAAGCATTCAAGGAAGAAAAGATTGCTAAAAAATTATTAGAGATAGCACAGAGTAACGGTTTGGAAGTTGAAGCATTGCAACAATTCACGGAAGCTATCATTAGCCGAATGATTTTTGATGCCGATAAACTAAGTGAACTGTTTGCGCCCTTAGACTTAGGTTGGAAAGAACGCACCAAAAGAGAATTGGCATTGATGGAGGAATTGACACCCCTTTTAAAAAAGAAAGCCGAAGGGCGAGAAATATCGGGACTTAAAGCGTATGAGTAAGAACAACGAAAATAAATTATTGCCGAAACTTCGCTTTCCGGAATTTTTACAAGACCGTGAGTGGAAACAAGAAGTATTAGGTGAAATATGTGATTATTGGAATGGAGGAAGCCATGAAAATGGCGTTATAGACGATGGTGAATATAACTTAATATCTCTTAATAGCATTGACATATATGGAAACTTAAAACAGACTATGAAAAAATTGTCTTATACGGACAATTCACTTCAAAGGAATGATTTAGTAATGGTTTTAAGTGATGTTGCACACGGGAATTTCTTGGGTCTAACTGATATTATCCCCAATGAAAAATATGTTTTGAATCAGCGGATGGCTGGACTGAGAATAAAAAAATTGAGTTTTGCGAATCCTCAATTCATAAGAACTTATATAAACAAGAATCAGAAATATTTTAAAAGAAAAGGTCAAGGTTCATCGCAATTAAATCTATCTAAATCTTCAGTTACTGAATTTCCAGTTTTAAAACCACCAACTCTCGAAGAACAGCAAAAAATCGGTGCTTGCCTCCACTCTTTAGATACGGTCATCAGAGACGAGGGTAAAAAGCTGGAAGTACTGAAAGAGCATAAAAAAGGGCTTTTGCAAAATTTGTTACCGCAAGAAGGAGAAATGGTACCGAAAGTTAAGTTTAAGGAGTTTGCGGATAGTGGGGAGTGGGTGGATGGAACGCTAATTGATCTTTGCGAAATCAATCCAAAAGTTTCTCAATTACCTGATGAGTTTGTTTATATAGATTTAGAATCTGTTGATAAAGGGAAGCTTCAACAAAAGAAAATCATCAAAAGAGAAGAAGCCCCAAGTCGAGCACAAAGGTTTTTGACAGATCGAGATGTTATTTACCAAACAGTTCGCCCATATCAAAGGAATAACTATCACTTTAAAAAGAACGATGATTTTGATTATGTTGCTTCCACTGGATACGCTCAGTTAAGAGCTTACCAATCGAGTGATTTTTTATTTCAACTAATACATACGGACAGTTTTGTTTCTAAAGTCATAGAGAAGTGTTCAGGCTCTAATTATCCAGCTGTTAATTCAACTGATTTATCAAAAATAGAAATATTGTTTCCCGCGAACCTCAACGAACAACAAAAAATCGCCTCTACGCTTTCCTCCATTGACGAATTAATCACTGCCCAAGCTCAAAAAATAGAGGCACTGCAACTTCACAAAAAAGGATTGTTGCAAGGTTTGTTTCCTAAGATAAATGAAGTAACAGAATGAGAAATAAACCCAAGATTCACAAATATACAGACTTGAAAAAGTTAGTTGCTCGATTCCGTGATGAGCTAACTGAAAGTGATTACATTTTACTTTATGCTTTTAACGGAACTGGAAAAACTCGACTTTCAATGGAGTTTAAGGATTATAGCAAAAAAAGAAAAAAGAATCCTGATACAGAAACATTGTATTTCAATGCTTTTACTGAAGATTTATTTAATTGGGATAATGATATAGAAAACGATTCGGAACGTGTGTTGGAATTTAATTCCAAGTCTAATTTTTTTAGAGGATTCCAACAGCTATCTATGGATGCTAGGATATCAAATCATTTAAAGCGTTATGCAGATTTTAGTTTTGATATAAATTATGAGAAGTCTACGGTAACATTTAAAAGAGAAATTCTGAAGAAAGAAAGAAACGATCAAGGCGAGTTGATAGATAAATTGGAAACGGAATTCAATATCAAAATATCCCGAGGAGAAGAAAATATTTTTATATGGTGTGTATTCCTTGCTATTTGTGAATTATCAATTGAGAAAGCAGATGCCTATAAATGGGTTAAGTACATTTATATTGATGACCCCATTTCTTCTCTTGATGAAAACAATGTTATTACAGTCACTAGTGATTTGGCTCAAATTCTAAAAAAACGACAAGGAGAAAACAAAATAAAAATTATTATCACCTCACATCACACATTGTTTTTTAATGTTATGTGCAATGAATTAAAAGCAGTGGATTCCAAAAGATATTTTTTGCATAAAAACAAGTCTAATGGGTATGTCTTACAAAAAACAGATGATACTCCTTTTTTTCATCATATAGCATTGCTTTGTGAATTAAAAGAAATAGCAAATTCAAAAGATTCCAGTAAAATAAAAACATATCATTTCAATATACTGAGGACAATTCTGGAAAAAACATCCTCATTTTTTGGTTATAATGATTTTTCGGAATGTATTAAAGATATAGTTGATGCAGAACTTTTTGCAAGAGCTTTAAACATATATAGTCATGGAGCATATTCAGTCTATGAACCTAAAGAGATGGTTCAAGACAATAAAGATTTGTTCAAAGAAATCGTAGATAAATTTCTGATTAAATATAAATTTCATCTACCAGAATTATTTAAGGAATCAGCACAAAAACCAGCCACAACATGACAGACAATAATCAAACACAATTAGGAAATACACTTTGGAAAATCGCAGACGAATTGCGTGGAGCAATGAATGCTGACCAGTTCCGAGATTATATGCTTTCGTTTTTGTTCTTACGCTATCTAAGCGACAATTACGAAGCAGCGGCAAAAAAAGAATTGGGTAAAGATTATCCAGTTCTAAAAGACAATGACAAGCGAACTCCGCTTTCCGCTTGGTATGAACAAAACGAAGCTGATGTAAAGGATTTTGAAAAGCAAATGCGAAGAAAGGTTCACTATGTAATCGAGCCAACTCATTTATGGAACAGCATTGCGGAAATGGCTAAAACGCAAAGCAAAGATTTACTACGCACTTTGCAAGATGGTTTTAAATACATTGAAAACGAATCGTTTGAAAGCACCTTTCAGGGATTGTTTTCTGAAATCAATTTAGATTCTGATAAACTTGGTAAGAACTACGAAGAACGAAATAAGAAACTCTGTAACATCATTCAAACCATAGCAGAAGGCATCAAAGCATTTGACAAAGGCGATAATGTTGATTACTTAGGCGATGCTTACGAATTTTTGATTGGAAAATTTGCAGCAGGTTCAGGGCAAAAAGCAGGTGAGTTTTATACACCACAAAGAATTTCAGACATACTTTCAGGTATTGTAATTCTTGACAGTCAAGACCCAAGTTCTGGTGAAAAGAAAAAGATTGAAAGAGTTTTGGACTTTACCTGTGGTTCGGGTTCATTGTTGCTCAACGTGCGTAAGAAAATGGCTGATGCTAAAGGAACAATCGGTAAAATTTTCGGACAAGAAAAAAACATCACCACCTATAACTTAGCACGAATGAACATGCTTTTGCATGGCGTGAAAGACACAGAATTTGATATTCATCACGGAGACACTTTACTTAATGACTGGGAAATCCTAAACGAAATAAACCCTTCCAAGAAATTGGAGTTTGATGCTATTGTAGCCAATCCGCCATTCAGCTATCGTTGGGAACCAACGGAAGCAATGGGAGAAGATTTTCGCTTCAAAAGTTACGGACTTGCTCCAAAGTCAGCAGCCGACTTTGCTTTTCTATTGCATGGTTTTCATTACCTAAGTAAAGAAGGAACAATGGCAATCATTTTACCTCACGGTGTTTTATTCAGAGGCGGAGCAGAAGAAAGAATCAGAAGGAAACTTTTAGAGGATGGCAATATTGACACCGTTATTGGACTCCCTGCAAATCTGTTCTTCTCGACAGGTATTCCGGTTTGCATTTTGGTTTTAAAGAAGTGTAAAAAGTTTGACGATGTATTGTTTATTAATGCTAGCTCAGATGAAAATTTTGAAAAGGGAAAGCGCCAGAATAATCTTCTTCCAAATCACATTGATAAGATAGTCACTACATACAAGAGTAGATTAGAGGAAACTCGTTACTCTCGCAGAGTCTCGATGGGTGAAATTATTAAGAACGATTTTAATCTGAACATATCGAGGTACGTGAGCACGTCCTTGGATGAAGAAATAATTGATTTAAAAGAGGTGAACAAAAGGCTTATCGATATTGAAAAGGACATTGCCAAGGCAAGAAAGACACATAACAATTTTTTAAAGGAATTGGGACTTCCTTCAATTTGAGTGTTGAATGAATTTTAAAAGTTTTGTTGGAGTTGAATTTAAATTGATTAAGAATTTGCTAGTCCAAACTTAAGGTATGAGAGCTTTTTCGAATAGGTCATTCAATCTTGTTCATTCAACTATCTGGTGGTT
>JBKCOM010000212.1:0-19793 GCA_046309775.1 Flavobacteriales bacterium
GCTTCAATGAGTTGAACTTGAGACTTCTTAAAGTCCTCTGTAAATTGTCTCCGACGACGTTCTTCTGTTGTCATAACGCGTTAAATTTAGAGACTTTTCAACAAATAAGCTGTCAACCTATTTCATGAGAGAACAAGGGAAATTGGAACAAGGAATATTGGAACAAGGAACAAGGGAATTCCGAATTCAGAATTCCGAATTCAGAATTCAGAATTCCGAATTGATTTTCCCAGCTCTTTGTGGTTATTTTAATTCATTAATTTCACGTGCCTTAACAACCGTTAACAGCGCTGACCCCTTGCGTCCAAACCTCGTCTTTACTTTCGTAAGACAAAATTAAACGCTAAGATGAAAACCTATTCCGTTCTACTTTCCATTCTACTATTCAACCTTACTCTCTTTGCCAACTCCGGTTTCAGAGAAAACATTGGTCAAATAAAAAATCAAAACGGACAGCCTGCACAGGCTGTCCGTTACCTGCTTCACTGCGACGGTTTTAATGTGCAATTACGCGAAGATGGATTCAGTTATGACTTCTACCAACATATTGGCGATAGTGTTATTATCAATCGTGTAGATTTTAATTTTCATGACTATAATCCTAATTATTCAATTAAAAAAGAACTGCCTAAAAATGCCTTTACTTCAACTTTTGTGACCGACCAAAAAAATCCTCAATTCGAAAAAATAATATATCAAAACTTCTATGAAGGCATTGACTTGATTTTTAAAAGAACGGATAACAATCACTTTGAATACGATTTTTTGGTCACCGAAAAAGGCGATATCAATGACATCCATTTCTCCATAAATGGAGCTGAAGTACTGGAGACAAAGTCCACATCCATCAAACTCAAAACCCAAATCACATTATTCGAAGAAGTCATTCCTCTTTCATTTGATTCACACTCCAACCCCATCGAGGTTACTTATCAAAATATTAAACAAAATACTTTCAAATTCTCCTATAAAGGAAAGGCCAAAAACATTACCATTGACCCCACCCCTCAGCTCGTCTATGCCACCTATAGCGGGAGTCAGTGGTGGATGTCAGACGTAAAATTCTTGAGTGACATGAGCTATGCCGTAAGCGGTTATACCCAAACCCTTACAAACATCGCTACTGAAGGGAGCTATCAAAATCACCTGCTTGGTGAAGTCAATGCTACCCTTACGCGCTTCGATGCCTCCAATCAATTAATGTGGTGTACCTACTTCGGTACCGACCAAACCGCTTCTACCCACATGATCATTCAAGATAATCTGATATTATTTGCAGGCTACACCAATTCTACGATTCTTCCCGCTGAACAAGGTTTCCAATCCACTTTTGGAGGATTTCGTGATGTATTTGTTGCTGCATTTGATATCTCCGGCGATTTTCTTTATTCCTCCTACCTCGGAGGAACAGAAAATGATCAGCCGGCATCTATTTCTAAACTTAACGACAGTCAATTCGCAATCACAGGATTTACCTTTTCAGAAAATTTTCCCACTTTGAACTCTAGCAACACCTACGCCGGAGATCGTGACGCCTTCTTGGCGGTATTCGATTTTGCTACTGGAGAATGCCAATACTCCTCTGTCTTTGGAGGAAATGTAGAGGATGTAATCAATGGTGTGGTAAAAACACAAAACAACAAATACGCTTTCTTTGGACGCTCCAATAGCCCACAACTCACTCAATCTGGCAGTCTTCCCCTTCCGAGCTTTCTGCATACACAAAATTCAAACACTGACACTGATGCCCTTTTTGGTGTCTTAGACGAAAATTTCAGTTTAGAGTTTATTGGACTTCACGGAGCAGAGGGATATGAAGCCTATACCCATGGTAAACTCAACAATGAAGGCAAAATTATTCTAACAAACGACACCCGCTTTACGGAAGTGCCTTACACACCAAATGCCCAGAACACTGAATTAAATGGGCATACATCTGGCCTTACTATAAACATTATCGACCAGAATTTCAATCTGACATATTGTAGCCTATTATCACCTGCCTATATTGAAAATAATTCTTTTTACATAACAGAAGTACGCGATATACATATTGCACCAGACAACTCCATCTACCTCACAGGAGATACCCGAGATGGCGCTAATATTGCCACACCTGACGCCCTTTATCCCCAATTGTTTGAATATCCGCTAAACACCATGTTTGGCGACGCTTACATCATAAAACTGGCTAGTAATGGAATAACTTCATGGGGAACTTACTTTGGGGGATACTGCTTAGATGGAGCGTACGGTATTGATCTCAAAAATGATAAATTAATCATTTGTGGAGGCAGTTCAGGATATGCGACGTTTCCCGAGGAATACCAATATTCTTTTGTGACCCCAGATGCATTTCAAACCGAAATAAATCCAGGTGGTGGTTGGATCGCCATCTTCGATCAATTGGTAAATGTGAGTGAGTTTGAAAGCGCGGAAAATACCATTCATATTTTCCCGAATCCAACTTCGGAAATGATTAACCTAAAAGGAGAAGAATTGCAACAAGCCCTCTGCACCATCTATGACTTGACAGGAAAAGCGGTTTACTCCAACCAACTCAACACCCCAACAATTAACATCGAAAACCTGCCATCAGGCATATACACCCTCACCCTCCAAACACCATCTTCACTGCGCAAAGCGAAATTTGTGAAGCAATAACGGAACAAGTAATAGCGACAAGTGACTTTTTTAGATACTAGATACTAACGACTAGTGACTAGTGACTAGTAATAACAAGGGGATTCAAATTCAGAATTCAGAATTCCGAATTCCGAATTCCAATCTTCCAATCTCTCAATCTCTCATTCTAGTTCTACCCCTTCATCCTCTCCTTATCCCACGCATTGTCGTGAACGTTGTTTGAGAATCGTACATCTTCATTGAGCAGTTTTTCTTGTAGTTCAATTTCTGCTTTTACATTCACGATGTATTGCTCGCGATTGTTCCACTCTTTGGATAATTTGGACAAAGCGCCTTCGTCGTATTTGATAAATTCTTGAGCCTTGCGAGTGACGGTGTACTTACGATGTCCCAAGTCGTGCAGCACATCTGCACCCATAAACACAGAGCCGTGCAATCCTTCACGGTAGGTGCGTTCGATGCCTTTCGCCATTACTTCATAACTCGCAAAGCGATGACGCGTTCGGATATATAATTTCAAATGAGGAAAATGTTTTTGCGCCATATCTATGAGCGCGTGCGTTTGTTCTTCGTCATCCAATGCTGAGATGAGGATATGTGCTTTTTCCGCGCCTGCACTTGTGAGCAAATCGAGTCGCGTGGCATCGCCGTAATACACCTTGAATCCCATCTTGCGCAAGAGGTCTACGCGATCACTGTCATGATCTAAAATCGTTGCACCCACTCCATTAGCGCGCAAAAAGCGCCCAATGGTACTTCCAAAATGTCCAAAGCCTGCAATGATCACTTTGTGATGTTCGTCTATCTCATCTGCCTCTTTGTCTACTGCGTCTTCCCTCGTTCCAATCAACGGCATCACCAATCGTTCATTTGCAAAAATCATCAAGGGCGCTAAGGCCATTGTAATCGTTGTTACCGCCATACAAATCTCAGTAGTGTGATTATCGAGAATTCCATACGACTTAGATCCTGCCAACAACACAAAACCAAACTCTCCAACTTGAGCCAACAAGACCGTAAACAGTGCGTTCTGATCGAATGAGAGCTTGAATGTTTTTCCAATAAAAAATAAAATAATTCCTTTTGTCGCTATCACAATGCCGACGATAGAGAAGATCAATCCCGATTCTGCTGCTATTAAATGAAAATTGATGGTGCTCCCTACTGCCGTGAAAAATAACCCAAGCAAAAGACCTTTGAATGGCTCCACATCGCTTTCCAATTCATGTCTGAATTCACTGTTCGCCAAAAGCACACCGGCCATGAATGTACCCAGTGCTGCGCTAATTCCCACCAAACTCATTAGGTAAGCTACTCCAACGACAATAAATAAAGCCGATGCGGTAAAAAGCTCACGCATCCTTGTTCTTGCGATCAAACGCAAAAAAGGATTTACCAAATAGCGCCCTACAAGAATTAAAGCTCCAATAGCACCTAGTGAAAGTAAGACCTGTTGTGTTCCTGAATCTGCTCCTTGTGCATCCACCACAGTGCCGAGCAGTGGCAATGCCGCTAGAATTGGAATCACGGCAATATCTTGTAACAGCAACACTGCAAACGAACTCCTTCCCGCAGGTGTCGGATCTAAATTCTTTTCTTTTAATGTCTGAAGAATAATGGCGGTGCTGGATAAAGAAAACGCTAAACCTATCGCCAGCGAAGCATTGATTGTAAATCCAAATCCAAAAAAGAAAATCGCGGTAATAGCAGCAGTCGTGAAGACAACCTGACTCAATCCCATGCCCAATATCGCTTTACGCATCCGCCAAAATGATTGTGGGTTCAATTCGAGTCCGATTAAAAACAACATCATCACCACACCGAACTCTGAAGCGTGCATGATATCTTCACCTTCTTCTCCAACAAATTTCAAAACAAAAGGCCCGATTAAAATCCCACCCAACAAATATCCCAGTACACTGCCAAGACCAAGTTTCTTCGCTATAGGTACACTAATCAAGGCGGCCGCAAGAAAGACGATTGCCATTTGTAAAGATGATGCGCTCATAATATGGCCTCCTTGTATTGATGAATGTTCAAATATTCCTTTTGTAAAAATTCCGTAGCATCGCTATCCGACTTACTGAGCGAGCTAAGAATTTCAGAATAATTCGCTCCGAAGCTCGAGCAAACCTCGCGTGTGGCGGCGTTCGCGTGATGCACTACAAATGGCGGTAAATAAACCATTTGACACAATCGCGCCGTCTGCTCAAATGGCCTTAAGAATTCAGGAATTGAATAACGATTGCGGCCCTCATGAGCATATACTTCCTTGCTCCCTCCAGCAGACACCGCATTAAAAACCCATTTCCCTTTCAACTGGTCTCCATCCTTACCATAAGCCCAGCCATACTCGAGCACCAAATCAATCCACTGTTTCATCAGTGGTGGACAACTATACCAATAGATAGGATGATGCCAGACAATGACATCATGCTCTTTCAGTAACTGTTGTTCTTTTTTTATGTCAATATCAAAATCGGGATATAACTCATACAAATCTCGAAACGTCACAAAAGGCAGTTTCTCTACCGAGCGCACCAAGGTGGTGTTCACCACACTATCCTCGAATCTGGGATGAGCAAAGAGTACCAATATCTTCTTTTCCATAATGCCACGAAAATAAGACCTTGCGACCGTTGCAGAATCAAAAATGATGTGAACAAAATAAACAACTGCGAGGTTTGCTTTACTTTCGTTTCTTCCCCAACGAAATCAACCCAATGATCGGATATCGCTTTACAGAATGGATTCCAGAGGCAGACAAAAGAAAACCTTTTGATCGCTTGTTGCCGCTATTCATTGAATTGCTCAACTATTCCAACGGCAATCCGACCGATGCACTCGATTGGATGGAAGAAATTGACAAACAACAACCCCTTTTTAGCGAAAACTATTCACGCGATGATTTCGAGCAGGAATTAAAGCGCAGAGGATATTTGAAAGAAGAATACAAACCTGGTCAAGGTGGAGGTATAAGCCTCACAGGCAAGTCTGAGCAAGCCATTCGACAAAGAGCTTTAGAACAGCTTTTTGGTAAAATGAAAAAAACAAACCGCGGCAACCACAAGACTCGCCACACCGGCGGTGGTGATGAACCAACAGAAATGACGCGCCCTTTTGTTTTTGGCGACAAGCCCGAACAAATTCTCATGAGTGAATCGCTGCGCAATGCCCAAATCAATAATGGCACTGAAGATTTTTTTCTAACCGAATCTGATCTCGAAGTTTTTGAAACCGAAAATCTATCGCAGGCAAGCACGGTGCTCATGATCGATATTTCTCACTCCATGATTCTTTATGGAGAAGACCGAATAACACCCGCGAAAAAAGTTGCGATGGCATTATCAGAACTTATCATGAAACGATATCCAAAAGATACTCTTGACATTGTTGTTTTCGGTGATGATGCATGGCCTGTTCAAGTGAAGGATTTACCCTATCTCCAGGTCGGACCCTATCACACCAATACCGTTGCTGGGCTCGAGTTGGCTATGGATATTTTAAGAAGAAGAAAAGCAGGCAACAAACAAATCTTCATGATCACCGATGGGAAACCATCGTGTTTGAAAGAAGGTGGACAGTATTATAAAAATTCATTTGGGCTAGACCCATACATCGTTGGTAAATGTCTCAACCTCGCAAGAATGTGCCGCAAATCGGGAATTCCGATCACCACCTTCATGCTCACAGACGATCCATATCTCCAACAATTCATCGAGGATTTTACGCAAGCAAACAACGGAAAGGCTCTATTCACGGGACTCACAGGACTAGGCGATGGAATACTCGTGGATTATGAACGCAATAGAAAAAGAAAATAGAACCATGAATCAACCCAACATAAACACCTTAGGTGAACTTAAAAAATCAGGATATAAATCGAAATCCATCAAAGAAGAACTGCGCTTCAATCTGATTGAAAAAATGACTAAGGAAGAAGACATTTTTCCTGGTATTTTAG
The DNA here is from genome assembly GCA_046309775.1 of Flavobacteriales bacterium. Lineage (GTDB taxonomy): Bacteria > Bacteroidota > Bacteroidia > Flavobacteriales_D > Sanyastnellaceae > JAIXWP01. The sequence continues at coordinate 6,611 of JBKCOM010000212.1, forward strand.
GATATGAAGAAACTGTTATTCCAGATATCCAACGCGCCATTTTGAGCGGTCATAGTATGAACTTACTAGGTTTGAGAGGACAAGCTAAAACCCGCATGGCACGTGGCCTCACGAGGCTGCTAGATGAGTGGATGCCGATCGTCAAAGGGTCTGAACTCAATGATGATCCGCTACAACCGGTAAGCAGATTTGCTAAAGATCTAGTACAAGAACATGGTGATCTCACGCCTATTGCATGGGTACATCGCGATGAGCGCTATATCGAAAAATTGGCAACACCAGATGTAACTGTTGCGGACTTAATAGGCGACGTGGATCCAATCAAAGCCGCAAATCTCAAATTGAGTTATAGCGATGAGCGAGTGATTCATTTCGGCCTTGTGCCTCGAAGCAATCGTTGCATTTTCGTAATCAATGAGCTTCCCGACTTACAACCTCGCATCCAGGTCGCGCTTTTCAATATTCTTCAGGAAGGCGATATTCAAATTCGCGGTTTCCAACTGCGACTCAACTTGGATATTCAATTTGTGTTCACAGCAAATCCAGAAGACTATACCAACCGCGGAAGTATCATTACACCGCTCAAAGACCGCATTCAATCTCAAATTTTAACACACTATCCTAAAACCATTGAACTATCACAAAGCATCACTTTGCAAGAAGCTAAAGTGAGCGACGATCAGCGCAAGCGAGTTGCTGTACCCGCGTTGATCAGTGAACTCATTGAGTTGGTAGCATTCGAAGCTCGTGAAAGTGAATATGTAGACCAAAAGAGCGGCGTGTCTGCCCGTTTGACAATTTCAGCTTATGAAAATCTCGTGGCTGCGGCAGAACGAAGAGCTATCATAAATAAAGAAAAACAAACATGGGCAACCATTGGAGACCTGATGGCCATTGTACCCGCCGTTACAGGAAAGGTAGAGCTCGTCTATGAAGGCGAGCAAGAAGGTCCGCAGTTTGTCGCCTTGCGCCTTTTAGGTCAAGCCATTCGTAAAAAATTCCCACAGATCTTCCCCAATCCAGATACTTACAAACGCAAAAAAGCGGAAAGTCCCTACGATCCGATTATTCAATGGTTTGGGGGAAATCAAGTAGAACTCCATCGCGACAGCACTAGTAAAGACAGGGCAACGGAGCTTTATGCAGTTCCTACACTTCATGATTTAGTTGTGAAATATTGCCCCGGCTCTTCCGAAAATGAAAGGCTACTGATGATGGAATTCGTGCTCCACGGTCTCGCTGAATACAGCCTAATCGGGAAAGCTGTAATGGATTCATCCATAGAGTTCAGCGATGTTATGAATCAATTGTTTTCTGCCGACAGCGACGAGGACACACGCTACTCTTGATGTTGGATTCCTGACCCGGTAGGGTGAAAATGGAAATTGTGGTATTGTTTGCCCTGAAAGGTGTTATTTTCGCCTTCCTCATATCAAAAACCTGTTATGAAAAAACTCTTCATAGTGGCTTTGTCACTAGTTTCAAACCTAATTGCTCTCTCCCAAGAGGCGAACGGTCCGCGTTATTGTGGTCAAGTTGGAAGAACTATGCATTTCCACCAACACCACCCAGAATGTGGACATGATGTGCGTATTGCAGAGGCAGAACTAGAAGAATACACTCGCAACTATTCCGAAGACGAGCGTGGCGGGGGACAGATCATCTATCAAATCCCTGTTGTATTTCATATTATTCATAACAATGGTCCAGAAAACATCAGTGACGCTCAGGTTTATGACGCGATGTTTATTCTCAACAGAGACTTTAGGAAACAAAATGCCGACACAATCGCTATTGTTCCCGAGTTCCAAGATATCGCTGCGGATATTGGTATCGAGTTCGTCTTGGCCTCTAAAGACCCAGACGGTAACTGTCATCCTGGAATTGTGCGCGTTGAAAGTGAGTTGACAACGGATGGGGGTTCTGACATGAAAGCGCTTAGCATGTGGCCGCGCAACAGATACATGAACGTGTGGGTATGCGCTGATGCAGGCGACGGAACTGCAGGATACACCTTCCTACCTTCCACAGTTAGCGGCAATTGGGGAGCTCAAAATGACGGCATCGTATTGCGTCATGACTACACTGGGTCTATTGGCACCGGCAGTCTTTTCCGCAGCCGCACACTTACACATGAAGTTGGCCACTGGCTCAACCTTAGTCACCCTTGGGGACCCACCAATAACCCCGGCGAACAAGCAAACTGTGACTTCGACGATGGAGTAGATGATACACCAAATACAATAGGATGGACATCTTGCGACCTCGATGGTGCCTCTTGCGGAAGCGCAATCGATAACGTGCAAAACTACATGGAGTATAGCTACTGCTCTCGCATGTTTACCGAAGGTCAACGCACCAGAATGCGCTCTGCACTTACAAGCCCAATCGCTCAAAGAAATAATCTCTACACTACCAATAATTTGATTCTTACCGGTGTCATTGACCCCGAATTGTGCTTCTGTGATTTCAGATTATTTGCCAACACCGCTTGTGTGGGGCAGCCCATTACATTCAATGATCTCTCATATCACGGCATCGAGCAGTGGTCTTGGGACTTTGGCGACGGCAATACCCTAGTAGGCTCAGACCCTAACGTTCACAAAAATCCAGTCTACACCTACGAGCAACCAGGAACTTACACTGTTACTCTTACCGTTACCAACGGTTCGAACTCATTAACGGTGACAAAAGAAGACATCATCACCATTTTCGACTACGCTCAAGAAGAAGCTCCTTTTACAGAAGGATTTGAAGCGACCTGGCCGAATGACGCTTGGGCCATCTACAATCACGATGGAGATTTGACATACGAAATCACCCCATCTACTGCATACTCTGGCACCAAATCACTCAAGCTTCGCAACTTTAGCAACAATGAGCCCGGTAGGGTGGATGAGCTTCTGTCTGCAACTTATGACATGAGCGGAATGGATACTGTTTGGTTGTCGTATCGCTGGGCTTATGCAAATAAAACCAACGGCACCAATGAAGATCGCTTGCGTATACAAGTGAGCGGCCACTGCGGAGCCAACTGGTCTACACGTCGCACTCGCATGGGAACCAATACACTTCCAACAGCAAATCCTATCAATTCTCAATTCACCCCCACTTCCACAAGCCAATGGGGAGGCGAGACCATTATCATGGCCGACGAGGATTGGATGACAGACGGCTTCCGAGTGCGCTTTGAATTCACCGGGCAAGGAGGAAACAACTTCTATCTCGATGATATCAACATCACTGCTAGCGATACTATAACTGCTATTCCAACAAATATTCGTGAAGTCAGACCGACTTTCGTATACAGCGTATTCCCCAATCCAACAAAAGATCAGACCAACATTCGCTACTACGCATTACAAACCGAATTCGTGTCGGCCAAAATGTACAATAGCCTCGGGCAAATGGTGGCAATTATCGCCGAAGAGAATGTTCCTGCGGGCGAAACCATGTGGGTTGTAAACAAGCAACCAGCAGGAATGTACACCATTGTTTTGGAGAAAGCTGGATATCGCCAAGTAGAAAAAGTATTGTTCGAATAATCTACTGCAGCATCGCTTATATTTGCCGTATGAAGATTCAATCGGCAAAAAATAATAGCTCCGCTGCGGTAACAGCTATCATTCTCAACAAAGAACAAGCCTCGGACCCGAAAGGCCTTTCAAAAGAAGAAGCAAAATATCTATCTGCTCAAGTAGGAGCGGGTAAAGATGTCGTTTCTTTTCAAGAACTCGGAAATCATAGAAAGTTCTATGTAATCGACTCACGAGATCAAGAAGCCGATATCCTTGAGCTTTGGAGAAGTCACGGAAAAGATCTTCAGTCGCTTGCTGTCAGCATTGGCTCTGATAAATTACACATCATCAATGAATCCGGCAATAGCGCTGCTACTCTCGCATTCACCGAAGGTGCAGCATTAGCCAATTACCAGTTTCTCAAATACTTTAAAGATAAAAAAGAGAAAAAAAATGCTCTTGATAAAATATTTGTTCAAGATGCTAAACTTGACGACAACGCCCTCATTGAACTCAACAACCTCGTGCAGGGAACTTTGCTTGCAAGAGATTTGGTGAATGAACCAGTTTCGTACCTGACCGCAGAGCAATTCTCCAAAGAGATGCAGAAGGCAGGCAAACAGTATGGTTTTTCTGTAAAGGTTTTACACAAGAAAGAAATCGAAGCCCTTGGTATGGGAGGTTTGCTCGGGGTGAATAAAGGCAGCATCGACCCACCCACTTTCAACATAATGGAATACAAGCCGAAGAATGCTAAAAACAAGCGACCCATCGTGCTCGTAGGTAAAGGCGTGGTGTTCGATACTGGAGGATTAAGTTTAAAGCCGACACCAGGCTCCATGGATGAAATGAAGTGTGATATGGCAGGCGGTGCCGCAGTAGTTGGAGCAATCTCAGCTATCGCCGCAAACAAACTTCCTGTTCACGTTGTAGGGTTGGTGCCTGCTACCGACAATCGTCCGGGTATGAATGCGATTTGTCCCCAAGACATTCTCACCATGTTTGATGGAACTACCGTAGAGGTTTTGAATACGGATGCAGAAGGCCGATTGATCCTAGCTGATGCGCTGGGATATGCTAAAAAATACGATCCATTGTTGGTGATTGACCTAGCAACGCTTACTGGCGCTGCGATGAGAGCAGTAGGAAGTTATGCCAGCGCCATCATGGGCACTGCCGACCAAGAGGTGATGAACAAGCTCGCCCAAAGTGGATTCAAAACTTGGGAACGCACCGTTCAATTCCCACTTTGGAAAGAATATGGAAATGAAATGAAGAGCGATATTGCCGATCTAAAAAATCTCGGCGGTGCAAACGCGGGACATATCAGCGCAGGCAAGTTCTTGGAGCACTTCACAGCCTACCCATGGATTCACATTGACATCGCTGGCCCTGCCTACTCCAATGCAGGCCAAAGCTACCGCACCAAAGGCGGAAGTGGCGTAGGAGTAAGATTACTTTACGATTTTATAAAAGAAAATTATACTCGCTAAGAGTATTAAACAAAATTGAACTATGTCCGAAAGGAAAGATGATAGATTGCGAGTTGCCATCACATGTGGCGACCCGAATGGAGTGGGAATTGAAACAATCATCAAGGTGTTTTCAGATCCACGCATGGCTGAAGGTATTATTCCCATCATCTATGCCCATCCAGAAGCGATAAAACTCCACAAAAGATTGAGTAATGTTGAAGAGTTTCAATACACCAGCATTCAAAGCCCCAGTGAAGCCCTTCCCAAGAAGGTCAACCTAATCAACATTTGGAAAGATTTTAAGGGAACTTTTGAAATAGGAAAACCGACGAAAGAAGCGGGAGAAATGGCCTTCAAGAGCCTCGAGCTCGCCACGGCTGATCTTGCATCCAATAAAGTCGATGTCCTAGTTACTGCGCCTATCAATAAAGATACAATTCAAAGCAAAGACTTTAATTTCCCCGGACATACCGAATACCTAGCAAAAATCGCAGGCACCGATAAAGTGTTGATGTTCTTGGTAAGTGATGTATTAAAAGTTGGAATTGTTACAGGACATCTTCCATTGAAGGATGTCGCTCAGAATATTACAAAAGAAAAAATTCTCGAGAAATTAGCCCTTATGCAGGAGAGCCTCATTCGCGACTTCGGGGTTCCAAAACCTCGTATTGCCGTATTGGGTCTCAATCCACACGCTGGAGATAATGGCTTATTGGGAAATGAAGAAAAGGAAATCATTCTGCCTGCCATACGAGAAGCTTTTGACAAAGGAAGCTATGTCTTCGGTCCCTATGGCGCCGACGGATTCTTTGGAAGCGGCGTTTATAAGCAATTTGACGCTGTTTTGGCAATGTACCACGATCAAGGCCTTGCGCCATTTAAAGCTCTTGCCTTTGATAGTGGCGTCAACTTTACCGCTGGATTACCTATCGTGCGTACCTCTCCGGATCACGGCACCGCCTACGACCTCGCAGGCAAAGGAAAAGCCGACGAAGCGTCATTACGCAATGCTATTTTCGTAGCATGCGATGTTTACAAGAAAAGAAAAGAATTCCGTGAATATGGTCTAAATCCTCTGCAACCGCAAGATGTAAGAGATAAGGACGATTACAGAGAATAACCGAATAAACATTCGGTAAAAACCGAACGAACACTCGATTAAAACCGAATGAACATTCGCCTCATACTTGTAGGAAAAACATCCACCCCTTTTGTAAAAGATGGATTTGACGTTTATATCAAAAGGCTCAAGCACTATTGCAAATTCGAGGTGATTGAGCTCCCCGACGGAAAGCTTAAGGATCCTGAAAAACAAAAAGAAGCGGAGGCTCAAGCCATATTGAAAGCTATCAAATCCGATGACTTTCTAGTGCTATTGGATGAAAAAGGCGTAAACCCAACATCCAGAGAGTTCGCCCAGTTTTTGCAAAAGAAAATGAATGCCGGCACCAAACAACTCGTGCTTCTCGTTGGAGGTGCATTTGGATTCACAAAAGAGGTATACGAGCGTGCAGACTACCAACTCTCGTTTTCGAAAATGACATTTTCACACGAAATGATCCGAGTCTTTATTGCGGAACAGATTTACCGCGCTTTCACGATTCTCAAAGGCGAGAGTTACCACAACGACTAAGCAGTGCCTTTTTTCAAATATTTTTTCTGATAAACACTCATTACTGGTACAAAAACAAAAGTCGGAGAGAGCCATAAAACCCAAGCTGGTTCAAAGTCGTTGATATTCACTACTAAAAACGCTGTGAATGTGGCAATATAACTTCCCATCATCATTCCGATGTGTTTCTTCAACCATGCATTAGGCGCCAATTCCACGCCTTTATATATTCTGAAATAAAGCGCCGCGTCCTGCAAAGCCAGCAAACCACACATTGCCCCAAATACAATGAGGATAATATTCATCGTGCTAACCATATACACTCCATTGGCAAAAGCTATAATGGAAAGCACATAATCAAACCACATTGGCCGCAAACTCTTATTCTCGACAGCCCGCCTTCCACTTAGCGTTTGGTATAGCGCAAAAACTCCTATACAAAACAAAAATTCGCTCTCACGATTGAATGACAGCCATAGTGCTGAAAGACCCGTTAAAAGCATAGCATAGTAAAATACGAGACCAATTCTGCGGTGAACAAGTGTTCCTTTCTTCAGGAGATGGACCAAGGTTCCAGCAAACAAGGCACTAAAGCCTGCGGAGATGTGAAGGACTAAAGCAATATCCATAGAGATTTTTTTTTGGCGAAAATCCACTAGAATATAGGACTTTGACGAGAATAGTGACGAAAAACAAGCCTTTGTGACCACTGACAAAGCGCTGTGACGAACATCAAACCTTCAAACTTTGCATGCGTTGCTTCAAATCGTCTATAAGCAATCGACTGATTGGAATGGTAATATCCACAAACTCTAGTTGAGCCTTTAGGCCTTGCGCATTCCCGGTGACAGAGCGAACATGAACTAAGTTTATCAAATAGCTTTTATGACAACGAAACAGTGCAAGCTCCCCTTCCCAGTCTTTTGCTAATTGCTTGAGGGTGTTTCGAATTATTCGCTTTTGAATTATTCCATTTTCTAAAAAATAAACCTCTACATAATTTTCTGCACTTTGTAGGTAAATCAAATCATTCTTCTTTACTTCAAAACTCTCCCCTTGATTTTCTGATGCCACATGAATCGTAGCGATGTTTTCATTCATTATAGTAACACGCACCGGCAATGCCTCCGATGCTCGATGGTGCTTGTTGCGCAGCCGACTTTCCTTCCAAAGCAAACTCACGGATACTGGAAAAATCCCTACCAAAAACGTATAGGCCTGAAGCGTCACAATGGTGCCCCAGTTCATTCCGCCAATTCCCATCCAAGAGGAAAACAACAGATTGCAAAAGCCAATGAGCATCACATTCACCATGCTCCAAAATAAATCTCTTCCTAATGTCCAATGGTCTTCTTCAAAGTAATTGGGAAAAAGACGCATCACAAAAACATTCAAAAAGATCATTACCAAAAAGCAAACAACTCCGTATCCGAGCGTGATCCGCAACAAATCAGGCCCCGTTCCATCGAGTCCAAAGGGTTTAAAAAGAAAGAGAAATAAAAAGACAAACACTCCAAAAAACCAAGCTTGCCTGTAACGCGCAAAAGAGCCCGTTTCCAAAGCAATAGGACGATTTAAATAAGCTTGAATTTTCTCGGATATCATATTACGAATATAGAACTCATAATCTAAAGTTCTATTTCCGTTTGAATACAGGGACCGTGCTACACGGTTCACCAAACATGATACTTTTAGCTACGGGTTGAAGTCTGAAAACCAAGTCAGCGTAAGCACTCTGAGGAACAGGGCGGTCGCTACATCCCTTAATTACCAATCTTTGATCTGTATATTCTAGGACATTTATTTCCTCAATAATCTTTTTGAAAATGGCTGTTTCCATTTCTAAAACACTGCCGATATGCACGAGGTGCGCGATACCTGTGAGATGCGAAGTCACCAACATGAACGCCCAGTGTGGGATGATTGCATCCACGCTGCAAAAGACTGCTACATACTTATCCTGATACAGCGACCAAACGTGGTCTTTCAAAAAATCTCGAAAGTCCTTTTCACGAAGCGCCAATCCTTGCCAGAGAAGATCTTTTAAATCAAAGCCGACGCGATCTCCCTCAGGATACATTTCTTCTAGATTGATAGTAATCAATCCACTCTTCGCAACTTTATTGACTATTTCTTCTTCCACGTAATTTATTCAATTAAGAAGCCGACATACGCAAACCGCTTGCTGACTCTTTCGCACCAACCATTTCGAGCGCAGTAGCCACCATTGCTGGGGTGTCATAACCACATTCTGCATACAACTCATCTTGCGTTCCATGCTCAATGTAGCGGTCTGGAATTCCAAGGCGCTTCACCTGTGCGTTGTAGCCATTGTCTGCCATGAATTCCAACACAGCACTTCCCATACCGCCTTGGATGCATCCATCTTCAACAGTGATCACATGCTTGAATTTAGAGAACACCTCGTGCAACAACGTTTCATCAATCGGTTTTGCAAAGCGCATATCATAAAGTGCCGCGCTCACGCCTTGTTCAGCAAGTTGCTCACAAGCCTTTTCAGCATAATTTCCAATAGGGCCTATGGTCAAAAACGCTACGTCTTCGCCGCTTCGCACCTTACGCCCTGTTCCCACAGGTATGAGTTTCATTGGAGTCTTCCAATCCACCATCACACCATTTCCGCGAGGATAGCGAATAGAGAATGTTCCGTAATTCTCATATTGGGCAGTGAACATGAGGTTGCGGAGCTCGCTCTCATTCATCGGACTGCACACAATCATATTTGGGATACAACGCATGTAAGCAATGTCGTACGCGCCGTGGTGTGTTGGACCATCTGCCCCAATTAGTCCACCGCGGTCTAGACAGAATACTACATGTAATTTTTGAAGCGCTACATCATGAACCACTTGGTCGAATGCGCGCTGCATAAAACTTGAATAGATATTACAGAAAGGTACTAAGCCTTGCGTTGCCATACCAGCGCTAAACGTCACCGCATGCTGTTCCGCAATACCCACGTCGAACGAACGCTCGGGCATAGCTTCCATCATGAATTTCAACGAACAACCAGAAGGCATTGCGGGCGTAACACCTACGATCTTTTCATTCTTCTCGGCTAATTCAATTATCGTATGACCGAATACATCTTGATAAAGCGGCGGCTGCGGGCTCTTTGGAACAATCTTTACGATTTCACCAGTTTCCTTATTGAAAATACCTGGAGCATGCCATTTTGTAGGGCTGCCTTTCTCTGCTGGTTCATAACCCTTGCCCTTCATAGTCACACAGTGAAGGATTTTCGGACCTGGTATATCTTTTAGATCGCGAAGAATTTTCACCATATAGTCAACGTCATGTCCATCGATAGGACCGAAATAGCGCCAATTGAGCGACTCAAAGAAATTGCTCTCTTTAATGAGAGAACCCTTCAATGACTCACTAATCTTATGAACGATGGCCTGAGCGTTTGGACCAAATTTCGAAATCTTTCCAAGCAGATTCCACACTTCGTCCTTTACCTTGTTGTAGGTATGACTTGTGGTAATGTCTGTCAAATATTCTTTAAGCGCGCCCACATTGGGGTCGATGCTCATGCAGTTATCGTTTAGAATCACGAGGAGATTTGCATCTTCTGCTCCACCGTGGTTGAGCCCCTCGAAAGCCAAGCCCGCGGTCATTGCGCCGTCACCGATCACAGCAACTACTTGACGATCTTTTTCTCCCTTTACCTTGCTAGCCACAGCCATACCCAAAGCTGCAGAAATGGATGTAGAACTATGACCCACACCAAAAGTATCGTACTCACTCTCGCTTCTCTTAGGGAATCCGCTAATACCACCGTACTTTCTGTTGGTATGAAAAACATCGCGACGACCGGTCAAAATTTTGTGGCCGTATGCCTGGTGCCCTACATCCCACACAAGCTGGTCATAAGGAGTATTGAAGACGTAATGAATAGCGGTTGTCATTTCCACCACACCAAGGCTGGCACCGAAGTGACCGCCCTTCTCTGAAACTATATCCACGATATACTGACGCAACTCCGTGCAGAGTTGTGGCAATTCTTCTTCGGAAATTTTCGTTCTAAGATCCTGAGGTTCTAAGATCTTGGCCAACAAAGGGCCTGGGGTATAATTACTCATAGTAAGTGGGTACTTGGAAATACAGTGTTAAAGGTAACACCTAACTGTGTTCAAAGTTCGCAAATGTTGTGAAATAGGGCATAAATAAAAATCGGCCAACACCTTACGGCGGGCCGATTCAAATATTGTGATGATGTAAATAAACTCGATTAGATAATCGTGCCCTCGCGCTCCGCCTTCTCTGTGTACTTCTTTTGCATACGCAACCAAAGCCAAATTCCAAAGAAGCCAGCGACGATACATACCCAGTTAAACCAATGAGACATAGGCTCTAAGAGGTGTCTGAAAGTCCACTGAAGCGCGTCAACGATCGGATTGAGGATACTTTGTAAGTTCATAATTTGATAAATTGTGGGGCAAAAATAAAAATACTCGGCGAAAATATCACTTTCTAACATCATTTTTGTCACGAAATGATTTTAAGGCAATTTTCCTCTCGTCAACCTTACATGTTGCTCGTGGCTCCGCTAATCGCCATAGGAGTGCTAATACCCGCGTGGTCATGGGGATTTATTACATTTTCCTTTTCTGATTTCCCGCTTGATCGCCTTCTAGCTCCGATCTTGGGCATCCCCTATTTGGGAGTGTCTATTGCCTCCGGACTGATTATCATCGGATCTCTTTTGGGAAATATTGTCTTTAATAGACATGAGTTCAACGCATCGCCCACGTTTGTCCCAGCTTTATTGTACGCCCTAGTGGCCAGCACGCTTTGCCTTATCAAGTGCAATATCCCGATACTAGTGGCAAACACTGCTGTGATCATCGGTCTCAACCGATTGATGGAAGTTTTTAGACAGTCCAATGCCTTGCCTGCGTATTTCAAAGCCGCGTTTTGGTTGGGATTGGGAGCGTTGGCTTTTCCGCCATACGTATTGCTTTTACCTGCAATGATGCTCAGCATTCTCAATACCCGATCATTCAACTGGAGAGAACATCTATTGACGATTGTTGCCTTTGCTACCCCCTTTGTATACTGGGGTGTTTGGATGCTATGGACCGACCGTTTTGACCAATTGATATTGTTTAAAAAGATCATATCCTTCAATGCCCCAGAAGGAATGCCCGATTGGAACAATAATTATACACGATCATTTGGAGTTGTATTGGGGATCTCGTTTTTGCTAGCGCTTCGAAGCTTTATATTTCTTTCAGACCGCAGCTCCAATCAAGCGCGAAACGTAAAGCGTATTTTTCTATTGATGGCGTTATTTGCTTTGGCATCGACGGGCCTATCCTACTTATATGTTGGACAGCTTATACCCGAAGTAGCAATATTACCAGCCACCTTTGTAATTGGAAACTGGTTTACCAACTATCGATATAGCCTCTTGGCTCCGTTCATGTTTTACATCCTATTGACCACATCGGCACTTCTGATAATTCATGTTTTTCAGTGGATATAAAAGCATTAAATTTGTCGAAATAAAATCACAGCAATGAAATTTGGCGTAGTCGTATTCCCGGGTAGCAATTGTGACGAAGATCTCGTTTACACAATGAAGGAAATTCTCCATCAAGATGTGGTAAAGCTTTGGCACAAGGACACCGATTTGCAAGGTGTGGACTTTGTATTCATTCCCGGTGGATTCAGTTATGGCGACTACCTACGCAGCGGCGCTATTGCGCGTTTTTCTCCCATTATGGATGAAGTCATCAAACATGCTAATAAAGGTGGTTACGTGATGGGAATTTGTAATGGCTTTCAAATCTTAACTGAAGCCAAACTCCTTCCTGGAGCCCTACTTCACAATAGCTCACGCAAATTCATTAGTAAAAATATTCACCTCACACCAGTGAGCAAGAGTGCTATTGTAACAGCGAATCTCGAAAGAGACAGAGCGTACAAAGTACCAATCGCCCATGGTGAAGGTAATTTCTACGGACCAGCGGATTTGATGAAAGAGCTTCAAGACAACGATCAAATACTTTTCAGATACTGCGATGCGGAAGGCAAAGTAACTGAGGAAAGCAATCCAAACGGATCGTTGGATAATATTGCTGGAATTACAAATAAAACAAAGAATGTTTTCGGCATGATGCCGCACCCTGAGCGTTGCGCTGACTTCGAGCTTGGCAACACCGACGGCCGCGAAATCTTCGAATCCATTTTATCGAGCGTCATCGCCTAATCCATCCATTTTTATTACCCGCACATTTGTTCGACCCCCAATGTGGTCGGGCGTGACGTGATATTCATATTTGTCTACAAACATGGCATTCCTACGGAATGCAAAAGGCCGGCAACACAGACCCCGTAGCGGTCTCATGTCTGTAACATACAAAACAAAAATCTCTACGGAATGCAAAAGGCCGCCAATACAGACCCCTTAGGGCATACGCGTCAACTTAAGATTGTAATTTCCATCATTTGTTGGAAGTTGAGTCGCTTTCTTTTGTCGTAGCATGAAGTTTTAATTAACTTAAGAATGAGTTTTTCTTCTTCGATGGATCGGTGGTTGGAAGACTCAT
>JBKCOM010000213.1:0-11147 GCA_046309775.1 Flavobacteriales bacterium
GTATTTATCAAGCAATATGCGCATATACTGAAAAAGATTTAGGGTGTTTTGATCAAGGCTTTCTTGTGTTGCAAAATAATCAGTATTTTTTCGACATCATTGAAAAAAAGAATGAAGATTTGTTGACAAATTTCAAACATCGCGAATGATCAAAATTTTACATACTGCAGATTGGCATCTTGGAAAAAGATTGCAAGAGTATTCTCGTATTGGAGAACAACGTCTTGTAATGCTTGAAATTGCTACTATTGCAGACGAACAAGATGTCGATGCGGTGTTTGTTGCTGGTGATCTTTTTGATGTCTTCAATCCTTCACATGATTCGCAAGAATTGTTTTATTCCACGCTATTCAAATTGTGCAATGGCGGAAAACGTCCAGTGATTGCGATTGCTGGCAATCATGATTCGCATGCGTTGATTGAGGCACCCGTTCCACTTGCGAAAGAATTGGGAATTGTATTGGTCGGTTCTGCCGATCATCAATCGCTTGATGTCACCCTGCCCAATGGTGTGCGTGTGCAAAGCAAGGAGGCGAACATTATTGAGATTTTTTTTCCTGAAAAAAATGAAACAGCGGTAGTGATTACTGCGCCGTATGCAAATGAACAATTGTTGCGCACCTACTTGGGTGAGCAGAATAGGGAAGAGGAGTTGCGCAAGATTTTGAAACTCCGCTGGGAGAATTTGGCTAAAAAATATTTCACCAAAACCTCATTAAATTTTTTCATTGGCCACTTCTTTTTTGTGAAAGAGGGTGAAACACCTTCCGCCGAACCGGAGAGCGAACGCTCGATTCTGCACGTAGGTGGTGCGCAAGCAATCTATTCTTCCGATTTGCCAGATGGCTTGCACTACGCGGCCCTCGGTCACTTGCATCGCCATCATTGCATCGACAACGCGCGTTTTCCTGTGGTCTATAGCAGCAGTCCGCTGTGTTATAGTTTTAGTGAGGCGGGCCAACAAAAATGCGTTGTCATTTTTAATTCAGATTCAAAAAAATATGAGACCATTGATTTAAAGCAGGGTTACGAATTGGTGCGCCAACGCTTTGAATCCGTTACAGATGCGTTGTCGTGGTTGGAGGAAAATCAAAATAATTATGTCGAGGTCACCATCGTTTCCGATGGTCCATTAGAGGCGGAGTCCAGAAGGTCGATCGTGGCGGCGCATCCGCGAATCGTGCATTTGATTCCGGAGATAAAAAACTTAAACCAAACAGACAGTGCTTTGCAAAGCAGCGATCTGAGGTTGGATATGACAACACTTTTTTCTAAATTTTTTAAAGCAGAAAATGGAACGGAGCCTAGTGAGGAATTGCTCACTATGCTGCGCGAAGTGATGAATGAGGAGGGGCAAGGATGATTCCGTTGAGATTAGAATTGGAAGGAATTTTTTCCTATAAAGAAAAACAGGTAGTAGATTTTGCAACGCTCACCGCCGGCGGTCTGTTTGGCATTTTCGGCGCGGTCGGCAGTGGCAAGTCTAGCATTCTGGAAGCGATGATGCTCGCACTGTATGCAGAACCTGAGCGCCTTTCGATGCGCGGCGAACGCACCAGTTTGATGCACCTTCAATCTTCGTTGCTGCGCGTTTGCTTGGATTTTGAAGCTGGAAATCCGTCGGAGACTTATCGCGCGGTTTTTGAATTGCAACGCAAAAAGAAGAATCCCGAAGAGCTAGAATCGCCCGAAAGATTTTTTTATAAAAAAGAAAATGATCAATGGGTACCCCAGGACATTGGCGCCATCGAAGAGGTATTGGGAATGCGGTTGAATGATTTTAGAAGAACGGTCATCATTCCTCAAGGGAAATTCCAAGAGTTCGTTCAGCTCAATCAGCGCGACCGCACGGAGATGCTGCGCGACCTCTTCGGCTTGCACCGTTTTGATTTGAGCGATAAGGTAAAGAGTCTCCTAATGGGCGCGCTGAGTGAGAAAGGGAAACTGGAATCTGCTGTGGCAACTTTGGGAGAATTATCTCAAGAAAAAATAGCGGAAAAAAAGGAATCTCTCAAGGCGTGTGAGTCGACCATTCAATCGAAATCAAAAGAAGTAGCCGAACTTCAAGAGCGCTTAAAAGCGATGGAATTGACCAAGCGTTTGGCGGATGAATTTTTAGAAAAGAAAAAATCATTGGAGCACTTTCTCTTGCAGAAGGAGAGCTTCGATGCACGCAAGCAGCGATTGGAAAGATATTTTAAAGTAAAATTAGAAGTGTCCCCAATCTTGATGCAACAGCAGGAATTGGAGAGGGCGTGCGATAAGTTGAGGAACGAATTGGATGCCTTAAATGCAGCGCTGACGAAGTACCAACAAGCTATGCCTTCTCTACAAGAACAGGTGGCAACGGCGAAAAAAGAAGTAGAGATGCTTCCCGAACGCGAACGGCGAATCGCCCTGCTCGAACGCATCGCAGAAAGAAATACGGCGGCAGCAAAAGCAATAAAACTGGAAAAAGAATCAACTGAGAAGAGAACTGAATTTCAATCTCTCGAAGAAAAATATGTGTCACAAGAAGCTTCCATAAAAGAGAAAGAGCTTATTGTAGAAAATACAAAAAGTTTATGGGGCGGGCGTTTCAAAGAGGTATTGAAGATGGATATCAACTGGGAAGAATTGCAGCGTTCGCGACTTTTGTTGGAGACGTCCAGAAAACAGCTACTAACTTTGACCGATAAGATTGCCAGCGAAGAACGGCAGAAGGCGGAGTTTGATACTATTCTGATTTCGAATAAAGCAAAGGATTTCACCGCGCTCTTAGAGTCTTTGACCGAGAAGATGAATACCACACAAAAGGAATTACAAGTGATGCGTGAAAAGGAAGGATTAGAGACTTTCAGGCATCTGGTAGTTGATGGACAGCCTTGTCCGCTCTGTGGTAGCCTTCATCACGAGCAACATGAATTCAATCAAAGTGATGAAATTTCAAATAAAGAAAAGGAGCTTCATGACTTTCGCGAATATCTGACTTCTGCTCAAAAGCAGGCGCTTGAGTTTTCGAAGTTGTTGCAGTCATTGGACTTGCTCAAGACAGAAGAAAAGAAGAAGCAAGCAGACATTGCTGAGATTGAAAAGAATATTGAATCATTGCATATTTATTTCAATGCTTGGGAATGGAAGAGCAATCAGGAGATAGAGCAGGGAATAGAAGAGATTAAAAAGGAAAAAGAAAATTTTGAACGCGTCGAAAAAGAGTGGAACGAATTGCGAAAAGTGACAGAGCGTGCTGGTGAAAGAATTAAACAATTACGCCCAGAAATGGAGGCGCTGAATGTAGAAATAGCAAAGGCCAAGGCGGTCGCCGAAAGTGTGGACGCTATTCTAAAAGACAGTTCCGATGATTGGTTCAAACGTTATCTTGACGTTGAGGAAGCGGTGATCAAAACGGATATTCAAAAGGTGCGCAGTTTTATCGAGAACACCCAGCGCAAGTATAACGAGCTTTCCAAAGGCATTGCAGAATTAGAAACATCTACCGCAACTACTCATAAGACCATAGAAGAAAAAGCAAGGGAGTTGGAAGCTTTGCAACCGCAGCGTTCGCAGGTGGTAGAACAATTGGCTGCAAAACTTGCAGCCCTTTCCTTAAGCGAAGAAGACGCGAGAGCAATGGATGCTTTGCAGATGGAGACAGATAAGGAGAAGAACGAAATAGATGCGTTCTACTCTTCCATTGATAATTTGGAAAAACGTATCGCGGAGATTCAAAAGGATCCTGACTTCAAAGCGCTTGACGCAAATCTTTACGATAGTTTGAAGTTGGATTCAAAAACGAAGGAAGATGAGCTTCAGGCTGCCAATGTTCAATTGGGACAGTTGCGACAGGAGTTGACGGATATGGAAGAACGCTGGGGACGAAAGGTGAAGTTTGAGGAAAGGCTGGCGCAGCTTCAAAAGCGCATCGATCGCTTGAAGGTGTTGGAGGGACTTTTCAAAGGAGGAAAATTCGTGCGTTATATTTCTAATTTTTACTTGAAAGAATTGTGCGCCTCTGCGAATAAGCGTTTTCATCAATTGACGCGCAACCGTCTCAGCTTGGTAGTGGATGACGAAAATAATTTTTACGTCATCGACTATTTGAATGATGGCAAACAGCGTTTACTAAAAACCTTGTCTGGCGGACAAACGTTTCAGGCTTCGTTATGTTTGGCTTTAGCCCTAAGCGAACGAGTGAAATCTGTGAGTCGTTCAGAGCGCAGCTTCTTCTTCTTGGATGAAGGATTTGGCGCGCTCGATAGAGATTCGCTCGCCATTGTAATGGAAACAATCAAAAGTTTGCGCAAAGAAAATCGCATCGTCGGTTTCATTTCTCACGTGGAAGAAATGAAAGAAGAAATGGACGTTTATCTAGACGTAAAACTCGATAAAGAAAAAGGCAGTGTAGTTACCTTACAATTGTAAGTTTTGCCGAAGACATCGAGTTTCCAGAGTTAATTTGTAAGAAATACAAACCTTGCGGTAGAGCGCGCACGTCTATTTCACCATCAGCAATGTTACCACTCAACACCTGTTGTCCCGCAGTGTTGATGATTTGAAACGGTGTACCGAAACTCACGTCATTCATGCGAATGACATCGCTGCTTGGATTGGGGTACACGCTCAATTGGTTCAATTCATTTTCACGGACATTGGTCGGCAAGTCTGCAACAAGCACAGAGGTATTGACTCCATTAGAGCGCTGTATCTGAAGTACGGGAGTTTTGAAAAGAGGTGAAATCCACTTGTACTCCACGATTTCAGGTCGTGGCAAATTAAATCCGAAGGAGAATTGGTTGACGTAGATGGAGTCCGCTCCGTTGAGCACGGCGCGCACGCGAATCACGTCGTACGAAGCTCCAAGAATATTTAATGTTCCCCAGCCATCTACTTCGCTCACGCGCGTCTGCTGTTGGCGATAGGTAAAGAGGGTGGGCGCTTCTAAAGTAGCTTCTGAAAAACTCTCATGGCTATCACCATAGGTCATCGGCAATTCGTAAATGACATCTACTGGCGTGCTTTGTGCGCCTGCGGGAATGCTATTGAGCGAAGCGCCAAACCCTGTGATGGCAAAACGATCAGAACGATTTTGATAATATTGATAAGCATCTGTAACGGTAACAAAACCTGCCAAATCAAAGTCTTCGACACCTATCCCATAATCACTGTTGTGCTCGGGATTGAAAGGATTATTGAACAAAAACTGAAATACAATCGGAGTGTCATCCACATTAAAGCAATTGGTGGTGGTGCTAGTTCCGGTAAGATTTACAATATCTCCATCATAATTCCATGTAAAATTCTCTCCTGTGTCTTCGATATCTGGCTCACCTTGCAATACGGCATTAAACTGAACGAGCACATCGCCAGCATCGGGGAGATCATTGGTGGTGATGGTCACCTGAGCGAACGCATTCGAAGTGAAAAAACAGAGAGCAATAAAAAAAGCCGAAACTTTCATGGGGTAAAGGTTTCGGCTAATTTAATCAGTTTAGTGAATTGATTTTGCTTAAACTTCGTTTTTTCTCTATTCATTCTCATTCTCATTGTGATTGTGATTCTAAAATGTGCTTCACGTGGTAGCATAATACTAATGATAAGTACACCGGAGATGGTGCTCTTAGATTGAGAAGAATAGCATGTTATTGCGGCGTAGGCCTCACCCAACCCCTCCAAAGGAGAGGGGGTGGGGTGAGGCTGAAACAAGGCGATGAGAAGAACGAGTTCGAGAATATCACTAAAGCAAAAGAATAAGATAATAAGATAATAAGATAATAAGGTAATAGGATAATAGGGTAAATCATCGAGTGGATTGAATTAGGTCTATCCTCGGTCTGCACCACCCCTTCGGCAAGGCTCAGGGCATGCCTTCGACTTCGTTCATCAACTGCGCTTTCGCTTGTTGATGAACTTCGCTCAGGGACCGTTGCATACCACCGCAAAAACTAGGAGGTTGGGCAAAAAAAAGAGGGTGTTGGAAAACGCAGTTTTCCAACACCCTCTTTTTTTTGCCCTTTTATTGATCCCGAGAAGCCCGGTCCCTGAGCGGAAAAAATTATCGAGCGTAAGCGATGATAATTTTTGGAGTCGAAGGCATGCCCTGAGCCTTGCCGAAGGGGTGGTGCAGACCGTGGAGAAACATAATTCAATCCACTAAACAGGCTATTCTAATACTAATAATTTAATTACTGACACAGAGGAATGATATCGGTTGACTCACCGCCTGGATCGCAGAAAGTGATATCGGATGTTTGACTGCTAAAGCGCAATGCAAGAAGGTTGGCGAAATTAGGAACTACCGCAGGATTGGTGGTTGCTAGTGGCAAACCGAAAATTCCACGAGAGCTGCGACTAGAGAAAAGTCCGAGTCCATTGCGAATATTGCTGTAAGTCGGTCTTTCTTGTACCACACCAGTGGTCGGCGAGTTCACTTGGAAGAAGGTGTACAATTCATCTCCTCCGATATATAGGATGAGGTCAAATGTTTCGGTGCCGGGGAAAGGAAGGTCGTCCACTTCGCCGATCTCGTAGACAATATTATCATCCGATTTTAAAGTGGATCCTAACACATTGAAAAATCCTTCACCACTAATTGAAAAATTCACGCGCCCGTTGGAGGCCGCATTGTCTCTGGTGAATGTGCCTGCGTTGTATTCCACCGTAATAGGACGTTCGCTCAAAAGGACCGTGTGACTTGCGTCTGTGTAAGTTTTTTCTTTAAACCTCATACGAAGAGCCACTTCATAAAATGGTGCGCTTTCGTCGGGAAAGAAAGAGCCATTATAAGTTTCAAAACTAAACGTCGATGAAGTGCTCACGCTGGCGAGTTTGATTTCGCGGCCGAGAGTAGATATAGCTATCTCGTTGAAAAAGCTCACATCTTGTGGACGTACCAATGCTGTTTCTGCCGATACATCTTCTCGGTCTTTGAAGTCGATACTCAAGCGGTAGCGTGCCTCTTGATTCAGTCCACCCGGCTTTACAAAATAATATACGGTTTGTGTAGGCCCGTAAAAAATCCCGTTGATGGATTTATTAGAAATCTCAATCGCGGTGAGGTTAAATGTGTTGGTCACATCTCCATCCACGAGTTCGGTTACAGTGAGTGAATTGAACTCGTCGAGTTTGTATTCATTGCTATCACGGATAGATGCATAGTCGAGGTTGTTGCCATCGCCCAAAAAGGTGCGATTGATTTTAATCCATTGAGTATCTTGGATGGGATCGAGCAGACCATATACCACAGTGGTGCTCTTGTATGGCGCATTCAAATCAACCTCGGTTTCACAAGAAGCGAGGCTGATGATGGCAGCAAATAGAAATAGAATCTTTTTCATAATCGTTGCAGGTTTACAAATGTAAACGTCTTTGCCCTATGTGGATGGAAAAAAAATGGCGATTATTCCCTTTCTACGCTGTTTTGGTGCTCGGCAAATGCGCCAAAAAAGCGAGGGTATCCACACCATCCGCAAAGTCTTTAAGACCCGGAGACTGCGCGCCGCCGAAAGGAATGTCCTCGCGGCTCACGATGCATTGAATCTGTTCTTCCTTGGATTGAAGCTCCTTTCGAAGCTCTTGGAGGTCTTGATAATACTCGTAGTACAGCGAACCCGTGGGCGAGGCAATGTTGCTGTCTTTTTTGAATAATATAAAACCATTATCTAGCAGATCGTCTTGATTGAGCAGCCACACCGCCTTGTTGTAATCGTAGTTGTTCGCGTATTTGTTGTGATTCACAATCGGGTGATAAGGATAAATCGCCTTGAAGATTTTATCCAAATCATATCCTTCGGGCACGTAAACCTTGGTCACATTGCGGCACCCGAGTCCGAAGTAAGCGAAGATATCTTTGCCCAAAGCCTCCAATTCTTCATCCGTTTCATCGCCGGTGATGATGGCCACGCTGTTTCTGTTTTTGCGAATGATATGCGGATAGGAGCTGAAATAGTAGTGAAAATAGCGGCTTGTATTGTTGCTTCCCGTGGCGATCACTGCATCAAAGTTCTCGAGTTTGCCTGTCGCATAGCTGTATTGATCCACCACCTCGGGCCAGAATTTCTCTAGTAGTATCAACGCCGCTGGAATAAGCTGTTGGTCATCTGAAGAAAGTTTGATGAGCGCCTTGTGACCCGCGAGGAGGGCGCTAAACACATCGTGCCAACCGACCATGGGGATATTGCCCGCGCAGATGATGGCCACCGTACGGGGTGGAACGGATTCCAGAGCCTGAAGGTGCGGAGCCACATAGTCACGAATATTATCATCTGTCATTTCGGAAGCCCAAGCGGCGATGGCATTGCGCACATTTTGCGGGGTAAACCAGCCATTGCTCATATAGTGATTTTCGATGATCCCCTTGAAACCATCGAATTCAGCGGCAGTGAGGCCCGAATCAAAGCCCGGCCATGTGGCAGACTCTTGTGATAAGAGACCAAAGGCCTTGCCCAGTTGAACAAATGCTGCAATACGTTGTTCCAAGTCCGGTTTCATTATTCGTGCGCTTTAATGTAAATTTGCCGCGAAATTAGTAGTTCATCACCAAAAACAAACGGAGGAAATAGAATATGGCTATCATGATCACTGATGAGTGCATCAATTGCGGCGCTTGCGAACCTGAGTGTCCTAATCATGCCATTTACGAAGGCGGCGCAGAATGGAAATTCTCCGACGGCACGGGATTGAGAGGCATTATCAATCCGTTGAATAATTCAAACGAAGTCGATGCTGACGGCAACAATGAGCCTGTTAGCATGGACGTATATTATATCGTTACCGACAAATGCACCGAGTGTGTAGGTTTTCACGACGAACCCCAGTGCGCGGCCGTATGTCCCGTGGACTGCTGCGTAGACGACCCCGAGCACCGCGAATCAAAAGAGCAGTTGTTGGCGAAGAAGGAGTTTATGCACTTGTAGGGCGAGGGGTGAGGGGCGATGGGCGAGGGGTGTTAAGGAGCACTATCCTTTTAAATCCTTGTATAATCGTTTCATGTCCGCAATTACATTTGGAATGCTTATCGGGATTGTAAATGATCCACCATGTCCGATATTGTTTCGTTGGGCATAATATTGGTTCACTAAATTATAATCTATACCACCCTTTGGTGTCATTAGTGCAACTCTATTCATAAAGTGCAGAGTATCGTTTTTTTTTGTTTCTGAATGATTTCCCAACTTCTTTTTGACTTCCAATCAGAGAGAGTTTGCATTTTATTGTCAATCAAACTATTTGAAAGAGTTCTAACTCTATCTTCAAGTCTTGTAAACATAAATAGAAAATAGGCTTGGTCATTGAGTTGCCTTTTTTCATTGTATTCAGTTTCCTTTTTGTGATGTCCTTTTGAACGAGCAATGACTTCAAAACTTGCATACGTAGCATCTATCTCGGAATAGACCTTTCCAAGTTGGTCAAAAATATTCATAGACTTATTTTAGAAGCTTAAGAAAAGTTTGTTTGTTAAATTCTACGCCATTTAATTTATCGCCATTAAATAATTTCCACTGTGGTGATGAAAACTGTTCTGAGGAATCTACAAGCATATAATTTCCCTTTGTAGTCAAAATGTCAATTCGACCATTGGCACCAATAATCCACAGACCTTTAGGTTTGATGGTTAAAATAAACTGCTTCCCTTTGTGAATGTCGGCTGTATCAATTTCAGTTGCAGGAACTCCAAATTGAGACATTAGTTCTTCATACATTGTAAGTTTTGAACCCAATTTGAATGAGTATTCTGAATCTTTCATCCATAACTTAATTTCAGAATATAGGCTAGCCACTCGTTTTTTCCAGTCACGAACTCGTTTTTCGACGTGTTGTTTGTTTACTTCAGCCATTGTTACTTGCATTGCAATAAATTGATTGCGAAGATAAAAAAAAGAGCCCAAAGATTCAAGATTGCGGTAATATTTCACTATTTGTTTCATAAAAATAATGAGGTTTTATGGACTTTTGTATGCTGATGGCGAAATTCTGGATAAGCTTTGATTCGGAGTAAATCCGTTTTGATTGTTGTTTGGGTTGATTTGATAGGGGCAAGAGGGAATAGGGAATTGGTCCTTGTGAGTGAATGCTTGTTTTATTTGGCTAAAACCTTAAATGTGCCACCGAGTAAAAGTTCGTAATCGTCTTCTGATTTACAGAGCGCTTTCCATTCGGTAGTTGCGCTGTCGTCGAGAAAAACAGAAATCACTTTGTCTTTTTCTGAGAGCGTTTTTAACACAAAGTCTTTTGAAGCCTCAAGTTTTGCTATCTTCTGATTTAAAATTTCAATCACGCTTTCATTGTCTAGTTCTGAAACGGCTAAAATTTGTTTTTTTTTAATTGGTTGAAAATTGGGAAAGTCACCAAATATCTTTTGAGGGGCTTCCCACTTGAGGAGCGATATTAATTCAAAATGCGACATTAAATTAATTGTTCTTTGTTTGCCGAGTTCGGGGACTAATGTTTTGAAGTTGTCAAAGTCATCATTGGTCAGCCAGAAAGCCCCTTTTGTTGTCAGGGAATATGGCGGCTCAAACTCACCTCTGTCTGGTTCTTCTTTTATTTTTTCGAATGCTGGAATGAAGAAAATGAATTTTTCAAATTGACGAATAGCAACCCAATTTCCTGTTGAGCATTGATAGGTGCCGCAATGATCGCAGATGATTGTTTGAAAAACTTGGTCGTGTTCTATTTCACCATCAAGAGCCTCAATCAAGTTTAAGAATTCTGTGTCGTCAATTTTCAGTGCAGTGTACATCGGTTTACCTTGCCCCGATGAGGTAAAGTCAAACTGCTTTTCATAGGTTTTGAAATTTTTCGACGTCCACATTTTGATTTTGCGTTAATGGAGTTTTACTTATTTGGATGCTATAAACATCATCCATGTAAAATTGAGAGCTATTGGGTGTAACACAGGCTTCATCGTTTGTTCCTATGGTTCGGTACGAAGTCTAATCTGTTAGAGGAAGTTTCTTTTTCGGTTCGTCATGGTTTCAATTTATTTTTAATATTTACCTTTTTTGGAGTTTTTAATGTATTACTACTCACGGTTCTTTACTGTTTTATGTGGGTTGGTAATTGAAGTTTACCGAGGTGGAAGTATATCATCGTGATAAAGTTTTGCATATTTCTATACCCCTTGGCTAGTCTTTTAATTTCTTGTATTTTTAAATTTACCCTTTCTACAA
>JBKCOM010000214.1:0-2345 GCA_046309775.1 Flavobacteriales bacterium
TCTTGATCTTAAAACCATCGCTAAACTTGCGATTTCGACGCTCATCTGAGCTCATCTTAAAATGTTTCTTACTCATATTAACCGTTTTTAAATTAATCTTTAAAACGGTCAACCTATTTCAGGCATTGACAAGTTGAGTGACTTAGCGACTGAGGGACTGAGCGACTGAGCGACTGAGCGACTGGGTAAAATAAATTTGGACTTTTATCATAAAAAGATTACTCTTGTATTGGTAAACGACCGAGAGCTATATCTGAATTTAATATTTATGTTCCTGAAACGCGCGTCAGCGGATAATAATCTTTAGAAAAAAGAAAAGGCTCCAGGTGGTAAATATCATCGCCAAACAATAATTTACATTAACCCAAAACCTTTTCTTATGAGAAAGTTTCAAAATTCTATCTTACCCCTCCCCTACAAAAGTCAGACAAAAGTAGGAAAAATTGGTAAGTTTTTTTGTTTGTTAATCTGTGTTTTGACCTTTACTACCAACGTAGTGACTGCTCAAAGCAAGCTTTGGTTGCACGGCAACAAAGTCATCAATCTTAGCGACTCCTATAATATAACGGTCTCCGATCTTCCCACGCCCTCTGGCCCGGCCGGCTTGGTATATGATGGAAGCATGCCCACTCTTACCGAGCACGTCGAATATGACTCTAATGGCAACATTCTTTTCTTTATGATTGATGGAAAAATTTATAATAAAGATGGGTATTTGTTGGTGAAAGAAACATCTGTAGAGGGCAGTTTGTATGAATATTACCCTGAAAAGGCACTTAACTTTACCCTATTCAAGGTCCCTGGGGAATGTAATAAATTCTACTTGCTTCAAAATTTGAATGAAATTATAGATGCTCCGTCATATTGGGCAACCCCTCGATTTTTTATTTCAGTTTTAGATTTGGACCTAGTAAATCAGTTCTTCCCAAATGAACCAGATCGGAGCGGAGCTCTTGTAAATTGGGAAAATGTACCTGCTAATTATCCAATAGCGCTTCTTTCGGTTCAAGGCGCTTCGCAGGCTCCTAGTCTCAATATAGTAAATGCACGTTGTGGCTCGATAATAAGCTTGGCAACAAGCATCCCAGGGAATCCAGGCCAGAACAGCATTGCTTTCACCCAATTCACACCTTATTGGGTTGATGAAACTCAGATTTTTTTAAATGAGTCGAAATATGGAAGTTCGTATAATTGGGTCTTAAATGAACAGGGTATTCAGTTTATCGGCGGAAGCCCATGCTCTGTTTCTTTTAATAACGTAACCAATTATTATGAAAAGCGATCTATTAGTTCAGCCCAATCGTCGATAAAGCTATTTATGGGCCGAAGAAATACTGGGGCTTCAACAATTTCAGAGCTGGGTCAAAATTTCCAGCAAATAAGCTGTGAATCGGCATTACCTGCAGCCAATGTAATATCAAGTGAATCAACGGTGGATGGGTTGTTTTTTTATAATTTACAAAACCCTGCTGGTCTTCAATATGTCAATGTTGTTCTAGGAACCAGCCACTCCATTCCAGGTTCCTCTATACCTAATTTGAATTTATGGTTAAAAGGGTGTCATTTTAGAAGGGTTGTCTACCAAGGACTTGAGTCGATTTTTGTATTTCATGAACAAGGAGTTGATGTAATAAAAGGGACAAGTAATCCGCTAAATCTAACGATACAATCGAATGTAATTAATATACCTTCTCCATTCGCGAATAACGCGACTTTGATCTCCGCACTTAGCAGCACAGATACAAACTTGAATTATCCTCAATTATATGCGAGTAGTATTGTGTCAAATCCAACACGTCTCATCATCGCCCCAATACAAGTCTATAACCGTATTGATGAAATAATTCCCACCTCAGAGTGCTGTGTATTTGAGACGAATTATAATGCTGAAGGGAATATCACCATAACATCAAATCAAATTTGGTCTGCGGGCAATAACCCATTCAATAACTCTCAAGGGCCGATACACGTGAGCGGTGATATTCTTATTCAAGCAGGAAGAAGTTTAACCATAAGCAATCTTGAAATTCGATTTGCGGAGAATTCAGATGTTGTGGTGTCTGCTGGAGCTTATCTGAGGGTAGAAAATAACTCAAAACTGACGAGCTATAGCTGTGAGGGTATGATGTGGCAGGGCATCGACTTGCTAAGTTCACCAAATTTAAACCAAGCATTGTTCCCTACACCAGCTACTGGTATAGGAAGAGTTCAGATTAACAATTCTGTAATTGAACATGCCATCACTGCTGTGCAGGTTGGCACCACCAATAGCAATGCTGGAGGATTGATACGCACCATTGAAGCAACATTTCTAAATTGCCGTGTTGGAGTTGAATTTAAACCCT
>JBKCOM010000215.1:0-2322 GCA_046309775.1 Flavobacteriales bacterium
CGTACCAACTGTCCACATCAATGTATCCGATACTCCAATCACCGGCCACAATTAAATTTCCATTTTCATCTTCTGTGACAAAAGAGATGCTGCTCTCAGCGAAATTACCGTGATTGTATCTCCACAACTCATTGCCCTCACCATCTGTCTTAATGAGAAGCTTCCTCAACAAAGAAGGGTTACTACTCCATCTGGCCGCTGTCAAATAAATACTGCCATCGCTATGGAGGTGTATGGATTCAATTGAATAGGAATCATCATAACTGCGTTTCCACAATTCTTCCCCGTCTGGTGAAAATTTAATAAGCATAGTGTTGGGCTCGCCTCCTTCTTCAAGTGTGAAAGTACTCGTTCTCGACCCATAGACAAATATATTTCCATCTTGATCTAATCGTGTTCCTTTCATGTAGAATAAATTGTCCTCAGGAAATGGAACAATCGGAATTTCAGTTTGTACCTCCAATGACCTGTCAATAATCAATAAATCACAACTCACCAAAGGATCATCTCCATCAATAGTTCGCGCAACATAAATAAGACTATCAGGAGTGTTATACAACTGATTAAATCCAGAATGTGCAAAATTGAAATAAGTGAATGAATTATCATTATCTCCATAAAGCGTAAAGTCTATTGACTCTCCATTGAGTAAACTATGTTTCGACAGCATTGCTCTTGTCCTATACAGAAGGGTATCGGGATTGTTATCTGGTATGATGGGAACTACCATTGCAGATGAAACAAAAACCGTATCATCTATTACTCGAATTCCATGCGAATTACTTCCTCCAATTCCTCCTGTCGGACTCGATAAAAGATGCTGCCATGTTTGGGCATTGGATGAGATTGAGAGAGCAAATACTACAGGAAATAAAAACTTTTTCATCTTTACAAAAGATTAGTAAACGGGAGACGCGTAAGCGCATCTCCCGTTTTGATTATTACAATTTAACAATCTTCAATGAACTGATTTCTTTTTCGTTCACGATAAGTTTCAATAAATATACACCGCTAGACCAAGCTTCTAGGTTAATCTCTTTGATACCATTTTCGGTACACAATTCACGTTTCAACAACATGCCTTGGTTATTCCAAAACTCAATGTATCCAAACCCATCTGCTTCTTTAGGATAGGTGATAAATGAGCTTGTGCTTGAGGGGTTTGGGTAGGCTTCAAATGCTATCGGCGTCAATTGAAACTCCATCTTTTCACGCAAATTCGTTGACCTATAATTCAATGGAATTTCAGGTTCGGCGACTATGGCATCATATCCATATTTTTCTAATAACGCAAGCGCCAACGGATAGCCATCGCTTTTGGGATTGAATGCAATTTCTTCAATTAGAGAAACGGTGATGGAGTCAAGTGTTTCAACGCTGTCTGGAATCGACCATTCGATATTTTTAAGCATCGCCCAATCTTTATGCTCAGGTTTATCAGCGAGAGACGTGAAAATTTCCGCACTGAATGTTGGATTCGTCGAGCGCAAATACTCTAATTGCCATTTTTTTGCGTCGTCTGTTCCATATTTCTCCATCAGGCTTGCGTATTCTGTTTGCAATGCACTTGATTCTATCAATGAGTCCGCCTGACTCATGAGTTGAACAAACGTTAAGTGTTTATCTGTCTCACGTGCAGAAATTTCTAATTCCAAAAGTTTTCTCAAATTGATGGCACCTGTGGCTTGTGCTTCATAGATGAAATTCATGAAGAACCCTGATAAAGACTCTGAATTTTCAAGGGCGAACAGAACATCTTTAGTCAAAGGAGCATTGGCCAGTAACACTTGTGTTACATGCCAAGGATCCATATCGTCAATCTTGGTGATAAAGGCCTTCATTACCTCGTCTGAAAGTGGGGTTTTTTGGAGCAACAAGTCTTTAATCAATCCACTTTCAGAGGGGAACGCCGAGTTGATATTATTGAGTAAATACTCTTTTTCATTTTTATCCACGACAAACTGATAATTCGCCCTTGCTGCGAGCACAGCGTCTTGCTTTTCCTGTAACAGCACTAAACCGTTGGAGTTGATGGCCGGAAGTGGCTCGGTTGGACAAATGTTGGTATGTATGGGATTAGTGTCATCTTGGGCGAATCCTGGAACTACCACCTGAATGTGCGGACTGGAGCAGTCTGCGAAGGTATCATCAAATGAGTTGGGGATATACCATCCGCTGTTGGGCACGAAATAGTCAAAAAACCACGTGGTGTAATTTCTAATTGGTGAAATGTACATATCATACTTGTCCGCTGCACAACTCGGGAATTGCAAGCTGAATTTGTTGTTTGCAAGCCAATAAATATCTGTTACATCCCCTTGA
>JBKCOM010000216.1:0-3117 GCA_046309775.1 Flavobacteriales bacterium
AGGTAGAAATTGAATTGCAAGAGGTAGGTGAAATGGTATCTGTAAATGTAATGGCAAAGGTATGACGAAGCAACGCGTATTCATAGTAGATGACGAACCCCTAGCCATTCAGGAAATGAAATGGATGCTCAAGGATTTTTCTGATATAGATATCGTAGGTCAGGCGTCAACAGCAATTGAAGCGATTCGTCAGATCAATACCGTAAAACCAGATTTGATTTTTTTAGATATAAATATTCCTGAAAAAAATGGATTTGATATTTTGAACGAATTGAACTACTTCCCACAAATAATTTTTGTGACCGCCTATGATGAATATGCCTTAAAGGCTTTTGAAATCAATGCGATCGACTACCTAATGAAACCCTTGGGACAAGAACGTTTGGTGAAAGCATTGTCTAAGGTGAAAGCGTCAGGTCAAACGAGTTTCTCCAGAGTTTTTATCAAAGAGGGAAATGAAATGAAGTTTATTGAAGCCGATTCCATTATATGGATTGATAGCATCGGAAATTATATCCGTATTCACCACGAGGAAGGTAGTAATATGATGTATAAATCACTCACAGCAATCGAAGAACAGCTTAAGTACGAGATGTTTTTTAGAGCAAATAGACAGGAATTGGTGAACATGAATAAGATGGATCGGGTTGTTAAGAAGGTTGATAATTGGATTGTTGTAATGAAGGATGGCAAAGAAATTCAACTGAGTAAAAGACAAAGTGCTCGTTTTATAGCAATGAATAAAACTATAGAGATATGAAAGGCTTAATTGTCATCATTTGGTTCTCGGTAATGTTCTCTGGTTTGACAGCGTTCTCTCAGTTTCAAAATAACAATTGGAGGTTTGGATATGGTGGCGGTTTGAATTTTGATGAATTCGGAAATGTCACGGCCTCATCTGGTCAAACGCAAACCCAAGAAGGCAGCTCTGCGATTTCGGATCGCACCACTGGCGCTCTCCTTTTCTATACCGATGGAATCACAGTATACAATGCTAATAATGAAGTGATGCAAAATGGCACGGGCTTGCTTGGTGGAACTCCTGAGTTGACATCTAGTACCTCTGCCGCTGCCATCGTTCGCGACCCTGGTAGTGAAACCATGTATTATATTTTCACATTAGATGAGCAGAGCAGCAATAATGGCTTACGATATTCAATAGTGGATATGACGCTCGATGGCGGCTTGGGTGCTATACCAACGAATTTGAAGAATATTCCGGTATATTCAACTACCTCCGAAAAATTGCAAATCATCCCTAACGCGGAGGAAGATGGTTACTGGATTATTACTCATGATAATCAAGAGGCCTTGGTTGCAATAGAATTAAACACCCTCGGATTGTCTACATCTCCAGTTATAAGTAATGTTACTAGTCCGCAATTTAATGGTGCTGGGCACTTCAAAATGAATCGGACCTTTGATCGATTGGCGATAGGTAGCTTCTTTGAATCAAATCTTAGTCTTATTGAATTCGACAACGCAACAGGAATATTTTCAAATCCAATATCATGGGATTATAATTTCGGAACCTCACTCCAGTATGGTGTTGAATTCTCACCAAATGGACAAGTGCTTTATGTTTCAAATCTTGAGAAAATAGTTCAATATGATATCAGTTCTAATAATCCAGATGTGATAGAGAATTCGGGATTTGAAGTATTTATTGGGAATTTTCAGACTGGTAACCCTGCTACAATGCAGATAGCCAATAATAATAAGATTTATGTCAATAATGGCGGTAGTATTGGTGTAATCAATTGCCCCAATTTTTTGGGAGCTGCTTGTCAATGGGTGGCGAATGGTGTTCCTGGTGCCTCTTTTGGTGGTTATGGCTTGCACATTTGGTCTTATGATATCGCAGCAGTCCCGGTAATCCCAGCGCTTACTCTTGAGGCTTCCGATAATTGTACGGAGGTTGAAATAGAATTTGATTTGAATATTCCTTTTGATTTTGATGAGGTCAATATTAATTGGGGAGACGGTGTGAGTGATTCTTTCAATACCTCAAATTTGTCATACACATATTTACAAGAGGGGAACTATAATATTGATGTCGAAATAATAAGCGGTTGTGAAGTTTTTCAATTCGATACAACCTTTGTAGTAGAGCAATGCTCAATAGATCTTCCACCTTTTCAGATTACAGGAGATCTCTGTGATATTTCGAATCCAGTTGGTATTCAAATACCTATCACGACTGAATTCGATCAAGTTATAGTGAATTTTGGTGACTCAGGTAATTCAAATGCAGAACAAGTGTTTTCGAATGTGGCAAATACAATTTCAGAAACCTACACGTTCGAAAATCCAGGTACCTATGAAGTTTGTGTCAACTATATCATTGAAGGTTTACTTGACACGATAATTTGCCAAGATGTGGAAGTGGGCTTGTGTTGCGATTTTCAGCTTGTCGCAGAGAATCTGTGCACGGAAACACCAACGGTTTTGTCGGTGTTTGGTACCAATGAAATCAGCAATGTGAGCTGGATAATTGCCTCAAGTTCGGGAGAAATAATCGAAATAGATGGCTTGCAAGTCTCCGTAAATTTGCAAGAGGAGGGCAACTATTTTGTTTCTGCCGTAGTCAATGGTGAGTGTGGTGATACACTTTTATCAAGAACAATCACGGTGATTAGTTGTGAAAAGATATTTTGTGATCCTTTTATCCCAAATGTCTTTACTCCCAACGATGACGGTATTAATGAGTTTTTTACACCCGTTTTTCCTTGTGAAGATGTCGATTATAATTTGAAAATCACGAATCGATGGGGTGAAGTAATATATGACAGCGGTGATACGAATAGAGGTTGGAATGGAGGCATAAACGGATATTTTGTTCCTGACGGTGTATACATATATGAAGTGGCTTACCAGCGTTCACAAGTCAATAGAGTAGTTGTAAGCGGTAGTTTGACTATTCTAAGATAATGGAATCACTGAGGGTTTGTTTAAATTAATTTGTATTACATTTAAAATCGTTTCAATTAGCTCTTAACCATGAATAAATCCCTCGCACTACTAATTATTTTTGGGGTCTCTTTTGTTCCCTCATTGCTGCAAGCTCAAGGAGAAGGCAACAATTGGTACTTCGGTCAATTAGCGGCTATCAGTTTC
>JBKCOM010000217.1:0-4889 GCA_046309775.1 Flavobacteriales bacterium
TGTTGCAAAGGGCTTCCAAAATCGACTTCCTACATTCATCCATAACCTCCGATTTCAAAGGCACAGAACAAAGCCGCTACATCACGCAGTTAGAGTTAGAGTTGCCCTCCAAATCATCGTTTGCTACATTCAAAAAAATAAATTCATCGCTGAGCAATCAACTCGACGACGCACTAGAAGTTTCCATTCCCAATGATGATTTTTCGAAAGAAAGAATAAAAACGCTTTGGGCGAATGGCATCTCTCCATCTGCTATCAATAAATACATCCAGTGTCCACTCGACTTCTACTATCGCTACATCCTTGGTTTGGGAGAGGAGGAAGAGATTGAAGAGAATATTTCCGCATCCACGTTTGGCAGCGTAGTGCACGATGTTTTGGAAGGCTTCTTTAAAAATTACATCAACTCTTTTCCGACAAAGGATGAGTTACAACAATTCAAAGAAAGATTGGATGACGAATTAGAAAAAGCCTTTTCGCGGCACTACGGATTGGGAGATATTCATTATGGTGAAAATTATCTACAGTTCTCCGTTGCGAAAAAAATGTTGGAGAAAATCATCGAATTCGAACATACCGAGATTGATCGTCTGGCGAGGGAATCAAAGAAAAATCGCATCCTGGAAATTGAGGCTACTCTGCAAGCCACCATACCAAACGAAAAACACAATGTGCCTTTCGAAATGCGCATCAAAGGGAAGGCTGACCGAATCGATGAAGAAGCCGGACTCATCCGAATCATTGATTACAAAACGGGAAAAGTGGATCCCAAGGATGTAAAGTTGAGCGATAAGACACAGAACATTTTTGACGTTAGTAAATCAAAACTCATACAGCTCCTTTTCTACGCCTACATGCGCGCGCAATCGGGCACCGCACCTGAGAATATCAGCGTTGCGCTTTTTTCATTAAAGAACTTTAAAAGTGGTTGGATAACGCTTGAAACCTCCGACGGTGATTCACTGAGTCAAAAAATATTGGATGATTTCGAACATCAATTAGCTTTGCAAGCGCTCGCTATGTTTGAAATGGATGTATTCGAGCACAATGAAGACAGCAGATATTGTGAATATTGTAATCGATAAATGAAGAAGGTTCTGATCATCACTTACTATTGGCCACCCAGCGGTGGAGGCGGCGTGCAGCGTTGGCTCAAGATGTCAGCGTTCATGAAATCCAATGGTTGGGAACCCATCATTTACACCCCGTCCAATCCTGCGTTCGATGTAAAAGATCCATCATTGATGAAGGATGTGGATAAGGACATCACGGTGATTAAAACGCCCATTTTTGAGCCCGTAGAAGTCTTTCAGAGTGCTTTCAAACTTGTCGGAAAAAAACCACCGCAACAAAAAGACTTTATCTCAGATCGCAATTCATCACTATTTCAAAGAGCCGCAACATATATCAGAGGAAATTATTTCGTTCCCGATCCTCGTGTGACGTGGGTTTCGCCTTCGGTGAAATTTTTAAAAAAGTATTTAAGTGAAAATCCTGTAGATGCCATCATATCCACAGGGCCGCCGCATAGCATGCATCTCATTGCGATGCGTTTAAAAAAGATTTTCCCAAACATCCAGTGGGTTGCGGATTTCAGAGACCCTTGGAGCGAATGGGATTTGCTGGATGTATTGAAAACAAAAGAGGCTGCGCGAAAAAAACACCGCCGTCTCGAACGCGAAGTGCTGCAAACCGCCGATCTCACTGTGAGCATTTCGCCCTATCACGTAGATCGTTTGATTGCCCTTGGCGCCAGGCGTTGTGAGCTGATCAACAACGGTTATGACCATCGTGATTTTATCCATGCAAAAAAAATCACCACAGATAATTTTATCATACGTCACTTGGGAAGTGTCGACGAACTCCGCGACCCTCGCCCGATGATGAATGCCATTGCAGATTTAATTCGTGAGAATAGCGTACAACAAAATGATATTTCTGTAGAATT
Source organism: Flavobacteriales bacterium (assembly GCA_046309775.1). Taxonomy (GTDB): domain Bacteria; phylum Bacteroidota; class Bacteroidia; order Flavobacteriales_D; family Sanyastnellaceae; genus JAIXWP01. Next base: position 1,949 of record JBKCOM010000217.1, read on the forward strand.
TATTGGTCCTGTCAACAACAGTTTCAGACAATATATAGAAGATAATGCTGCGCTCGCTGCCATCACGAAGTTCGCTCCCGCCGTGCCTCACAGCGCAGTCGTGGATTTATATTGTTCTTCTACATTATTACTTCTGATTCTTGCGCATACGGACATCGCAGCAGGAAATATGCCCGGCAAAATGTATGAGTACATGGCAAGCGGCACACCCATATTAGGCATCGGGCCCGAAGATGGCGACGCGGCAGTCTTACTGCATCAAACCAAATCAGGCAAAATCATTGACCGACAGCATCACGATGAAATCAAAATGATGCTCCGTGAACACTATGAAAGTTGGAAAAGAGGCGAGATGATCATCACCGAAAAAGCCCCCGACTACAGTCGTGAAGCCTTAACTCGCAAGTTTTGTAGCCTTCTTGGCCTTTCGAATTCCTGAGTTGAGATCAAAGCCCAGCAGCACAATCATGCTGTTAAAATTCAACCAAATCAACAACACCATCAATGTCCCCAGCGAACCGTAGAGCTTATTGAATTGCGCGAAGTTGTTTACGAAGTAGGCAAATCCTAAAGATGCGAGCACGAAGAAAATCGTCGCGAACGTTGTCCCCACATTAAAGAATCTCCAGCGACGACGCTTCTTTCCATTACCTACATTATAGAGCGTGCTGATTACCGTATAAATCAAGAACACAGAAATAACCCATTTTGCAAAATTCAAAATGGGGATGTAATCAATACTCCCGATAATGCCCTTGTCGTGCAGGTATTCGAAAGCAATACCGCTGAAAATAATTAAGGACACTGCTACTATCATGATAAGTCCAAGCACAAAAATCAAAACGATAGAAGCCAAGCGCATCATGATAATATTCCCTCTCTCTTCAATAAAAATGCTCTCATTAAAACCCAGAAGTATCGCGTTGATACTGCTGGAGGCGTAATAAATCAAAAGGATAAAACCGACAGATAACAAGGCATTGTGCTTTTTATTAATCAAGTCATCCAGTGTGCTTTCAAATAATGAAAATGTATCGCCCGGAAAAAAACCGCGAATGCTGTCAAACAAGCTGTCTTGGAAATTGGGAACCGGAATGTGGGGAATGAGAGAAAGCAACAAAATAATAGCAGGGAAAAATGCGAGGAAAATGCGAAAAGAAATCGCTGCAGCACGCGTCGGCAAATGGCCTTCGGTAATTCCTTCCACGAAGAATTTCAGCACATACCACAATGACAATCCCTCAAATCCTGGCGGATGGATATTATCAAGTGAGCGAATGATTCTTCGCACACCCTTCATTTTTGGTATTCTTTGGAAAAAATTCTCTGCCATAAAACGATTACTTCACTGCTTTCAAACTCAAGTCCAGACTTTTGATTTGATGCGTCAATGCGCCCATTGAAATATAGTCTACGCCTGTTTCGGCATATGCTACTACATTGCCCTCGTGAATGCCGCCGCTTGCCTCGGTTTGAACGCGACCATTGATATATTCAACAGCTTCTTTCATTTGTTCAACAGTAAAATTGTCGAGCAAAATTCGAAAAGCCAATCCATTTTCCAAAATCAATTTCACATCCTCCAGCGAACGCGCCTCTACCTCAACTTGTAGATGCTTTTTATTTAGTTCCAAATATTCTTTGATCTTTGATAGTGCCTGATTCACGCCACCCGCATAGTCGATGTGATTGTCTTTTACCAAAATCATATCATAGAGACCAATGCGATGATTCACGCCGCCACCGAGCACTACAGCGCGTTTTTCGAAATAGCGAAATCCCGGAGTTGTCTTACGCGTATCGAGCAGTTTGCACTTCGTATGTGAAATCATTGAAGTGATTTTCGCCGTCTGCGTTGCGATACCGCTCATGCGTTGCATGATGTTGAGAGCAAGACGTTCGGCAGTAACGATGCTCTGCGATTTTCCGGTCACAAAAAATGCAACATCGCCGTGTTGCACTTTTGCTCCATCTTGGAGTATTTGTTCAAATTTCAAATCCGCGTCAATTAGTTCGAATACGCGCTTGGCAATATCGATTCCAGCGATAATTCCATTGTCTTTTACCAACAGTCTTGCCTTACCTGTGGCGCTAGCGGGAATTGTAGAAAGGCTGGTGTGGTCGCCATCGCCGACATCTTCAGCGATCGCATATTTTAAAAACTGGTCTAGGTCAAAATTCTCCATGCCACGAAGATACAAAAACGGGCAGGCGCGCGGGTTTGAATTACCCTTCTATCTTCAATTGTTTGATTTGCCAGCCATTCCCGACTTTTTTCATAAAGAATGTGACGCGGTAATTGCCTTTGGCAGTTACCAGATCACCAATACGGTATTGGTCATCTAACTTGGAAGTACCTTGGTGTTTTATAGTAAAACCTTTGACTGGGTTTTGAGAAAAGAAAGTGGTCATTACCGATTTGGCATCAGCAGAGCTATACGTATTGCTTTCTTCTTTCAATTCAATCTCTACCGTGCTCATGAAAAATGCTGAAAGAGCATTTGCATCACCCTTTTTAAGGGCATCTGAGACCTGCGGAGTGATATCCGTTTGAGCAACACCTATGAGAGCGAAGGCAGATAAAAAGATGGCAAGTACGTGTTTCATGCTACGAGTATAATAATTTTTTTGACCGACGCGCACGCTACAATCATCAAGCCAAAGCGCTATAGATTCTGAATTCAGAATTCGGAATTCAGAATCCTATTGGTGGAAAGCAAAAAGCCGACCCATGGGATCGGCGCAATGCTATATAAAGTGAGGATTCTCTTAGTTCTCTGCGGTTTCCTTCTCCATTACAACTTTACCCTTGTAGTAAAGTTTTCCTTCGTACCAGTGAGCACGGTGGAAAAGGTGAGGCTGACCTGTAGTTGGGCAAGTTGAAACGTTAGGAGCTTCAATCTTGTAGTGAGTCCTACGCTTCGCCTGGCGAGTTTGGGAA
>JBKCOM010000218.1:0-20472 GCA_046309775.1 Flavobacteriales bacterium
GCCAGCTTCAATGAGTTGAACTTGAGACTTCTTAAAGTCCTCTGTAAATTGTCTCCGACGACGTTCTTCTGTTGTCATAACGCGTTAAATTTAGAGACTTTTCAACAAATAAGCTGTCAACCTATTTCATGAGAGAACAAAGCGACTAACGACAGAGAGACCTGCTTTTACGAATTGATCATTGTGAATTATGAATTCCGAATTGAGAATTTTGTAGAGACGCCATTTATGGCGTCTTTGCGTTTATGGCGTTTTTATTCTTTAAGCAAAGTCTAAAAATAGAGTTTTCAAGTTTACAAAAAATGTAAACTCACGCTATATTTGGCGCAATGGCTTGTGTTTCACTGAGGCCAAAAAGTGCGTTAATACTGCATTACGTCAAAAATTACCACATGCGTCAAACAGGAATTACATTGAGTATTGAACCCCCAGAGATTTTAGAACTCATCAACAAATATGAAAATGCCTAGAAAAAAAGACAACTCAAAAGATTATAATCCAGAATTCGGCGTGGATTCCAGATACATATCTCAAGAAGAATATCAATCGGAAGCTGCAAAGCTCATGGAATCACGCCTTAAGAAAATGAAAGGAATGACACCCCAAGATCTAGCGAAGACCAAACTTATGCAATTAAAGTTTCAGATGGAAGCATTCATCAATCAGGAGGCAGGAACACATATTAATCAATTCGCAGAATATCTTAAACTCTATATCGACTCTATTTATAGCACCCGAACCAAATTCGCCCAGGATCTCAACATTTCTGCGGTTGAACTAAGTCAAGTGGTAAATAATCACCGTGAACCAAAAGAAGAGTTTATTTTAAAGCTCATGATACATTCGGAAAAAGTATATAGTCATGTTTGCGACTTTCACCCTCAGATTTGGTATCAGATTTTCTTCGCTGAAAAGCTGAATAATACCATGTATAACCAAAAGAAATGGCAGACTAAGCTTAGAAAACATGTAAAAGTCAGTGAACCTTTAGCGAAATATTCGAAGTCAAAATAACTCCTAGAATTTATATCTATAAGCACAGTCCCATGCTGCTCACTCCAGACACATTAAAAGAAAACGGCTACGAACTCATTGATGAATTGGAGCACAAAGAATTGCTGCCGTTCATTCAAAAGTATATGAAGGAAAAAACTCTATTTGCTGCCTTCTATTATTTCTGTAATGTACTTTTCCTAGGCGTCGTTGGATTTTTATTTTCTTATGGGCACGACCATCCGGAATACAGTTTAGCAAATCGCTTTGCCCATTTTTCATATGGCATGCTTATCTCATTTTCCCTAACTCCTTTGCACGAGTTCATCCACGTGCTCGCTTACAAGTCACAAGGTGCCCTCGAAACCTCTTATGACGCCAATCTCAAAAAGTTCTACTTCATGGCGCTCGCCCATAAGTTCGTTGCGAATAGAAAACAGTTTACCATCGTCGCACTTGCTCCATTCACCATCATTACCAACGCCGTTCTGATTATATTCATTTTCGCAAATACTGATTGGGCGATGACATGTGCGGCTACACTATTAGCCCACACCGCCATGTGCGGCGGTGATTTCGGTTTACTCAGTTACTTCGAATACCACAAACACAAAACCATCGTCACCTACGACGACATCCACGAAAAGAAATCGTACTTCTACGAGAGGAAGTAGAACGGGAACGGGAATTTGGAATTTGGAGCTTGGAATTTGGAGTTTGGAGTTTGGAATTGGGGAACCCCGTTTGGAATTGGGGAAACCCCAGTAGAGACGCCATTTATGGCGTCTGAAGTCAGCGAAATCGTGAAACGCAAACCGTTAAGTCAATGGAATTCTGAATTCACAATTCTGAATTGCGAATCAGTCATTGCGAATTTTTGTTTCATCCCGGGAATTGTTGTCCCCGGTTGGGACAAATTCTCATCTCGCACAAAACCTATCTTTTTCTAAAATCCTTGATTGGCGGGTGTTTTAATGAATTGCGGTATGAGTTGGCACGGCCATTGGCTATGGAGGAGCAACTCAATAAACAAATTTTTAAATAACAAATTAAATCATTAAAACCATGAAAAAGTTTTTAGTTTTCACTGCTGCTATCCTTACTACTGTAGGTGTTTTCGCTCAAGGTAACCCAACAGCTTCTGCTACTGCTACTGCTTCTGCTAACATCATCCAACCATTGGAAATCGTTAAGACTGCTGACCTCGCTTTCGGTAACATCGCTTCTGGTACTTCTGAAGGTACTGTAGTTATCGCTACTGACGGAGCTCGCACTGCAACTGGTGGTGTAACATTGATCGAAGCTGGTAACGTTAGCAACGCTGCTTCTTTCGACGTGAACGGATACGCTGATGCTTCTTTTACTATCGAAGTTCCTGCTTCTATCGTGATCGAAACTGCTGGTGGTGCAGAACAAATGACTGTAGACAACTTCGTATCTAGCCTCGGTGCTGATTCAGTTCTCGATGCTAACGGTGAAGCTACTCTTCAAGTTGGTGCTACTTTGAACGTATCAGCTCAACAAGCAGCTGGTCTTTACAGCGGTAGCTTCGACGTGATCGTTGCCTATAACTAATTCGCAATTCTGAATTCAGAATTCGGAATTCAAAATGAATAACAAAAAGTCCTGACATGGTCAGGACTTTTTTTATTTCCAATTTCTAATTTCCAAATTCCAATTTCCCCGCGCATTGCGTTTCACGAATTCGCTAACTTCAGACGCCATAAATAGCGTCTCTACTGGGGTTTCCCCAATTCCAAACTCCAATCTCTAAATTCCAAATTCCCGTTCTTGTTCTCGTTCTAGCTCCCCCCCTACCTCGCCCCTATCGAAAAAGTAATCCCGTTGCTGATAAGAAGTGGTAGGAACAAATGTTGGAAGGGCTCGATATTATATTCAGGTCTAAACTCTTTGTAGCCCATCAAATCGATATAAGTAACACTCGTCATCCAAGCAAATCGCTTACCGAAACGTATGGTAACACCTCCTGTAACATTCAAAAAATAATCATGAAAATTCTCACGACTCATTTGCCACTCAATATCATCTGGCGCGTAGCCCTCGCTCCTATGGGCATAGCGATAATTCGTCCGATTCATCTTTACACCAAAGAACCAAGATGACATAGGACGCTTATAGGTATAGTCTAATTGTGCTGACCAAGTGTTGTGCAAGTAATGATAATTATGAAAGCCATAGACCCCATACCTCGTATAATCACCCACAAACCAGTTAGTCCCAACAATTTCAGGATCAAAAACTTCAAAGTGATTTTCATGATAACCCCACAATCCACGAACACCTATAATCTTATGAGATTGTGGCTTGAAAAGATAACCAAGCCCTAATTCTAGTGATTTCTTTTCAGGGCCTAACATTGCGCCAGATTGCACCACCCAATTCTCCACAGGACTATAAGCGGCTTGAACTTCAACTTGTCTTAATCCTATTGCTCCGAAAGACGAAAAGTCACCTTTCTCAGCAACATCCGGAATCTGCGGTGTGGTGGCGTGATTACTAACTTTGATAGGACCCGCACAAGAGGCCATTAAAAATGATAGACCGCAGAATATAACTGCGCAATTTAAGTAGTGATTCATTTGGTTTTGGTTTTAGCATTTCAAATGTAGACAGTCAAAATTCCCCAAAACTCAAAATGCGAATTTTTCGAATAATTACGACTTTTTGTGATTGAAAACCACGAAATAAGCTAGTCTCTATACTCAATAACTGAAAGTTTGTCTGATGTATCCACTTTCAAAGCTATAGGGTTGTTTTCTAACGACAATTTCTTACGGATAAAAGTAGACCTTCCCTCATCCGTAAAGTTGATTGCGAACTCCCCGTTAATGAAATCTTTTAGTTTCTTTCGAATTTGCTTCTGGATAACTTGATCACAGCTATCACATAAAACAAAAACTACACGCCCACCTCGAAAATCCTGAATTTCTGGATAACTAGAAAATCTTTCTATACAAGGACCACAAAACTCTTGGTTAACAAATATGAACAAAGTACTTGCACCTTCAATTTGATAAGTCGACTGTAAATCGTGATATACTTTCCCCAGTTTCCTTTGCGAACATGAAAAAAGAATTACAAATGTCGAGATTTTAATCAAATATTTTAAACGATAAAAAGTAATCATCATCAGAAACTATTATCTCATTATCAGTTCGATTATCAAATTTGTATTTCCCATTACTGGAACCTATTGATATTAGATAGTTTGAATCTACATAACCATAAGCAAATGTATCCCAAGGCCTATAATCATCAATTCCAATTGTTGAAATGCGCTCTTTAAGTCCACTCACGCTTATTGTATCGGAAAATAAACAACTAAAATCCTTCGTACTCAAACAAACATTCTCAAAAATTTCATTAGGATGAACTATTGCAATTAACAGTCTTTCATCGTTCAACAAAACTATATTACTTATCCTACTTACATGTTCCGATGCCAAAATCCTTCCATACTCCATAGGGTCCTTGTCCTTTATTTTCTTTAGCTTCTTATCCTGTTCTAATATCTCCTTGTCATCAAACCAGAACTTAGTTGGAACACTATAAGTCCCTAATTCAGCTAAGCTACTGTCCAAGACTATAAGCTTCGGCTGTCCTAAATCTGAAACATAAAATTTATTTGAATCAGCCGCAATTAGCCTCGGGAAACCCATAAAGGATAGTTCTTGATTAGCCAAATTAAACGCTATAGATAGTTTCAATCCGCTATCGATATCAACAAGTTGAACTTTTAAGGGCTTTTGATGTATGTCGAAATAACAATCATACAAGACGAGAGTTTTATCGTTCCTGATAAAACTGAGATTAAATCCTTTTTCAATCGGGATGAACTTCCAAAGAGCTTTATTCTCGCGCTCAAAAATGAGTACACGCGAACCCTCTTGAACATAAATCCGCGCGCTAGTCACCTTGATAGAGCCGGGAAAACTGCGCTTATCCGCACGAAGGGAATCAACGATTGCATAATTTTCGACACGAGATTTTCCTGATATTAAATCTAGCATCAATATATTCAAATTAACACCGCCTTCTTCTGTTGTAGTCGAACCGAGATTTAAATAGAGTGTGTCTAAATGAATAAATGTCCTATTAACGAATATTGGGGCACTTGCAAACTGTGCCCCAATATTGACAATATACTCTTTTTTAAGACGACGATTAAAAGAACTGTGGTTTTGGGATTGAGCGGAACTACACCACAATACAAAAATAGCTAATAGAAATCTCATCCGAGTTTATTAAACGTAAGGGAAGCCTCTTTAAAGTTCTTAATTCAGGAATCAAGAAAAAATCAAAATCGAAAAGTTACTCCCGTTATTTCAATTTGATTACTTTCTCAATTTGGCTTAAGTCGTTACCATCAAACACCCGCAGCACATAATCCCCTGCGGCGAGGTTTGAAAGATTGAATGTTAGTCGTTGATCACTGCTGATGATTTCTTGAACGATTCTACCATTCATATCATACAATACAAAGTTCTTCTTTCCAGACATTGCCACCTCCACGTTCAACACTTCGCGCGCCGGATTTGGATAGACACTCCATTCAATGTTCGACGATAATTCAACAGTATTGAGCACTACTCCACTACTGGTCGCTTCACATCCATTCGCATCCATCACTACCACACTATAACTTCCAGCTTGCTCTTCAGTGAGGAGCCCCGTCAAATCGCTTTCCGTAGATACCAATTCTCCATTTGCATTATACCACTCATAAGAATATGGAGCAGTACCGCCAATCACTTCTGAAAGGCTCAATCCTCCAGCATCAATGTCAATGCTATTGCTGACAATTTCACCTAGGGTCAATGCAGCACTAGGACCTTCCACCACAAACGTGGCAAGCGTTGGCTCTCCACAAACGGCCTCATCCGTAATAGTGACTTCATATTCTCCAGGCTCGAGTCCTACTAGTGCGGTACCATTGCTTTCGTTATTCCAAGAGTAACTCAATGTTCCTTGTCCAACTGCTTCGATTGAAATACTTCCATTATTGTCACCAAAACATTGCACGTCATTGATTGTCTCAGACACAATCTGTGGCCCTTCTGAATGAACCACTGTAACAGTAATCAAAGAAGAGCTGCAACCTTGAGGCGTTCCGTTGTCACAAATGGTATAATTTATTTCGCATACTCCATTAACTACCTCATTCGGTAAAAAAGTAATGACCTTATTAGCATTATCCAATTCGATTAAACCCTCTGTGACTAATGCTTCGGTCACATTCAAACTCATCACATCTTCTTCTGCATCTGCTATCAATGAAGCAATATCAATGAGCACTGCTTCACCTGCACAAGTGCTAAACGACGCGTCAGAAGAGGTTGGTGGCGTATTAGGCGCAATCACTTCGATTGTCAATGTCGCTTGATCGCACGCTCCGAAAACGTCGCATACTTCATAGACTATTTCTACAACTCCCGACCAGTCAGCTTCCGGCTCATAAGAATATCCGCCATTTTCCGACATCCCAATCGCACCAGAAACTGGGAAAGCGATGATGGTATAGGTCAATTGATCACCTTCGATATCGAAATCGTTCAATGATACATTCCCTTCCAACAATTCATTATTGTAGATGGAAGCGCTCTCACCCAATGCCGCTGGTGCGTCATTTGCAGGTGTGATGGTCAGCGTTACCGTTCCTTGCACGCATACTCCGCAAGGATCACAAGCGCGATACACGAATGAATCTGTTCCGTTATAATTATCAAACGGTACATAACCGAAGAATCCATCATTGAACAAGGTCAATTCACCATGCATGGGTTCAAAGACCACGGAATAAAGTAAAAGTGATCCATCGGGTTCCAAATCATTCGCTGCTGCGTTGGCTTGTAATGTTTGATCCTCATTAAGCACAAAGGCATCATTTTGAATGATCGGATTATCATTTACTTCCATGATAGAAATAGTCACTATTGCTTGATCACACTCACCAAACGGATCGCATACTTGATAGGTAAAACTATCATTCCCGTAAAAATTCAAAGACGGTGAATAGGTAAATTGTCCATTCGTTGCGAAACTCAGATTACCATTGGAAGGCCACAAGATGAGTGAATAGGTAAGAATTTGGTTATTCGCGTCTGTGTCATTGTTTGCAACACTAACGGTAATTGGTGAATCTTCCAATGTATTAAAAACATCATGCACGGCCACTGGAGCAACATTGTTATTAATAATCGAAATAGTCAATGTTCCTTGATCACAAACATTCAATCCATCGCAAACACTATAGATAATTACTTCTTGTCCAGAGAAGAATTCGTTTGGTGTGTATGTGTAGATACCATTCTGGTTCATTTCTATCGTCCCATTCGAAGGGCCTGTTACAATAGAGTAGATAAGCGCAGGATGATCAACGTCGATATCATTAGTAGCAACATTCCCACTTCCACTTGTATTGACCAAAATGCCTAATACATCATTCACTGCTACTGGCGCATCATTCACTGGTACAACAGTGATAAAAATATTTCCTTGATCACAAAGACCTTGAGCGTCGCAGACTTGGTAATTCACCTGCTCTACTCCATGAAAATTCGCAAAGGGAGTATAGTTGAACACGCCATTCGCATTCATGCTAATGGTACCATTCTGTGTATTACCTACCAGTGAATAGGTCAGTGTGCCGCCGTCTGGATCGCTATCATTCAACGATACATTCCCGCCCAATACCCCATCTTCAATCACCGTGAATGTGTCATTATTTGCAAGCGGTGCATCATTTACATTCGTTACGGTGATTGTTAAAGTTGCGTTTGCGCATAAGCCCGCTGCGTCGCACACAGAATATTGCGCGCTCACGTTTCCAAAGAAATTTACCGCTGGTGTATATGTATAGCTTCCGTTCGCCTGCATTACGAATGTGCCAGAGGCAGGAGGGGTCGTAATTGTATAAGTCAACAAACCTCCATCTACGTCACCATCGTTGGCCGTAACGGTTCCATTCAATGTTCCTTCTTCCTGAATCGTTGCATTATCATTGCCTGCGAATGGTGCATCATTGATTGGATTCACAACAAGGGTCAAAGTGGCTTGCGCGCACAAACTTCCATTGTCACAAACTTGATAAGTCACAGTTTGAGTTCCATTATAATTCAATGAAGGGGCAAACGTAAACACACCTGCCGAGGTCATATTGAAAATACCTGATGAAACTCCTGTAACAATACCATAAGTTAAATTAGAGGAATCGACATCGCTATCATTCGTAGCTACACTTCCCGATATATTCTGATCTTCATTTCCAGAAAAACTATCATTCACTGACACAGGGGTATCGTTCACTGGAGACACAACAATTATCAAAGATGAAATCTCACAACTGTTCGGCGCGTCGCATACTTGAATCGACATGGTCTGCGTACCAAAATAATTCAGCCCTGGTGTATAGGTAAACGTTCCGTTCAAATTCACAACTAACGCTCCGCTGGTTGGACCAACTAAAACAGTATAGGTCAAAGGATCTCCATCAGGGTCGTTGTCATTCGTTGACAAATTACCATTCAACACTGCATCTTCCTGCATTCCAAACTGATCATTGTTTGCTTCGAGCGCATCATTTACACCAACAATAATGAAGGTAATCGTGGCAATGTCTGCACCACCTTGATCGTCCGAAACCTCATAAGTCGCAGTGTAAACGCCGCTATCATCCAAAGCCGGTGTATATGTAAAAGTGCCGTCTGGATTGAACTCTAAATTACCTTCGGCAGGGCCTTGTTGTAGAATATACAATAACTCAGGACTATCAATATCGATATCATTCGTAGCCACACTGCCTGTGACAGCGACATCCTCGTTTGTTGTAAATGAATCATCCATCGCCACAGGAATATCATTCACTCCTTGCACTTGAATAGTGCATGTAGTTTGCGAGCACAATCCCAATGGATCACACACTTGATAGATAAAGCTTACTGTACCAGCAAAATTAGCCACGGGCGTGTACGTGTAAGTGCCATTGTTATTGAATTGCAAACTTCCCGAAGAAGGATTGGTGATGACATTAAAAGTTCGACTCGAATGATCGACATCAAAATCATTGGTAGCCACGCTACCGTTTAGCACGCCGTCTTCTTGCATAATAGCATTGTCCGCCACTGCAACCGGAGCATCATTGACAGGGGTGATGGTAAATGTAATTGTACCAAAATCTCCCACACCACATGGATCTACTCCAAAATAAACCGCTGTTACTGCTCCGCTAAAATTAGGTGCAGGGGTGTAAGTAAAGAACCCGTCATTGAACATGCTCAGAGTACCAGACGATGGCTGCGTGAAAACGCTATAGAAAATAAACTCATCATCGTATTCAAAATCATTAGCCGCAACATTGCCCATTATGGGTTGATCCTCTGCTCCGCTGTAAGCGTCGTCTAGAATCACGGGTACGTCATTCACAAAAATGACTTCAATAATCAAAATTCCTTGGGTACATGCGTTGAAAGGATCGCAAGCTTGATAAGTTACTACATCAAATCCATAGTAATAATCATCAGGCGTGTAGGTATAAGTTCCATTCGCGTTAAACAAAATCTCCCCATTGTCAGGTCCGTCCAACAATGAAAACGCAAGCGGCATTCCTTCAGGATCGCTATCATTCATAGCCACAGTGCCTGTAACGAAGCCACCCTCAGAGGTGAAGGTATCGTCATCATTTACAATCGGGGGATTATTCGGTGGCGTAACATTTATCGTTACTGTTGCCTGACCGCAAACCTCGCAAGGATCACAACCACGATAGGTAAAGGTAACGGCCCCAATAAAATTCGCAGGTGGTGTGTAAGTAAAATTACCAAACATACCCATTGTCAACGTCCCTACCGACGGCGGGTTCAGAACAGTTGCAAAAATGGGTTCGATATCAATGTCCGAATCATTAGCAGTGACATTGCCTGTCAAAACAGAATTTACATTGACAAAAAACACATCATTCACAATCACTGGCGGATCATTCACAAAAAGAAATGCCAATTCTAAAATCGACTGGTCGCAAAGTCCTTGGCTATTGCATGCCTGAACGGTGATATATATAAAACCATTAAACTCTGGTAGAGGAGTGTATGAATAATTTCCGTTGGGTTGCAATGTAAATGAACCCGAGGGTGGACCCGTCACTACAGAATAAGTTAAAGGTCCACCACCAGGATTGTTATCATTCAAGGATAAATTTCCTGTGAGTACTTCCGCTTCCCAACCAAAGTTATCATCGTCATTCGCAATGGGAGCCTGGGCAGAAGCAACTATTCCTGCTAAAAAAATAAGTCCTAAAACGAGCGCAAAAGGTCGAAACATTTTCATATTCAAAGTAAATCTAAGCAATAGTTGGGAGAGTGCTATTGATTAGCAATTGTTTAGGTTATTTGTTAGTACTACAAAAGTAAGCACAAAACAACCAAATATGAAAACAAACACAAAGAAAGTTTCGTTAAAACCTCAAAAATAGTCGATGAATATTTTCCATACCTATCTTCTCGCCCGTCTGGCGGCCTTTCTGGTTTGACGCGGCGAACATTTGATATTCGTCATATCACCTTTGGAGGCTTTGATTCGCCTTTTGGCCCAGCGGCTCGACTTTTTATTCATTTTCGCCCTTTCGGAGCTAGTCAAGTGTCCCTGCCGCGTTTGAGCAGAAGCTGGCACCGAAGAAATAAGAAATAGGGTGAAAAGAAGAAAAATCAATGGACGTTTCATGTTGCTAGGTTTGTTTTCGCAACGTCACGGAAGCTGTTTTATTGTACCTCTCAAAGCACCTATATTCGTCCAAAAGAATTCAATATGACCATCGAGCAAGCACAAATCACAGTAGATGATTGGATAAAAAAATATGGAGTACGTTACTTTTCTGAACTCACCAACATGGCCATACTGACCGAAGAAGTGGGAGAAATGGCGCGCATTATCGCCCGTCGCTACGGTGAACAGAGCGAAAAAGAATCCGATAAAAATAAAGACCTTGGCGATGAAATGGCAGATGTGCTTTGGGTTTTGTTGTGCCTCGCCAATCAAACAGGTGTTGATCTCACCGCAGCTTTTCAAAAAAACATGGATAAAAAAACCCAGCGCGACAGCACGCGGCATTTGGATAATGAGAAATTGAAAGATTGAAAGATTGGGAGATTGGGAGATTGGGAGATTGGGAGATTGGGAGATTGAAAGATTGGGAGATTGGGAGATTGAATTTGATTTAAGTCAAAATCAAATGCTCAAAGCAAATTTAATTTTGCAATGTGAAGAAAATTCCACCACATATAGTCGCATCATTGCAAAAATACCTCTCGCAATTCGGTCCGCTGGAGCCGAAGGAATGGGAAGAGTTGGAGGTGCACTTGGAGTTTGTGCATTTTGAAAAAGGAGATTTTCTAGTTCGAAACGACGCTAGCGATGTTAAGCTCTATTTTATTTTTTCTGGATTTGCGAGACATTATTTCACAGGATTGGATCAACTAGAGATCACTACTTGGTTTAATAATCCTCTGAGCATGGCCACGGATTATGAAGCCTACACTACCAATACCAGAGCCACACACAATATTGTCGCCCTTACCAATATTGAAGCGGTTTGTATAGATCGCAGCACACTTTATTCTCTTTATTCTAAGTATAAAAACTGGGAACGCATCGGCCGAATGATGAACCAAATGTATTTGATACATCTCATGCGCCGTATGCGCCGCAACTACACTCAAACCGCCAAGGAGCGATACGATGAGTTTTCAAAGTTGTGGCCCGATGTCATTCAAAATGCCCTCTTGAAACACATCGCCTCTTATCTCGGAATGAGCCTTGAAACTTTAAGCAGAATCAGAGCTAGCAAATGAAAAACTAAAAAATTTATTATCCAGAATTAACGATATTCGCGGGGTTCAAATCACATGTGCCCCATGAAGAATATCTTCGCCTTAGTTTGCTTCGCGATATCTGTCGCCGTTCATGCCCAAACCCCTGGACTGAAGCGCCTCGAAAGTTTTGAGGTGCGCAGCAAAATGCCATCAACATTTGATGCATTGCCACTGCGCTCTATTGGTCCTACGATCATGAGCGGACGCGTCACCGACATCGCATGGAATCCCAATAATCCTTCGAACTTCTATGTGGCGTATGCCTCGGGTGGACTGTGGGTGACCTACAACATGGGCACCACCTTCGAACCTATTATGGACGAACTCCCCGCGATGACCATCGGCGCCATCGCCGTGGATTGGCAAAACAATGTGATTTGGGTCGGCACAGGCGAAAACAATAGCAGCCGCTCCAGTTATTCCGGCGTCGGTATCTATTGTTCAGAAGATAGCGGAGCGACATGGCAATACAAAGGATTACCCGAATCACATCATATTGGAAAAATAATTGTTCACCCGAATGATCGTTCAGTCGTTTACGTCGCTGCCCTCGGGCATCTCTATTCTCCAAATAAAGAAAGAGGAATCTATAAAACAACCGATGGCGGAAATACATGGACACATCAATTATTTGTAGATGAAAATACAGGAGCCATCGACTTGGAGATGAATCCAAAAAATCCGGATGAACTCATTGCATCCATGTGGTATCGCACGCGTAGAGCTTGGAACTTCGAGGAGTCTGGCCCTACTTCGGGTATCTATCACACGCAAAGCGGTGGCACAAAATGGGAAAAAATAAATACAGCTCCATTCCCTACAAACGAGGGTACTGGCCGCATAGGTCTTGCATTTCATGAGATTAATGGTGAAAAATTACTCTACGCATCTGTCGATAATCAAAACAAAAGACCGAGTGAAGAGAAGGGAGAAAAGAAAGCCAAGTTGAGAAAGACTGATTTTATTAAAATGAAAAAAGAAGAATTTCTTGCACTCGACACAGCATTACTAAATCCATTTTTAAAAGAAAACTATTTTCCAGAAAAATTAACCAGTGATAGTTTGAAGAAGCTCATCGCAGCAGATAAATACACTCCCGCCGCGATTTACGACTATCTCTTTGACGCCAACGAAGACCTCTTTAATACACCCGTTATTGGCCTAGAAATTTATAAGTATAATTTTCAAGAAAAAAAATGGAGTAAAACACACGACAACACCATCGACGACGTGGTGTATTCTTATGGATATTATTTTGGGTTAATGGAAATCCATCCTACCAAACCACAACAGCTTTACACCGCAGGTGTGCCGCTCATCACGAGTGATGACGGAGGAAAAACGTGGCGAGGCATCAACCCTGGCAACGTACACGTGGATCATCACGTGATTCGTTTTCACGAAAAACATCCTGATTGGATATTGAATGGTAGTGATGGTGGTGTGCAAATTTCTTTTGATAATGGTGCCACCTTCGTCAACTGTAAAACTCCTGCTGTCGGACAATTTTATACCGTTCAAGTGGACAATGAAAAACCGTATAACGTTTATGGAGGATTGCAAGACAATGGTGTTTGGAAAGGTCCTACCACCAACGTTCCCGGCCGCGATTGGATGTACGAAGGCGCCTATCCATTCAAGAGCATCATGGGCGGCGACGGCATGCAAGTGCAAGTAGATCCGCGCAATCACAACATTGTTTATACCGGTTATCAATTTGGAAATTACGCACGCCTCGATTTGAGCAATGGCGATTATCAAGAGATACATCCCGAACATTCATTCGGTGAGCGCCCGTTGCGCTACAATTGGCAAACACCGATTTTGATATCACCCCATCAACCCGATATTTTTTATATCTGTAGCAATAAAGTACACCGCAGCACCAACGCCGGCAATACATTCCAAACCATCAGTGGTGATTTGACGGCAGGCTCAAAAGAAGGCGACGTGCCCTTCGGCACGCTCACGGCCATCGACGAATCAGCGATACAACTTGGCTGGATTGCTGTAGGGGCAGATGATGGCACCGTATCCATTACCACCGATGCAGGCACTTCATGGAAAAATATCTCCACAACATTGCCTAAAAAATATGTGAGCAGAATTATTTTTTCTCAACATAAAAAAGAAAGAATCTATCTCTCGCTCAACGGCTATCGCGAAGATGATATGACACCCTATCTCTTCGTAACCGAAGATCTCGGAAAGACTTGGAAGAATATTACCACAGGCCTACCATTCGAACCTATCAACGTGATTCGCGAAGATGACACCAATGAAAACATTCTTTACATCGGCACCGACAATGGTCTTTATGTGAGTTTAAACAGAGGCATTCAGTGGCAGGAATTGGGAAACTTACCGAATGTTGCAGTGCATGATTTGGTGATCCAAAAACGAGAACAAGAACTCGTCATTGCCACCCATGGACGCTCGCTTTGGATAGCAGATTTGAAACCAGTGCGCGCCAATCAAAATCAAGAATTTTCCATTTTACTTAAAGATAAATACCGCTATCACAATTTGGAGAACGCCTCCCCCAATTGGTACGAACCGCGCCAAACGGGCGTTAGCTTATTGTACAAATCACAAAAAGTCCGCACCATTGAATTCAAAGATTCCGAAGGAAAAGTAGTTGCCACCTGCCAACTCCCAAGCAGTGACAATCAATGGAAGGAATTCATCATCGAACAAAATCAAACCTTCCACCTCCCAAAAGGCAAACTCACCGTGGAGGGAAGGGAGATTGAGGTGAAGTGAGAACAACAACAAAGAACAAGAACGAGAACGAGAACAAGAACGAGAACAAGAGATTGGAAGTTGGAATTTGGAAGTTGGAGTTTGGAATTTAGAATTCCGAATTATGAATTCCGAATTCCGAATTTTGAATTTTGAATTAAGAACATTACATATGAAGAATCTAGAACAATTGATTGGTCGCATACATCCCATGCCGCAGGATGCGAAAGATGCGTTTGTATCAAAGTTTAGAGATGCGCAGCACATCAAGAAAAAAGGTTTCCTCATAAAAGAAGGTGACATGGTCGATGGCTTGTACTTTGTGGCATCGGGCGTATTGCGCGCCTATTATGAAAAAGACGGCGAAGAAGTCACCTTCAATTTCTATTTCGGTCCTACAATCTTTACGGACTTTATTTCTGTCTATGAAAAAACACCTTCAAAAATGAATGTGGTTGTGCTCGAAGATTGTGAAGTGTATTACGCGAATATGAAAGAAATGGAACAACTCGCAGAAAAAGATGTGGACATCACCCAACTCTTTCTCAAATTCTTCCAGATTCTTTATCTCTACAATCACAAGCGACAACTCTCCATGATATACAACACTCCCGAGGAGCGTTACCTTGAATTGTTGGAACTTCGCCCGAAAGTTTTTCAGCAAATGCCTTTGAAATATATCGCTACCTATCTTGGAGTAAAACCAGAAACATTGAGCCGACTTCGAGCACAAATGTATCGTCCAAAGGATTAATTGACATTTGTCAAGTGATTTTGAATTGCAGCAGAGCGTGCTTTGCAGAGCAATTAAAAATCATAAATCATGAAACGCATTACCATCGCATTACAAATTCTAATATTTGTAATCATCTTCTTTCAATCGAAAGAATCGCAAGCTCAAAATGACTCCCTCACACAGACTGTAAGAGGAAAAATTTACGATGACATTACCAAAACACCGCTTTTCAATGTAAGCGTAGTTGTTTTGAACACCAATCCAATTCTCGGTGCAATGAGCGACGAGGATGGAAATTTCAAAATAGGTAAAGTTCCTGTTGGTCGCCAGACACTCAAGTTTTCTGTTGTTGGTTATGAGCCCACATTGCTTCCTGATATTATTGTTGGTTCGGGTAAAGAGATTGTATTAGAAATCGCTATGACCGAGTCGATCAATAAACTCAATGAAGTGGAGATTGTCTATGATCGATCGAAAGATCCTACTGTCACCAACAATGAGATGTCCACGGTAAGCGCCCGTTCATTCAACCCAGATGACACGCGTAAATATGCGGGTGCACTTGGTGATCCAAGCAGAATGGCCGCCAACTTTGCTGGTGTTGTTGCAGGCAATGATAGCAGAAACGATATCATCGTCAGAGGAAATACTCCCAATGCCACATTATGGCAAATGGAAGGACTGAATATCCCCAACCCCAATCACTACGGCGGCAGCTACAATACAGGGGGGCCTGTGAGTATGCTCAACTTCAACAATCTTGGAAAATCTGATTTCTTTACAGGTGCCTTCCCTAGCAATTATGGCAATGCCACGGGTGGCGTATTTGATATCCGACTGCGAGAAGGAAATAATGAGAAACATGAATTTCTAGGAATGATTGGATTCAACGGATTCGAAGTTGGCGCCGAAGGTCCACTTTCGAAACGTTCAAAATCATCTTATATCATCAATTATCGATACTCCACACTTGGCCTGCTTCAAGACATTGGAGTGGATTTAGGTACTGGAGCTTCAACTCCTCAGTATCAGGATGTCAATTTCAAGCTTACTAGTCCAATTGGAAAGAAAGGAAAATTCACCGCCTTTGGATTCGGCGGATTCAGCAGCATCGATATCCTTGGAGCGGATGTAGATACTACTCGTACCAACTATTTTGGCTCTATCGATCAGGATGTGCGACCGCGCTATCAAACAGGAGTAATGGGTGTTTCTTATGATCAAACCTTCGGAGAAAAAACCTGGGCCAAAATCACTTTAGGTGCGAGCAATCAACAAGAAACCTATGAAGTAGACAGCCTTGACTTAGAAAATGGAACGAAGTACAGATTAGCTCAAGGAGAATTTTCCGACAGTAAATATTCTGTAGTGCTCAACGGTACGCACAAATTCAATGCGAAGAATGCCCTTTCGTTTGGAGCCAATACTGACTATATCGTTTTTGATTATATCAACCGCGACTTCTTCAACCGCGGCACTGTTGATAGCGCAAGAGTAGATCAAGCAAGCAACTATACCCTATCACAAGGTTATGTACAACTCAAACATAGATTCAACGAGAGGCTATCGCTGATTGCGGGCGTTCATGCTATGCATGCTTCTACCAACAATCAATTGGTGCTAGAGCCGCGTGCAGGACTTAAATACCGTGTCGGTGAAAAATCCAGCATCAACATGGGTTATGGCCTGCACCACCAATTGCTTCCTACCTACAACCTCTTTGTAAGAAATACTCAAGGAATTGAAACCAATAAAGAACTTGACTTTTCGCGATCACATCATATCGTGACAGGATTTGAAACCATGTTCAACAGCTCAGTAAAGTTCAAAGTAGAAGGATACTATCAAATGTTGGATAAAGTTCCCGTTACTGCTTTTGCATCGAGTTTCTCAGCAGTAAATATTGGTGCTGACAATAATCCAAGCGATCAAGCAGACTTAGTAAACGGAGGCACGGGCACCAACTATGGTTTAGAACTCACATTAGAACGCTACTTCAGCAAAGGATATTATTTTTTAATGACAGGATCTGTTTTTGAAAGCACCTATGAAGGAAGTGATGGCATTGAACGCAATACAGCTTTTAATACCAATTACGCAGCCAATGTGCTTGCAGGTAAAGAGTTTCAATTAAAGAAAAAAGGCAGCGTGTTGTATGCGAATTTAAAACTGACTACACTCGGAGGACGCTTCTTCACTCCTATCAACAAAGAATTGTCACAAGCCGCAGAAGAAGCCATTTTCGACAATACACAAGCATTTTCAGAAAGACAAGACGCCTACTTCAGAGCTGATATAAAAATTGGTTATCGCAGAGAAAACAAACGCAGCACCTTCGAAGTCGGAGTAGATTTTCAGAACATCACTGGCAATGAAAATATTTTCCAGCAAGGATATAATGTGCAAAACAACACCATCAGTGAAGAGTATCAGCAAGGGTTTTTCCCAGTGCCAATGATACGTTTCACTTTCTAACTTTCATCTGAGGTTTAGGGTGATTGTTTAATTGCAAGAGGGCGTGATGATTCACGCCCTTTTTTGCGATATCTGGAGCATAGAACGAGAACGAGAACGAGAACGAGAACGAGAGATTGGAGTTTGGAATTTGGAGTTTGGAATTTTGAATTTGGAATTCAGAATTGTGAATTCCGAATTGCGAATTGCGAATTCCGATTATAAAATCAAGAATTAAACCCTGATCTAAAAAATTTAAACACTTTTTGAAACAGTGTCGCATTCGGATTTGGAAAAAAGTCTGATCGTGTAGTCACATTCGGATCTGGAAAGAAGTCTGCTCTTGTATAAATTCCTGAATGTGACGTTCCTTCAGTCCATACAAAAGGCACGAAATTCTCAAAAGGAGGCAATGGTATACCGTTCGACTCCAAAAGAATTATACAACTATCTAAGGTTTCATAGTCCTCCAGAGGCAAATATTCGGTATATATGCCAGACCAACTTATATCGTCGATGCGTTCAATTATATTGGCTGGTATGCATGGACCATTAAAAATCTCTTTTAAGTCGTTGAATTCTTGCTCGGTTAATCCAAACTGGTCTTCATCCTGACCTAAATCTTGCAGGTATTCACCATAATTCTCCAAATCCTCCAAATAACTAGGAGTACGTTTAACTACAAAACGCTCAAGATCTGTAAAAAAGAAATCACCCAATCGATCCCATAACCCCTCAATTAGAATTTGCCAGCGTGGGTGTGTCAATTCCAAATGTTGAACGGAATTTTCTATACAAGCTATCATAAATGCTACTCTAGCTCTCATGTTTATATTTTCAAAATCTGCTCCTCTTATTGCTATGATCACTTCGCTGAATTAGTATCGATGATAAACTACGACAAAGGTATAAATAGAAAAAGAAAAAGACAGCAGAATAGAAACAAGAACAGGGTCCCCATTTTCTCATTACCCTATTAACTTATTAACTTATTATCTTATTATCTTATTAGCCTACTAGCCTACTCTCTTACTGTCTTCCTATCTTCGCCACCGGTATCGGCAGCATCTTGTGCTGGTTTGCGCGATTCATGCGCCAATAGATATTCAAGACTTCTTTTTGTCGTTCAGTATAATTGCTTGTTTCAAGGTTGGGCAACGTGTTGTTGTTTTTCTCGACTTCTCCCATTGCCCATTCTAATTCAGGATAGCTAGCGCCTATTTGATCTTCATCGCTGCGATCGTCGCCCCACAGACCGTCGGTGGGTTTGGCGTCGATGATACTCTGCGATACGCCAAGATGCGCAGCAAGCTCCCAAACTTCTGTTTTCAATAAATCAGCAATGGGCGAAAGATCGACGCCACCATCGCCATATTTGGTATAAAAACCCACACCAAAATCTTCTACTTTATTACCAGTACCAGCAACCAATAATTTGTGAATGCCCGCGAAATAATACAAGGTCATCATTCGCATGCGTGAACGCGTATTCGCGAGCGATAAATGCAAAAGATGTTCATTTTCTATTGCCGGAACTGCCGACATAAAACTGTCAAAGACAGGAGTCAGTTCAACTCGAGCTTGTTTGACATTTGAGAATTTATTCTCAAGCCAATTCATGTGTTCTTGTGCTCTGCTCACTTGACTGGCGGCTTGATAGATGGGCATTTCCAAAAGAAGCACCTCTTTACCTGTGAGTGCACATAGTGTGCTGGTGAGAGCAGAGTCAATACCTCCACTCACGCCCACCACAAATCCATTCATACGAGAAGACTCCGCATAAGAGCGGAGCCATTCAACGATAAAATCTATTTTTTCTTGGTTACTCATTAGAACTTAATACCAACATTGAGCGACACAAGATTAGACATTGCTTTGAGCTTAGTTGTTCTCGGCTTTTGATTTTCAAAAACAACTTCATCTGCTTCGTCAGTTTGAACGTGATCACCTCTCAGAGCATTGGTGAAACCATTATTGTAAGTAACACCTGCAACAATTGCAGTGTTTCCGCTAAGAGAATATTCGATACCAGCTCCTACGAGAAGACCTACACGAAACATTTGAATATCATCTTTAATGTCTTCATCTGGACGGTCAAGTGAAGGAAGTTCTGTTTTAACCCAAGCAGTCGAAGCATCGGTGCTCACTTTTAGCAACTCATAATCTATGATATCGTCCGCTTTTGAGCGAATATTGAAACCTGCAATAAGACCAAACTGACCCCAATACGTGATGTAGCCGATCTCATTCGTTCTCAACTTCAATGAAAGTGGAATCTCTACGTAGCGTAGATCGTAAGTTCTAGTAGTTTGCCAAATCAAATCCTGTCCATCCACTCGGCCCGTTTCTTTATAAGTGAGCTCTCCACCGAAACGTGTAATCTCTAAACCCGTACCGATCGCGTAGTTCTCGGTGAATTGTCTATCGAAGCTAAGTCCGAAACCAAGTCTAAAAACATTACCTTCGTTAGTGATATACTTTGAATCGGGCTTCAACCAAGCGATTCCAGGGCTCACTCTTGGAGCGATTTTAAACTTTTGAAAATCTTGTGCAACAGAAAATAATGTTGACAAAATAGCGATGGTAAAAAGTGTAATTTTTTTCATAAGGGTAATATTACTGCGTTAAACTTGCATGTCGCTTTGCAGCACCGCAAAGCTAACA
>JBKCOM010000219.1:0-10385 GCA_046309775.1 Flavobacteriales bacterium
CACCTATAAGCCGAGTTCTGTCTGCATTGCTGCAGCTTCATCATTTATCTATGCGACCTACCCTCCGGATCGGACGAGCAGCCCTACCCGAACGTTCATTCGGGCCGGTATACATGGTCTTACAGCCCTCAAGGTTTACTAGCGCATGTGATTGCTCACACACACAGTGAGCTCTTACCTCACTTTTTCACCCTTACCATCTCTTGCGAGCTGGCGGTTTCCTTTTCTGTAGCACTTTCTGTCATGCCGCACTCACGTGCGACACGCCCCCACTTTTAACAGGGTGAGGCGCTCTGCGCTGCCCGGACTTTCCTCCCTTTTTTCAAAGAGCGATGAAGCAGTGAATGATTTCGATGCAAATATAGCTCGTGAATAACTCTGTTGATATGTACGAATTCATCATTGGTTAATATCGTGTTGAGAAACTTACTTTTGAATGGCAGAAATCGTAAACCTAATATTGAAGACATGCTAACGATTTTTGGAAGAAAGAAATTAACTCCCGAAAGAGCAGCACATATTTTCACGCACACGATCATTGAGACCGTCGAGAACGGTTTTCCTGAGGTGGCTGGATTTATAAACGACAGTCCTGAATTCGTGACCTCACCCAATGTGAGCAGCGAGGACATTGGTCGTTTCTTGCTAATTGTTGCAGCAGGCAACTTTAATTACATACCCCAGCATTTTACAGAAGGTCAAGATAAAGAGATCATTGAGCAGTGCGTTTTGAAATTCGCACCAGTATTCGATATGACACCCGGCGAATTCACAGTCGTGGTGCGCGAGTACCAGAGCTTTATGAATCGCGTCAATGCACCTTCTAAGAATACCTTATATGCCATGAGCAAGGCTGTGTTTTATAAATACAACCTCATGGAGTTTCAGGATGATTATTTCAAAGGAATGAAAACTCACAATCCAATCTTCTGTAAGAATTTGGATGAAATCATGCGCAACTTCCTTTGGGAT
Source organism: Flavobacteriales bacterium (assembly GCA_046309775.1). Lineage (GTDB taxonomy): Bacteria > Bacteroidota > Bacteroidia > Flavobacteriales_D > Sanyastnellaceae > JAIXWP01. The sequence goes on from JBKCOM010000219.1 coordinate 973, forward strand.
TGGGAAGCGTTCAACGAAAAATACAAAGTGATTAGTCAAGGGGCATTGTAACAATGTCGAAGGTCACAAAAGTCATAACATACAGCGACAAAATCTGGGACGCAATCGTGGGCTATATGCCCACTTTGCTTTCTTCCCTAGTCGTACTGATTGTAGGATTTTATTTAATCAAATTACTTTCACGCCTCGTAAACAAGGCGATGGAACAACGCGACTTTGATGTTTCGCTCAAGGGTTTTATCCGAAGCCTCATCAACATCGCGCTCAAGATTATTCTTCTCGTCACCGTGGCTGGGATGCTGGGCATCCACACCACCTCATTCGTAGCGATCCTCGGAGCTGCGGGTTTGGCCATCGGTCTGGCGCTACAAGGTTCACTCTCCAATTTCGCGGGCGGAGTATTGATTCTCTTTTTTAAACCTTATAAAGTAGGCGACGTAATCGAAGCGGGAGGTGCTACTGGTAAAGTAGTGGAGATTCAAATCTTTAATACCATACTCAAAACGATTGACCACCGCACCATTATTCTTCCCAACGGAGCTGTTTCAAATAATACCATTATTAATCATACCAAGCTCGGTACTTCACGCACCACGCTTGATTTATTTTTTGATGTAAAAACAAACGTCGAAAAAGTAAAGTCTATCATTGAAGATGTTGTTAGGTCAACGGAAGGAGTTGAGAAAGATCAAAATGTTTCATGCTTTTGTATGAAATTGGGAATCGGATTCATGCATGTGGCATGTTTCTATTATACCAATAACGACAATGGTTTTGAAGTGAAGGATGAAATCTTGAGACGTCTTATAAAAGAATTTGAAAAGAATGGAATAGAGCTGCTCACTGATTTTCCTGATCGTGAGCCCAATCCAGCGGTTTAATTTTTTAGAATCGCTTTTCTCAATTCTTCTAATTGTAATTTGTAAAAATTGTCATCCACTGCGTTGCGAATGTGTTGTTTTTCTTTTTGAGAAAGATGCCAACTCAGTGACACTTGCGATTCTGCTGTCTGCGCCAATTCGAATGACACAAGCTTGATCGTGTGGCCATAACCTGCACGGAGGTATTCTAAAATTTGATCGTTGTTGTAATCTTGTCCCTTCGTCATATTACCGTAGATACTTCCAATTGGAGCCATCACCTTGCCAAAGAGTGAAGATTCTTTTTCACCCAAATCCAAATATTTTGGAAGGTCGCGCACTTGGAGAATCACTACTTCTGAGGTATTGTTTTTTATCCACTTATTGAACGTGTGTAAAAATTGCGCCGTGGTTTTCATACCAAAGTTATCGCGAACTCCCGCATCCATCAGTTCTATCGAAGGTGTGGTAGGAAGCGTAGTCATCGGGAAGATATAGGGGAAGGTTGCGTTGATACGAAGTGCGGTGACCCATTTTAAATTGTAAGGATCGTGGGCTTTCATAAAGCGCGTGAATTCCACATCTTCAGGTAGGCTATAGTTGCTGGCTTGGTGGGTGAGATAGCCGACAGGTTGCGCGGAAATGAGCATGCGGCGGCCATCGTTGACGATGGTAGGGGAGAGCACCATCATGGGAATGGTGGCATTTTTTTCGGGCGCGGTATAGTCTTCGAGGCGTTTGTCCAGAAGAAACTGCGTGTTCAGATTAAACTGCCGCTCAAACGCCGTGGCGCGGTCTTCCGTGTATTCGAATTCTCCATCACGAATACTTTGAAATTTAAAAAACCAATCATTCGTAGCTAAGCTGAGAATCACAGGATTCAATAAATCCAGCGCCATACGTTCGGCATACGTGGAGTCGTCGATTTCACATTTGCCTTGGGTTGCGAGCAACATCATTTCACGAAGTGTTGCTGCGCCAAACATTCCGCCCGAGGCTCCCGTAAATAATATAGTGTGGTTTAAAAGTTTATTGTCACATACAGCATTAGCTTTCATCAAACTGCGCATCGTCCAAAAGGCGCTCCGGGAGCCTCCTCCACTACAATCGATGATGACCATCGCTGGTTTTTCTTCACCTGTTTTCTTCTTCCATGCTTCTAAAATAGAAATCGTATTTTCGATGTCAGACTGAATGGTATCGGGTGAGGTTCGCAGGTATTGCGGTTGGTATTTAGTTTTTTCTACTTCATAGTTCAAGCCAATGGCGCGGCTTTCAGAGGATATCCATTTGAATTCTTTGTAAAAGAAATTCAGACTCACTAGCAGTAGAATAAACAGTGTCAACGTCCATCCTTTGATCCACGAGTGCAGGGCGCTCAGCAGCATGAGCATCATGGTGAAAAACAACAAAACGCTGGCTGCCGCGGGGATGATGAAGAGCTCATTGAAACGCAAATTGCCAATGACGAGGAATGAGATGACGAGCACCAATTCAAAGCGTGCAGCATTGATGTGGTTTTGAGAAAAAACTTTTTCCAATACATCCTTATCATAATGCTGGCTCTCCCTAGCACGCGATACTTGATGGATGTTCGACATGTACGTTTCCACATGCCATTTGGCGGCTTCGCGACGAAAGCGCAACCAGCGCATCTTGTGATGTAATGGTGCTGATACAGGAGCTTTTTCACTTTCTACAAAACGACGCCCCGTACCGAATGCCTTTGCATCTTTATTGGTCATCATGAAATAGAAATAACTCATCAACTGAAACGTGATGATGCCACCTATAAAACCTAGGAGGTTCTGAATGATTTTTCCTGTAGAAAAATATTCACTCTCATATTGAAAATCCGCACTGCAGAAGCAATACGTGAGAACGAATATGCTGGGTATGACGAAATTATTCAGTGAAAATTTATGAAAAGGTCGACTCAACGTAGCGATGAACGGAAAGCGGTATCCGTGCATGATATAGGTATACAAGTTGAATCCAGTGATGAAACCTCCCGTTGCAAAACCTACAATCGCAAAAGAGAGGAAATTTATTTTTCCCTGATATTCTGGAACGAGAAATTGTTGGGGAACACCGAATCGTGGAGCGAAGGCTCCAAGAGCGAAACCGAACAATAAGACCCAAAGGAGTAGGAGAAAATGATTCTTCTTGACATGCAACACCGATAGCTGAAAGGGAAAGAAATATCTAAAATTCTTCCATGAGCGCTTATGTGGTGCTTTGTTACGAACCATATGGCAAGCAAGATAGTTAATGTTCGAACGAAAAGAAGCCAAATAATGTTGCTTACAGCAGTATATTTGCGCCCCCCATGTCAGTTGAGATTAAAAATAGAAAAGCTGCCTTTCGTTATTTTTTGTTGGACGAATTTGTTGCAGGGCTTTCGCTTACCGGTTCTGAGATCAAGTCGATCAGAGCGGGCAAGGCGAATATTGCCGAGTCGTATTGTAAGATGCGCAATGGGGAGTTATTTGTCATCAACATGAACATCGCGCCCTACGCGAATGCGGGTTATGCTCAACATAAAGACCGACGCGAACGCAAACTTTTGTTGACGAAAACAGAGTTGAATAAAATCAATCGCAAACTCAAGGATACGGGTGTTACGGTGGTTCCTGTACTTGTTTTTATTAGTGAAAAAGGGTGGGCGAAAATGAAAATTGCCTTAGCCAAAGGAAAGAATCACGGAGACAAGCGTGCGGATGTGAAGGAAAAGGATCTCCGTCGCGAAGCCGATCGCAGTTTGAAATAATCTATTGCCATGACCATATGCGTTTATTGTGCCTCCAGTGATGCTGTGCACGCGGATTACTTTAAGGATACCGAAGACTTCGCCAAGGAGTTGTGTGCTCAAAATATCGGAGTGGTGTATGGCGGCGGCGGCAGTGGATTGATGGGACATTTAGCCACCACCATGATTGCCAATGGAGGCCGCATCAAAGGCATCATGCCTCATTTTATGAAAGAGATAGAATGGGCGCACAAACAAGTGACCGAATGGAAGTTTGTTGGCGACATGCACGAGCGCAAGCGTTCATTCCTCGAACACGCGGATGCAGTAGTGGCATTGCCTGGTGGAGTCGGCACATTTGAAGAATTGTTGGAAGTGATTACATGGAAAAAATTGGGGCTGTTCACCAAGCCTATTGTTATTTTAAATACAAGAGGGTATTACAATCCTCTTTTGGAAATGTTGGACAAGTGCATTGTTGAAGGCTTCATGAGTCCCGTCCACGGCACGATGTACGAAGTGGCCTCCACCGCCTCCGACATCCTCCCCGCCATCACCCGCAGCCACCCCTGGAGCGCCGACGCCATCAAATTCGCGAAGACCAATTCGCAATGACCAATTCGCAATTCGCAAATACTAGCCTATTATCTTATTAGCCTACTAGCCTACTGGCCTAACCCGTTTAGCGGATTGAATTGTGTTTCTCCACGGCTTGCACCACCCTTCGACTCCAAAAATTATCATCGCTCACGCTCGATAATTTTTTCCGCTCAGGGACCGGATTTCCGAGGATAAATTAAAGGGCAAAAAAGAGAAGGTGTTGTAAACCGTAGTTTTCCAACACCTTCTCTTTTTTGCCCAACCTCTTAGTTTTTGCGATGGTATTCACCGGTCCCTGAGCGAAGTGAATCAACAAGCGAAAGCGCAGTTGATGAACGGAGTCGAAGGGGGATGCAGTCCGTGGATAGACTTAATTCAATCCGCTAAACGGGTTATCTTATTATCTTATTAGCCTACTAGCCTATTATCTTATTAACTTATTATCTTCCTTCTTTCCTTCGAAAAAGTGTGAATATTGACATTTTTTCATTTGAAAAAGTGTTTTTTAATTCAAAAGAAAAGAGAGAGTATTCCAATTGAAGTCAAAGCGAAGGACTTTGAATTCGAAATTCTGAATTCGAAATTCGCAATTACTAACCTACTAGCCTACTGGCCTACTATCTTACTGGCCTACTATCTTACTAGCCTACTATCTTCTCACCGCCTCTCTCCCCGCATTGATGAGCAGGTCTTTTTCTTCTTGCGAGAGCTTCTTGACTTTTGGGCCGATCTTGGCGTCGGAGATGCTGATGGTGCGCTCCCAGTCTTTTTCGGTAAGCATGTAGCGATTCATTGTTTCTTTGATCACATAATAAAATGCGACACTGAAATCTCCAATGTCTTCGATGGGGATATCCACCAATTCACGTGTGGTGAGGTCGTTGGCGATTTGTTCGTCTTGATCAATGCGAAAACCGATGGTGCGGTCATTTGAGAACGGTGGCTGATCAAAAATGTAGATGGGGAAATTGGAAACAAAACCTCCGTCAACACATATGTCGTGATCGGGTTTCATTTCTTTTTTCTTATAAGTCTTGCCTTCTTTGTCGATGATGATTGGTTCAAAATAATAGAGGATGGCCATGGAGGCGCGGATGGCATCTGCAATGCGCATCTTGGGGTAGTTGTAACTGGAAAAATAAAACGGTTCTTGTTTGTTGAGGCACATGGCCGTCACCACCAATTCCTTGTAGCGCGGGTCTTTCTGCGCAAGGGCATACAATTCTTCGAAGGTGATATTGGCATTGCCCGTTTTGTTTTTGATAAGCTCCTCCATCCAATGCAAAAAAGCATTGCCCTTATAATATCCAAATCGTTTTTTCAATCTACTGAATCCGCCGATAAAGATCCATCCACCATCATTGAACTTCGCGAAATTGGTGCTGCCGATGATTTCATAAATTTCTTGTGGCGAATATCCGACACTCAGAAGCCCCGCGGTGATCGCGCCCGACGAGGTGCCCGCCACACGCTTCACTCCTTGTAAATCTCCCCTAGATTCCATTTCCATCAACGCCCCGCAATACGCAATCCCGCGTATGCCGGCTCCTTCAAGCACCAGATTTTCAATTTGCGCCGTCGTAATAATGCGGCTGCAAAACAATAATGTTATCAAAAATATTCGTATTCCCATATCGTAACTGATTCGCAATTCTGAATTCTGAATTCGAAATTCAAAATTCAAAATTCGCAATTCAAAATTCCAAACTCCAATTTCCAATTTCCAATTTCCAATTTCCAATTTCCAATCTCTCAATCTTCCATTCTTTCACTCTCTCAACCTCACCCTTCCTTTATCGACACTATGATAATTGCTTTCATAAACATCCGTCTGAATCGGGGAGGTGACGAGCTTTTTAGCGCTATGGTGGTATTCGATGATGTAAGGATGTTCGAGCAATAGTTCTATGTTGTCTTTATTCACGCCGCCGCCGGGGAGGATGATCACGTTGGCTTCGGCGGCGATCTCGGCCATCTCGTGTACCACAGCGATACCTGTCATGTCGAGTTTGGGTCTGCCGCCGCTGGTGAGCACGCGCGCGCAGCCGAGTTCTATCACATCTTCTAAACTTGCAATCGGATCCACACACACATCAATGGCTCTGTGAAAGGTGACGGGCAAATCGCCTGCTGCATCCACGATGCGGGTCATCTTATCAATGTCAACGCCGCCTTCGGGAGTGTTCACTCCGCATACAATGCCGGATGCGCCTGCCTGTTTAAACCATGCGATATCGGCCAGGATCACGTCCATTTCTTTTTCGCTATAAATAAAATCACCTTCTCGTGGTCGAATGAGCACAAAGAGCGGAAGGTCTACGGCTTTTTTTATTTCTAAAAATAAAGAAGGCGATGGGGTGAGTCCGCCCGTGGATAGGGCGCAACAGACTTCCAAACGGTCTGCGCCGCCGGCTTTGGCTTCGAGGGCGTCATGCACTGTGGTGGCGATGACTTCTACGGTGTGCTTCATGCCACGAATATAATGGTAAAAAAAAAGCCCGTTCCAATGGAACGGGCCAGATTCAGGCAAATCAACCTATATTCTTATTCAGCTACTGCTGCTTCTGATGATGCAGCGGCTCCGAAATATTTTCTTTCTTGAATGCGGCTCGCCTTACCTGTGCGCTTGCGCAAGTAGAAGATACGAGCACGACGTACACGACCACGCTTAGTAACAGTGATAGTGTCCAAAAATGGTGAAGCGAATGGAATGATACGCTCAACACCAACACCACCGCTCATCTTGCGAACTGTGAAAGTCTCGGCAGAACCAGTACCTCTGCGTTGGATTACAACACCAGCGAATACCTGTATACGCTCTTTGTTACCTTCTTTGATTTTATAGCTAACAGAGATTGAATCTCCGGCTTGAAATGCCGGCCATTCTTTTACCGGATTGATTTTCTTTTCGAGTTCCTTGATGCGATTCATGGCGCTATATTTTTAAATGTACTACGGTACGGATTTGGGGGTGCAAACATACGACTTTTCTTTTAATCCCAAAGGAATATTGGGAAAAAAATTATTGGGGTCGTTTGTGCTTCCATCGTTTATGCGACCAAAGCCCGTATTCTGGGGCTTTTCGGATGTCTTGCTCCAATCTCGTATGCAATAATTGGGTTATCTCTCCGTTGGCGAACTCCCTTGGATTTTCCGTAAGTAGTTCATAGCGAATCTGATAATGTCCGCGGCTCAACTTGTTCTGTTCCGCATATATAATAGGTAGGTTATAATCCTTGGCGTATTTCTCAGCGCCATACAATGCGCCCGTCTCTTGCCCCAAGAATGTCACCCACACACATTTCTTCGGATTGGCAGGAGATTGGTCGAAACCAAACACCACGGCAATATTTTTATCGTGCTCATTCTTAAAAAGCTCACCTGTATCGAGCGTGCGCACGAGTCGGAGGCCAAATTTGCCACGACTTTCCTTCATTTTTTGATCAAAATAATCGTTGCGTAGCTTCTTGTAAAGCGCCACGACATTGTGTTTCAGGGGCAATGGTCCAGCTACCGCCCAGAACTCCCAATTCGCATAGTGCCCTCCACATAATAACACGGATTGCCCTTTCTCGGCATAGCGATTCATCACTTCGGCATCCACCGTCAACATACGACGCTCCGCGGAGGCTTTGCTGATGCTAAAATTCTTCACACTCTCCACCACCAAATCACAGAAGTGCTTGTAAAATTTCTTCATAATATCCTTCAACTCCGCCTCGCTCTTTTCTGGAAAACTATTTTGAAGGTTTTTAAAAACAACTTTCTTACGGTATCCAACAAGATAATAGATCACCACAAAGAAAAAATTCGACACCCCATACAACACCCGATGCGGGAGCAGACTGATGGGTTTTAATAGGATATAATAAAGTAACGCACTTCCAATCATCGCACAAATGTAATACCTCCATCCCAATCTCAATCTCAACCCCAATCTCAACCCCTATCTCAATCCCCATCTCAATCTCAATCCTATTCCCCTATTATCTTATTATCCTATTATCTTATTACCCTTTCAATTATGTCTATCCACGGCCTGCACCACCCTTCGACTCCAAAAATTATCATCGCTTACGCTCGATAATTTTTTCCGCTCAGGGACCGGGCTCTTTGGGATCAATAAAAGGGCAAAAAAGAGAAGGTGTTGAAAAACGCAGTTTTCCAACACCTTCTCTTTTTTGCCCAACCTCTAGGTTTTGGCGGTGGTATGAACCGGTCCCTGAGCGAAGTGAGTCAACAAGCGCAAGCGCAGTTGATGAACGGAGTCGAAGGGTGGTGCAGGCCATGGATAGACCTAATCTAATCCACTAAATGGTTTCCCCTATTATCATACTTCCACCTTCAAACCGTCAAATGCCACAAACACATTCTCCGGCAAGGCCAACTCGACTTCACTATGGAGGCCCAATTGATGGGAGATATGCGTGAGATAAGTGGTCTCGGGTTTCAACTCTTCGATGAGTTCGAGGGCTTCGTCGAGGGTGAAATGCGAAGGGTGTTTTTCGCGGCGGAGGGCGTTTAAGACGAGGATTTTGCTGCCCTTGATTTTTTCTTTTTCTTCTTCACTAATATAATTGGCGTCGGTGATGTATGTGAAATCTCCAACGCGGTAGCCGAAGACAGGCATTTTTAAATGCATTACTTCTATCGGTTGAAAGGGAATGTTGCGAATGCTAAATGGCTCTGCGGTGATTGTATTCAAACTGACTTCCGGAATGCCCGGGTATTTGAAGTCCGCAAATACGTAAGCGAACTCGCGACGCAGCGCTTCTTCTACACGTGCCGTGCAATAGATTTCCATTTTCTCCTGCATAAAATAATTGTAGGCGCGGATGTCGTCGAGGCCAGCTATGTGATCTTTGTGTTCGTGCGTGAAAAGCACGGCGTGCAAGCGATCTACGCGGTGGCGCAACATCTGTTGACGAAAATCCGGACCGCTATCGATGACGATATTGATGTCCCCTTCGGAAATCATGATCGACGAACGTAAGCGGCTGTCACGCGCATCCTGCGAAGTGCAGACTGCACAATGACATGCGATCACGGGTACGCCTTGGGAGGTTCCGGTTCCGAGGAATGTGACGGTCATTTGAAATTCTATTGCGGCGTGAAATTAGGCAATCTCTACCTTTGCAAAGATGAACAAACCGAAACATCCCAAAAAAGTTCCGTACATGGTGTATGCCGATGCGGAAGGAAAC
>JBKCOM010000220.1:0-4779 GCA_046309775.1 Flavobacteriales bacterium
GATTGCTTACCAATTAAAGAAATGGAATAAGTGGACACTTGAGCTTGAAGGATTCGATTTATTGGATAGGAATACGGGTGTTACAAGATTTGTAGAATTAAATTCATTGAATGAGACCAATAGCAATCTAATTAGCAGGTATGTAATGTTTTCGTTAAGGTACCGAATTTCTGTTTTTAACTAGTTTTTCTATTCGCCATTCGCCCCTTGATATAGACCATTGGTCAAATTTATTGGACATTTCATGTGAATATTGTAACTAAAGGGGTGGTGACGCGTCACCTTTGCAGCGAATTTATTTTTTATGCGACTCAAACTACTTTTTATCCCTTTACTTTTTGTATTTTTTACAATAAGTGCCTCCGCTCAAGATAAGTTCACCATCAGTGGTACGGTGAGCGATTCTCTCAGCGGTGAAACCCTCATCGGAGCTGTAGTTGCAGTGTCCGAATTGCCCGGCAAAGGCGCCGTTTCCAATGAGTATGGTTTCTATTCTATGACCCTACCCAAAGGAAATTACACGCTTATCGTGAAGTTTCTCGGTTTCCAAACTGTCCAACGCAAGGTGGAGCTTTCAGAAAATCGCCGCTTGAATATTGCACTCGCCGACGAGAGCAGTATTTTAAAGGCGGTTGAAATTACTGCCGAAGCAGAAAACCAAAATGTAACAGATGCCAAAATGGGTACGGAAAGAGTAGATATGAAGGAGATTAACAAACTTCCCGTTCTATTCGGTGAACGCGATTTATTAAAATCCATTCAACTTCTGCCCGGTGTGAAAAGCGCAGGCGAAGGCAACTCTGGCTTTTTCGTTCGCGGCGGTCAGGCAGATCAAAACTTAATTCTCCTCGATGAGGCGCCCGTTTATAACGCAAGTCACTTACTGGGATTCTTCTCAACTTTTAATAGCGATGCCATTAAGGATGCGACGCTGTACAAAGGTTCAGCGCCCGCTCAATTCGGCGGCCGCGCTTCTTCGGTTCTCGATATTCGTATGAACGAGGGAAATAACAAGGATTATCGCATCGGAGGAGGTATCGGTCTTATTTCTTCCCGCTTGCTCGTGGAAGGTCCTATCGTTAAAGACAAGGGTTCATTCTTAGTAACCGGTCGTCGCACGTATGCTGATGTTTTCCTAAGAGCTTCTCCAAACGAAACGATCAGAGAAAGTCAGCTTTACTTTTATGATTTGAATTTCAAAGCAAACTACCAATTCAATGAACGCAATCGTGTATTCCTCTCAGCCTATACTGGTAAAGATGTTCTCGGTGTAGCCGACGCTTTTGGTTTGGATTGGGGAAACACCACCGTCACGGCACGTTGGAATCACATCGTGAATGAAAAATGGTTTTCCAACACTTCATTGATTTTTAGTGATTACAATTATAAAATTGGTATTTCGAGTAGCGCATTGGATATCGATATTCTCTCTCGCATTCAAGACTACAACATAAAACAAGAATGGCAATTCTTCCCCGGAACAAATTCTAACTTTCGATTTGGTGTGAATGGTATTTATCATACCATCACTCCAGGTGAAATCACCGCGAGTGAAACGAGTGGTGTGGATGATAGCGCTGACTTAACCAAGCGCTACGCTTTCGAAAGCGCCGTGTATGCGAATGGTGAATCAAAGATTGGTACCAATTGGAACTTGAGCTATGGCGTTCGTCTCAGCACGTTCTCTCCGCTTGGTGGCGATCACTATAAGTTTGATCAAGCCGGAAACGTACTAGACACTACTTCTTATTCAGACAATGAAATAGTAAAAACATACATCATTCCCGAACCTCGATTCACAGCATCGTATGTCATGAATGAATCGACTTCTTTGAAAGCTGGCTATGCGCGCAATGCGCAATACTTGCACTTGATTTCAAATGCTACTTCGGCAAGCCCTACCGACTTGTGGATTCCAACAAGTGAAAATGTGAAACCTCAGATCGCCGACCAGGTGAGCTTTGGAGTATTCAAGAACATTAAAAACAATACGTTCGAATTCAGCGCCGAGGTGTATTACAAAGACATGCAAAATCAAATCGATTATCGCGATGGAGCATCTACGCAGGGAAATGAATTGATAGAAGGAGAATTGCTCTATGGTGATGGTCGTGCTTATGGTATTGAATTATTAATTAAAAAGAAAAAAGGGAAGTTCAGTGGTTGGGTTGGATATACGCTGAGCCGCACCGAACGCCAGATTGATGGCATCAACAATAACGAGTGGTATGCTTCCCGTCAAGACCGCACACATGAGATTTCGGTAGTAGGTGTTTATGACATCAACGATCGTTGGTCGCTTTCTTCTTCATGGGTTTATTATACCGGAAATGCTGTAACATTCCCAAGCGGCAAATATGAAGTGGATGGTGAAACATACTTGGTATATACCGAGCGCAATGGTTACCGCATGCCCGCTTATCACCGTTTAGATTTCAGTGCTACGCTTTATAATAAAAAGAAAGAGAAATTTGAAAGCAATTGGAACTTCTCGATTTATAATGTTTACGGAAGAGAGAATGCTTTCACCATCAACTTTAGAGACAATGATAATGATCCCAGTCGCACCGCGGCATACCAGACCACATTGTTCCGTTGGGTTCCTTCTATTACCTATAACTTCTTATTCAAATAATCATGAAAAACGTTTTATATATTTTTAGTCTTCTTTCACTTTTTCTTGTGTCGTGCGAGAAAGAGATTGATATAGATTTGAACGAAGCTGATCAAAAGGTGGTCATTGTTGGTACTGTAAACAATCTTGACGAACCTGCTACCGTACGCATTACGCGTTCGATGGCATTTGATCAACCCAATGATTTCCCCGCTGTATCCAATGGGACGGTTGAGATCACAAGGTTTTTTGGTACCGAGGAAGAAATCTTCATTTTGACAGAAGTTCAGCCGGGTGTTTATCAAACCGAGAATCCCATTGGTCAGCAGGGGGCCAATTTCAAACTCCGCGTTGTTGTGGATGGTGAAACGTATGAGGCAGAATGTGTGATGCCCGATCAAACCGAAATCGTAGATTTTTATTTTGAAGAAATATTACCGGGCAGTTTGAATCCCGGTGTGGGCTTCATAGACGTCGGGGGCAGAAAAGACTTTTACAAAGCCAATATCATCATCAACAATGAGCTATCGCCTGAAATTTTTATTACAGACGATACGTTTACGGATGGTGAAATTATGGCGGCCATTTTTGGTGGGCCAGATTTAGAATTCGAAACAGGAGACACGGTGCGGATCGAAATCGATCACATTGATGAAAGGGTTTATAATTATTGGTTTTCGTTATCGCAGAACGTGAACGATGCAACGGCCGCACCGGCGAATCCTGTTACCAATCTTTCCAATGGGGCATTAGGTTACTTTTCCGCTTTCAGCCGTTCGTCGGTGGAAGGGATTGTTCCCTAACTTTGTCCTATGAATTTGGATCTCACCAGAAAGAAAGCCGTTGTATGCGGCTCTACACAGGGAATTGGTTTTGCCGCTGCAAAAGAACTCGCATCGTTGGGTGCCACAGTATATCTCATGGCGCGCAATGCAGATAAATTAAAAGAAGCATGCGCTGCTTTGCCTACTCCTGCGGGTCAACAACACGGCATCATCGTCGCTGACTTTGCGCATACCAGCGAAGTAGAAACAGCGATTCAACAGTTCGCCGCGCAACACGACGTTCATATTCTCATCAATAACACAGGCGGTCCCAATCCAGGACCCGCCATCGATGCTGACATTGAAGCGTTTCGTATTGCATTCAATGCACATTTGATCAATAATCAAATTCTTGCAAAGGCATTGGTGCCCGGCATGAAAAAGAACGGTTACGGCCGCATCATCAATGTGATTAGCACCTCCGTAAAACAGCCGTTGCCCAATCTTGGAGTCAGCAATACCATTCGCGGAGCTGTTGCCAACTGGGCAAAAACATTGGCGATGGAATTGGGTGCATTTAATATAACAGTTAACAATGTTCTTCCGGGTGCCACAGAGACGGGACGACTCGAACAAATCATCGGCAACAAAGCCAATAAAATGGGAGTCGATGCGAATGAAGTGAAGCACGAAATGGAAAATGAAGTGCCGATGAAGCGCCTTGGCAAACCAGAAGAGATAGCGGCAGCCATTGCATTTCTAGCATCACCAGCGGCATCGTATATCAACGGCATCAACGTGCCAGTAGATGGCGGACGTACCCTTTCATTATAGAAAAATATGAAAGGACTTGTATTAAAATCAACAGGAAAAAATTACGAAGTAAAGGCTGAAGATGGCCATGTGTATCAATGTCAAGTGCGCGGCAAATTGCGCTTGAAAGGCCTTGTTACCACTAATCCTGTGGCTGCTGGCGACATCGTGGAGATAGAAGTAGAGGAGGGGAGGCAGGCCAATATCAAAGACATTCAAGAAAGAAAAAATTATATCATTCGCAAGAGTGTCAATCTCTCGAAAGAAGCGCAGATTGTAGCGGCGAATATTGACAATGCATTTTTAGTCGTAACCACCACGCGACCGCAAACGACACCCGGCTTCATCGATCGTTTTTTGATTACCGCCGAAGCCTACGGAATACCGACCACATTGGTATTTCATAAGATTGATCAATACAGCGAGGAGGAGTTGTATGACGTTGAAGATTTGATTGACAGTTATGATAAAGTAGGTTATCCCTTTTTAGTGACCTCGCTCGTGAACGGACAGAATCTGGATGTCATGGCAGAAAAGATGAAGGGCAAAGTGAATCTTCTAAGCGGCCACAGCGGCGCGGGCAAGTCA
>JBKCOM010000221.1:0-5572 GCA_046309775.1 Flavobacteriales bacterium
AGTAAGATCCGCAAGGTACATTTCATAAAGGGCAACGGCGTTTTGTGCTGCCAACGAATATAATCCAGAGTCACAAGGATTGCTGTATTCAACTACTGGCCAATCTGGAATTTCGTTAGGCGTTGCCACCTCTGGCTCACAAGGAGGCTTATTATCGCAAAAGTTCTCCAGGCTTAAGTTATGCTTCATGGAAGGCGTTATAGAGCGCAATTTCGCAGTTTTGATACTTTCAAGATACGCTAGCCATTCCTCTAAGCAATCGCAGAATCCGTTATTCACGAAGTCACGTTCTCTCACAGAAATTGGAATTTCCCAACCTCTAATGTTATTTTCTACTAGATATGCATTAAACTCCCTTATCCCATTAACATAAACGTTATAAGCATCGTCACAAGGATTAGGAGTTACCGGCACAACTCCATTGCAATTATAGTCGAAGATGTGAACTGCTGGAGTATTCTCAGGATCTCTCGGGTCATCGATGAATGCGTAGAGATAATTCAAATAATCTGGCAAACAATCACAATATCCTGCTGCCACGAATGCTTCGAAGTTGTTAAAGATATTGCCTAGTTGTCCAAAAGCATAGGAAAGTGGGGGATGAATTCCATTATACATGGAATTGTAAGTCCCCATATAATCTCTCAAGGTCACAAATAATCGTTGACAATCCTTTTCATTGATCGTAGCAATTTCGTAAGTAGCCTCTTCTTTTGAGTATGCAGGTTTAATGCATCCATCTGAATACAACAAAGCGTAAGCATAATCTTCAAACATTGCATAACCAAGGCTGTCTTCACAGAATCTCATCTCTTTGAACGCCTCAATGGAGTATTGCTTGACATTGTTACGTTCGAAAGTTTCACAACCCCCGCTCTCCAACTGTCCTGCTTCCCAAATAGAATAAGCATTGACATAAAACCAATACATATCTTCACATTCCAATGGAATGGTGTAATCATAATTTACGATATAATGATAATCATATACGCTAATTGGAGCGGCAACAGGATTAGATACAAACTCCAAATAATTGAGATAAGAATCGAGGCTGTCGGCTAAGCTATTTTCAAAGAACACATATGATTCTATTGGGCTAAGCAATGGAAGATTGGCATCAGTTGCTCTTACATTATACTTGTCTACCCCTTTGAGATAGCGCTCCCACTCGAACTTCGGATCAACCCTATTTCCATATTTGATTGCAAAATCAAAAATGTTTTGCACCGTTTCAATTAAGTCTATATCAGCCTTATACTCTCTTAACTTATGAATATATTGCTCCGCGGTGAAATAAAGCCCTAGATCAAAAAACGAAGCATAACTGTATGTTTCGAGAAACAAAGAGTCTAATGTGTTTAATCCTCTATCAAGATTAAATCGCTCCACGGCATCTACATATTGGTAGTATAATTCTACCGTCTTTGACTTTTCTACGGGGGGGGGATTTACGACAACTGTGCTCGTTTCCTCGGTTGCACATTCATAAATGCAAGGCTTGAATGGGATGCAGCTCTCAAAAATGATTTCAGAGCCTACTTCTTCATCGTTATTAATCCAATAAACATAGATAGAACGTGCATAGTAGTTACCATCGGCATCGGGCTCTCCATGAGGTACAAATGCTTCCACGCCGGTAATGTTACTGGGGTTAAAGCTAGAAACATTTGGTAGGCTTAATGCGATAGTGCAGTCTTCACTTATATATTTTTTTATCTTTTTCCCACCTTCTATAGTCTCGTTATATTGGAATGTCTGATTAAAACCACTTAATGCAGATTCAATCAAAGGGGTCATCTCTAGACTGTGCAATGGATTAGAATAGTTATTGATTGCTAAATCATATGCCCATGCCTCCAAATGTTCGCCTGTCTCGTAAGCACTTCCGAGACAAGATAAAATTTGCGGTGCACCGCAGTCGCCGAGTTCGAGTTGACTTTGATTTCCATTACTGTAATAAAGTGCATACCCCCTCAATTCACAGAGCAAATTACCTTCAAACATTAAATCAACTGCGAAATGATTTTCAAATTCAGAGCGGAAATTGAATAGATATGCTCCTTGAGGAATCGATGTCAGCTGGTAGCTTAATGGAATAATTTCATCAAAAACTAATTGTATCGAATGCGTCCCAGCAGTGTTAGAAATTTGAAATGCACCAATATTTGAATCAAATAAATAATCCAAATTATTAGAGCTGTTGAGATGATTTGATAAGGTTACACCTAATCCGCCCGTAATCAAAGGGTCAACTGAAGTCGTGGACTGGTTTGCTAGACCTATAGAGTTGGTTACAGATATACCATTGAGTAACTCTACGATTTGAGAAGCTAAAGCGTTCGGTTCACATTCATTAGCGAAAGTGCAGGTTCCTAAATTTGCGCAAGATGTCTTACCACTGATGGTAAACCATTGGAATACACCTTGAGTGGTTTCAACTTTAGCTTGAATGGTGAAATGATATAACCCGTTCACATAATTGGTATAGTCAAATCCACTTAATTGAACAATTTCAGACCAGTCCCAAGAATGAGATTTATTAAAGCCTAAATCACAAACCACAGTTCCATCGTCCAAATTGCTCACTTGTATTGCCAAGGAACTAGAACTCACGGAAATTGCTTGCCAGCCCCAATTATAATCAGCGAGTGATTGTTGAGGATAATAATCATTAATCACGTTTACATACGCTCCAAAGGTTGAAAAATCTTGCATTTCAACAGTAGTGCTCGACGTGAGACTTCCATTTGCGGCAGCCTCGTTGATTAAATTCTGAAATGCGAAATCAATGGGGCAGAGACCCGTGTTAATATAGAGATTGTAATCCAATTGATTCTGAGAAGCTGTGGCTCCAGCCGCCACTTCAGGGATATCATTGGGTTGTATCCAACGAGCTTGCTTTTGTACATATAGATGTTTGTCATGGTGGCCGCAAGGCTGGTCCATAAGAAAATAGAGGCTTGGATCGTCAACAGGGCCAACATTGTAAAATTCCCAGAACCCATACCAGACGGGGTGCCATGATGTTTTTCCCATGCAATCATTAAAGCACCTGCAATCGTCACATGACATAGCATAATCATCGAAGTATTGATAAACCAATTCTCGTTTGGCACTCAGGTACATATTGTAGAGGACAGACCATTCATTTCTAAGAATCTCGTCATTTTGTTCAGGGGTGTATTCAGGTGAAGGTAATGTAGACCCAAATGCAGTCATCCAAGGTTCTATGCTAGCACCCGGTCCCACATTATTGCCCGTTCGAGCGATTAATGCAGCAACCTCTTTCATCGAATATGGAACATTATTAATAGTGGTATAATTATTCCATTTGGAAAGTAGCTGAAAGCCGAAGCCGTTGTAATTAGAACCATTGACAATAAATGGATCTCTCAAATCATTGGGTTGAGATGGGGCATCTGTCCAATCATTTATAGTATAGGATACGATTAACTGTTCACTTCCTTGCGTAATAGTGCTCGCATTGATAAATCCGTTATCAATTGCTAATTCCATTTCAAAGGAGGATTCAAGAAGGCTATCTAAGCGTGCACTCGTCCAATCATTGACATCTTCTTCATAATATACGCTGAGGCAGCGCTCATAATAGCAGTATTCTGGGTGGTAGCTTAAAAGTGATTTTGCAAATGATTCTTGAAAAATATTTGCGAATTCCTCTACATCCCTCAAATACTCGGGATAGGTATATTGAGTTAAATCTAGATCATTAACAAAGATAAACTCTGGTGATACAACGGGCGGATGGTATTGCACTTCGCCATCCACTTCATAAGAAACTACAGGAATTCTATAGCGTGCTCCTCCATCATCGTGATATTCTAAAATCTCTTCTCCGCTAACAATCATTTTGGGGTGTCTCCAAAGTTCATCGGCAAACTGAGCTTTTGCAGGGAGTTGGCTTTCAGGATTGAATAAAGATGTCGCGTAATTATCTCCTGGGAAGGTTAGATAGGATTCTTGTGTGTCCGTATTTGTTGCCACTTCATACATAGCGTATTGTCCACCGGGAGACATATCCGCCAACATCATTTCATAAGGTTCAAAACATGGGTTGTAGTCGATACAAAGAGCATCGCATTCTGCAAGAGAAAGTTGATAATCCTCGTAAGTACCTCCAGCGAGAATGAAATCGTCTAGGCTTCCTAATGATTCCAAGCAAGACTCACAGGTAACATCGCAATTTGAAGGATCGATTAGAGCTTCTTGATCCGCCAAGAAATCTTCAAATGGGATGTAGCAATTATTAAGTTCATTGTTGAGGTAGGCTTGTAAATAAAATTCACGAGCTTCTTCATCAATACTTAAAATCTTGTAAACTGTATATGTTCCTTTATCAAGTGGTTGATTAAAGCTTACTGGCAGACCATTTGGAGTATTCGTGCAAGTAAAAAGAAAGGAATTTGATCCGTCTGGATTCACACTAAAGTTTCCAAAAAGATCACCTTCTTCCCCACCTACATTCCAAATAACATCTCCGCATTCACTTGTGACAAGTATTCTCAAACGATAAGCACAAGTGACACAAGTATTATCAGGCATGCAATTCAATTCCACCGTAGTTGGCTCAAAATTGTAAGTCAAGTTCACTTGAGTATTATCTTCTATAACAGCGAAATTTGAGTTCAATACAATTTGGCCATTCATGTTTAGCACATTGACGGTGCTATTTCCATTGATGTCCTTATTCAAGAGATCATCGGTTAGAAGCCTTGTCGCTGATTCGTATTGCGGAAGTGCTTCTAGATTATCTGTTACATTTCCTGCTAGAGCTGTTGCAATAACTCTTCCTTCTTGATCAAGATAGGATATGGATGCTTGACCGTTAGGGTCTATGACCACATTCTTTTTATAATGCTCTTCTTTTCCAACCTCTGAGGCAAATAGTCGATCAAGTTCTATTTGTAAGGGCACTGTGTAGATATATTCGGTAGCGTGCTCCGAGTCTATTGTGAACTCTTCACCTACACCACTTTGTTTAATAATTTTTCCAGTATTATCATCCCGATATTGAACCTGGGTGTATGGATATCCATTTGACTCAGGCACAAAAGCTTGTTGACCAGACTTATCTGGATTGTTGGCACTGTAGTATAGGGCAGCTCCGCTCGTGTTGTCAAGTTGCATGGCAGATATTTCACATTGTGCTGCATCCTGATCAAAGTGTATGGGCTGAACGGGTTGACCATCAACTTGATTGAATTTCTCATAATATTTGATGGGAGCGGAGGACGTGCAACCATCATTAACAACTGGGACTGGGAGAATATTCACAGCTGGTCGTCCTTGAAAATCATAGATAGTCTCACCAACGATAACATTATCATCGCTATTTATCCTTGTAACAGTCTGTCTGTTTCTAAGGGTGCCGTCAAAATAACTTATAACTTCTTTCTTTTTACCTTCCTCTGCAAACGTCGTTGTAACTTGCCAATTCTTGCTTGCTTCATGCGCCGCTAAAATTTGAATTCCCGCATTGCTAGCATCGTTAACTTGACCAGTATTAGCCAAACTCCAATCTGTATATATATATCGATCAGGATAATCCGTATCC
>JBKCOM010000222.1:0-2118 GCA_046309775.1 Flavobacteriales bacterium
CCTACGGCTTGATCAGTCGCTTGATTTCGTTGAGTTTCATGAGGGCTTCGACGGGGGTGAGGGTGTTGATGTCGAGGTGGATGATTTCGTCGCGGATCTGTTCGAGCAAGGGATCGTCGAGTTGGAAAAAACTCAATTGCACGGCAGCATCCTGCGCCACTTGTTTGATGTTGCCATTAAGATTTTCTTTCGAATGTGATTTTTCCAATTGCACCAATACTTCCTTCGCTCTATCCACCACTTTAGAGGGCATGCCCGCCAGCTTCGCTACGTGAATACCAAAGCTGTGATTGCTGCCGCCTTGAGCCAACTTGCGCAAGAAGATGATGCGCTGCCCTACTTCTTTTACACTCACATTAAAATTGCGAATGCGCTTGAAAATGCCCTCCATTTCATTCAACTCATGATAATGGGTGGCAAAAAGTGTCTTCGCTTTAAATCGTGGATGTTCGTGCACAAACTCAGCTATCGACCAAGCGATAGAGATGCCATCATAGGTGCTCGTGCCGCGACCTATTTCATCTAAAAGAATCAAGCTGCGATCGCTCAAATTGTTGAGGATACTCGCGGTTTCATTCATCTCTACCATAAACGTGGACTCACCACTCGAAATATTATCACTCGCGCCAACGCGCGTAAATATTTTATCTACAATACCAATATCTGCCGATGATGCTGGCACAAACGATCCCACTTGCGCCATCAATGTGATGAGCGCTGTCTGACGCAACACAGCAGACTTACCCGACATGTTGGGTCCCGTAATCATCATGATTTGCTGCGTCTCATTATCGAGATAAATATCATTGCTCACATATTCCTCTCCCGCAGGCAACGATCGTTCGATTACCGGATGGCGGCCATTTAATATCTTCAACACTTTGCTATCATTCACCGATGGCTTCACATAGTTATACTTCACCGCGACTTTCGCAAACGACATCAAACAATCTACACGCGCCAACAATTGTGCATTCAATTGAATTGATGATGTGTATTCCATGATCGCTGCTACGAGCTCATTGAAAATACGAAATTCTATTGAGCCAATTTTTTCTTCAGCACCCAAAATTTTCGTTTCGTATTCTTTCAGTTCTTCCGTGATGTATCGCTCGGCTTGCGTGAGCGTCTGCTTGCGAATCCAATCAGCGGGCACTTTGTCCTTGTGTGTATTGCGCACTTCGAGATAGTATCCGAATACATTGTTGTACGAAATTTTCAATGAAGGAATTTCCGTTCTCTCCGCTTCGCGCTGCTGTATCTGCAAGAGATAATCTTTTCCCTTAAATGCAAGATTTCGCAACTCGTCCAACTCCGCATCCACACCTTCTGCAATCACTTGTCCTTTGTTCATCGCTATCGGAGGATCGTGATGAATCTCGCGACGAATGCGATTGGCAATGTCTTCACAAGGATTCAATTGATTACCGATAGCAATCAACTCTTGATTTTTGGATTGCAAACACATCTCTTTGATGGGCGCAATCGCATCGAGTGCACGGCGAATCTGTTGCACTTCACGCGGATTGATGCGGCCTACCGCAACTTTAGAAATCAATCTTTCTAAATCTCCAATATGCTTTAACTCTGTACTTAGATTTTCTAAAACTTCATTGTGGTGATTAAAATAATCCACCACCGCGAGACGCTGTTCGATAAGCGATACCTCTTTTAATGGCAAAAGTATCCAGCGACGCAAGAGACGGCCGCCCATAGGACTCACCGTTTCATCCATGATATCTACCAGAGTCTTTGCATTCTCATGCACACTGCTTACCAATTCGAGATTTCGAATGGTGAACTTATCGAGCCACACATAGCGATCTTCTTCGATGCGTCCGAGCGTGCTGATGTGGGCTACTTTATCATGTTGCGTCTCTGCGAGATAATGCATGATCGCACCCGAAGCCATCACTCCCATATTCAACTCTTCTACACCAAAACCTTTGAGCGATTTGGTGCCTAAATGTTTGGTAAAAATTTCTTCTGAAAATTGTTTATTAAAAACCCCCTCATCCAAACGGAATGTGTAGAAACGATCGACGATGGAATTTTTAAATGTCTGATCAAATTGTTTTTGATAAAAAACTTCATTCGGGCGGAAACTCTGAATGAGCT
>JBKCOM010000223.1:0-90178 GCA_046309775.1 Flavobacteriales bacterium
TACCTTAATACACATAAAGAGTTAGTTGAGTTGAGCCGTCCTGGCTCAAAACAATTACGATAGTTTTTAGTTTTTCAGTTTAAGCCATTAAGTCCCGCCAACGAGGTGGGACTTTTTGGTTATATACGTTTCGTAACTTGCACCGCAATGTCAAAGACCATCGTTATCATAGGAGGAGGTGCAGCTGGATTTTTTACAGCCATAAATATTGATGCACCTAGTGGAACAAGAATTTTTATTTTAGAAAAATCAAACAAGCTTTTATCGAAAGTGAAAATCAGCGGCGGCGGTCGTTGCAATGTCACGCACGCTTGTTTCGAATCAAAAGAGCTGGTAAAATTTTATCCTCGCGGATCGAAAGAATTAAACGGTCCGTTTCATCAGTTTAGTACTGGTGACACGTTCGAATGGTTTGCTAACCGCGGTGTGGAGCTCAAAATAGAAGAAGACAATCGCACTTTTCCAATTACGGATTCCTCTCAAACCATCATCGATTGCTTTTTAAATGAAGCAGAAAAAAAGAATATAAAAGTAGAAACTCAAAATGGTCTAGAATCTCTTGACTTTGATGAAATCCAACAAAAGTGGCTAGTGCATACTACGAGTGGTGGTGTTATTGCAAGTGATGTAGTGGTGGTTGCAGCAGGAAGTAGTCCTCAAATGTGGCAAAAACTTCACGACTTCGGTTTGAATATGATTGAGCAAGTGCCTTCACTTTTTACTTTTAATATTAAAGATAAACGTTTGGAAAGCTTGGCAGGACTGTCTTCTACACATGCCTATGTGACTATTCCATCATTAAAGTTGGAAGCGCTCGGACCAGTGCTTGTTACACATTGGGGACTAAGCGGCCCTGGGATTCTCAAGCTTTCAGCAATAGCGGCCCGTGATTTATTTCAATGTGATTATAAATTTGAGATTGTAGTAAACTGGCTTGCGAATGAAGATTTAGAGAGCCTTTCAGACTTTTTTAAAGATCTTCGAACAGAACAACCGCGAAAATTGGTGCATTCGTTTTCGCCTGTTGATTTGCCGATGCGACTTTGGTTGTCTCTCATTAGGGAATACGCGGATAGCCAACTCAAGTGGGCTGACGTTTCAAATAAGACCATCGAATCAATGGCAAAAGCCATTGTCCAATGCAAGTTTATAGTGGATGGCAAGTCTACCTTTAAAGATGAATTCGTGACTGCGGGTGGGGTAGATCTCAAGGAGATTGATTTTAAAACCATGGAAGCAAAGCGATTCAAAGGTTTGTATTTCGCTGGAGAAGTGTTGGATATCGATGCTGTGACGGGAGGTTTTAACTTTCAAGCAGCATGGACCACATCGATAATTGCCGCCCGTTCTATTTCCAGTTCATTGTCTTCTGAAAAATCCTTTTAGCTTTGTTGCTGAAATAAACCTATTGACCTTATGTCGAATAATCTATTAAAAGGAAAAAAAGGAATCATCAGTGGTGCCTTAAATAATATGTCAATCGCTTGGAAAGTAGCTGAAAAAGCCTACGAACAAGGTGCAGAAATCGTTTTGACGAATGCTCCTATTGCAATGCGCATGGGCGAAATCAAAGAGTTGTCTGCTAAACTGGGCAATTGTCCAATTATCGCGGCGGATGCAACAAACGAACAAGACATTGATAATCTTTTCAATCAATCAATGGAGCACTTCGGCGGTAAAGTAGACTTCATCCTTCATAGCATCGGAATGTCGCCGAATGTGAGAAAAGGTCGTCACTATACAGATGTAAACTACGAATGGTATCGCCAGACATTGGATGTGAGTGCTATTAGCTTACATAAGATGTTGGCAACTGCATATAAAAAAGATGCGCTCAATGATTGGGGCTCAGTGGTCGCATTGACATATATCGCTGCTCAACGCATTTTCCCTGATTACAACGACATGGCTGACGCTAAGTCATTACTGGAAAGCATTGCGCGTAGTTTTGGTTATCACTACGGTACTTCAAAGAAAGTGCGTATCAATACGGTGTCTCAATCACCAACTGTGACTACTGCGGGTAGCGGTGTCAAAGGTTTCGATGGATTTATAAATTATAGCGAAGCGATGTCACCTCTAGGAAATGCTGATGCTGAGGCATGTGCAGACTATTGTGTAGCATTGTTCAGCGACCTCACACGTTATGTTACCATGCAGAATCTTTTCCATGATGGAGGATTCAGTATTACAGGTGTGACACAGAACGTAGTAGAGCGCTTCGCTTCAGAATAAAATATTGTATTTACTTTAGAAAAGCCCGTTGGAACGCTGCAGTAAGCAATTCAACGGCTTTTTTATTTTCTTTCAATCCAGCAGGCGGACCGTAAGGTGTTTTGTTTACATCGATCACGAAAATTCTGCCATCACTATGTCTGAGCACATCAAGCTCGCAAAACTCTGCACTCATGGCCTTCGCGAATTCACCTATTTTATTCAATTCCTCATTAGAAAAAATACTGAGTGGCTCATGCATTTCGGAGAATGAAACCTCATTCGTGAAGCGCACTTCTTTTTTCTTGAATTTTTTATAGACTAAAGGAATTTGAAATTGAATCACAGGCACACGATAATCTACTACATACTGCTCGTCAAAATCATTATCAATTAGCAATTGATATATCGCAGAAAGTCGAGGTTCATTTATAGGACAATTCACTTTTCGTCCGTCGTGCAAAGCGTTTTCGTCTGACTTCTCAACAGCAATGCCCGTGTAACTTGTGGGATCGATGGTAGTGTTATACCCAAATATTTTTAAGTGAATTTGATCGACATTCTTCTTCGAGATGTCTGTGCAATTTTTATTAATGATGAATTGATTGGGGTAGTGTGTGTTCAATGCGCTCGAACTTCCGTGGGTAATATCTTCGAAGTAGAGCACGACGTCAGGTTTTGCAACCAAATGATTTGTGATGCGATATTGAAGCGCGTCTGCTATTTTAAAAATCGTGGTGCGCTTGCTCGGGAAGTCAGGTGAGACGACGATTACCGGAAGCTTGCCTCCATTTCGCCATTTTTTTTTCAAATCCTTAAAGTAAAATTTGATGTCTTTACCAAGAATTTCAAAAAAGCTAAGATTGCTATTATAGTTATTGCGCCAACCTTTTTTGTAAGACTTCATTTCTTATTTCTTTGGTTGACAAATGTGGTGATGAAATCATTGGAAAGATCACCTCTTGCTGGAGAATATTCTCTTCCATAAAAGATAATTTGCAAGTGGAGTTTATTCCATAGAACCTCAGGGAAGAGTTTCTTAGCATCTTTCTCAGTTTGTTCTACACTTTTTCCATTGGTCAATTTCCAGCGGGTCATCAGTCGATGGATATGCGTATCCACGGGGAAAGCGGGCACTCCAAAGGCCTGTGCCATCACCACAGAAGCAGTTTTGTGTCCTACACCAGGCAATTCTTCCAGTGCTTCGAATGATTGCGGGACGTTGCCATTGTATTTTTCGATTAATATTTCAGACAATCGTCGAATGTTCTTGCTCTTGGCCGGCGAGAGTCCACAAGGGCGAACGATGGCCTCGATTTGCTCCACTGTAAGCTTGATCATTTTAAAAGGATTGTCAGCTTTTTTGAAGAGCGCTGGCGTTACCTTGTTCACTCTTTCGTCGGTACATTGAGCGCTGAGAAGCACTGCAATGAGCAGCGTAAACGGATCTTTATGATCCAGTGGAATGGGAGTTTCAGGATACAATCTTTCGAGTTGCTCTACGATGTAAGCTGCTTTTTCTTTTTTGGTCATTTATCTATAACTAACTTCAGAAGGCTTTTGTTTGGTTAAAAACATGGTGTAATTCCAACCATTGAGCCTCAGGTCTATGATGTTCTTTTGATCTTCAAAATGCTCGAAAAGTACTGTGTTTTCAACCGTTACGGTGTTGGGCATATCGACATAAGCAAATTCAAAGTAGAGGTGTGTGAGTTCCGGATCGACTTCCTTTCCAACGTATTTGAATTGGATGGGTTTATCGTTGATTTTTATTTTGAACTTCTTCTCGATATACTCTTGAATTAGCCAATTGACGTCATTTTTTTCTTTTTCACTACCCAAGAACAAAGAAGTGCCGTCGGGAGCTAGGGCGCGTTCCAAGTCATCTGTAAAGATTTTACAGGTTACTTCATAAAGCTGCGTCCTCGGGTTGTATTCAACGATATTATTAGAGACGTAGAATTTATGAGGTGCCCATGAGGACAAGGCTACTAATGCTAAAATCCAAAGCAAATTTTTCATGGTGATAACTGCGTTTGCAAGTTTACGATTCAAAATTGTACCAATGCGCTCAAACCATCATAATTTTGAAGCATGGCAATATACTTAAATGCAGAGCAAGTCGCCCAATCGCAAGAGTTGATTTTAGGAGCAAACCGAATTGTGATTACAAGTCATAAGTCGCCCGATGGAGATGCTGTTGGCAGCGCCTTGGGCCTTTATCATGTATTAAAGTCGATGAAGGATCAAGTCACAGTTGTGCTCCCAGACAGTGTTCCCGATTATTTGCACTGGATTTCCGATTATAATAAGATTATCTTTTTTGATTCCAATAAGGTCAACGCTCAAGAAGCCATTGACAATGCTGATTTGATTTTTGTTCTTGATTACAATATTTTTTCTCGCACAGGAGAAGAGATGTCGAAAGCACTTGAGTCGGCATCAGCAAATTTCATTTTAATTGACCATCACCAGCAGCCGGGGGATTTTGCTAAAGTCACATATAGCGATACATCTGCTTGCAGCACATGCGAGATGATTTATCGATTTGTTAGAACTTGTGATTGGTTGAATGCGATCACTTCAGAAGCCGCAGAAGCGATTTATTGTGGAATAATGACAGACAGTGGCTCGTTCCGTTTCCCTTCGGTAACGCCCGAAACGCATCAAATCGTAGCTGACTTGATTGCCAATGGTCTTGATCATGCGAAGATCCACAGAGCGGTATACGATACCAATCTTTTAGACCGCCTTAGATTGATTGGCTATTCTTTAAGCGAAAAGCTAGAGGTTTGGCCAAATGCAGGAACTGCGATCATCACTTTAACAAAAGAAGAACTCGAACGTTTTCATCACAGACCTGGAGATACGGAAGGATTGGTGAATCAAGCTTTGAGCATCAAAGGTGTTAAAGTGGCTGTATTTGCGAGAGAAGGACATAATGAAATCAAACTCTCATTTCGATCAAAGGGAAGTTTTGATGTGAATACATTTGCTCGCAATGGATGGAATGGTGGTGGCCACAGAAATGCAGCTGGCGGTTCATCGAGCGATGATATGACCACAACGATCAATCGTTTGAAGACCGCGATAATGGCAGTAAAACAAGAAATCATAAACTCATGAAGTACATTTTAGTAATAATGTTGATTGTTCTTATGAGCTGCAATGGCTGCCGCGACAAGCGAGAAGCGGGCGAAGTAGTTTCATCAGAACAAATGATTAAAGATCTAATAGAGTTTAATAAGAGTCAGCATGAAAATGAGATGAAGGAGATTAAGTCTTTCATTTCAAATAAAAAATGGCCAATGACAGAGACAGGTACAGGCATGAACTATTGGATCTATGAGAAAGGGAGCGGGCAAGAGGCCAAATTCGATGATTTCGCATCCATCACCTATAAAGTTGAATTGCTAGATGGCACTGTATGCTATGAGGCAAAAAAGGGTAAGCCAGGTGTTTTCAAAATAGGGCAAGACGCTGTCGAGTCCGGAATCCATGAGGTAGTTTTGTTGATGAGAGTTGGAGATAAAGCACGCGTGGTGTTGCCAAGTCACCTTGCTTTTGGGCTCACAGGAGATTCGAGTAAAATCCCCAAGAGTTCGCCACTCGTTTATGACATTGAATTAATCGCATTGAATTGAAATCATGAAAATTAAACTCTTTGTTTTTTTATTAATGGCAACCGCGCTTATTAGCTGTGGACCAACTTATGAAGGATATACAGACCTTGATAGCAAGCATTTCAAGAAACTCTTGGTGTTGGGGAATGAAAAGGGCGGAGCGATGATTAGCTCTTATTATGGTATGTTGGTTTCGCTCAATCCTGACAGCGCATTCACAGCTCAGACCTATCTTTTGGTGCATCCCGAAGAATTGCACAATTACTTCGCAAGTGAAGTCATTTTAAAACAAATAAATGAAATGAAGGAAGGGGAGATCACCCGCTTTATTCTACCATCACTAGAGATTGTACAATTATTTGACACCTTAAAAAATTCAGGTTCAGAGCGCTTTTCGGCAATAGAAGTTAAATTAGAAAAGCGTTTTTCCGACAGCGACAATATCTGCGGATTTTATATGTATCAAGCACAGGAATCCATGATTCCTGAGATGGACGCAATTAAATTATGCCAAAGTACTCTTGATAAGGAATGGGAGGATTTTGGTCAAATATCAATGGCCTGGATAAGGAAAACAGATGGAGATAGTGTGAAGGCTGGCCGTGATGTGAGTATAGAGTACAACACCTATTGGTTGAATGGTGTTAGAAAGGATTCATTAACTACCATGAATATCCCGTTTGGAAAGCCGGGGCAACTCATCCCGGGGCTTCAATACGGACTTTCATTGATGAAGGCTGGTGAGAGGGCGCTCATTTACATGCCCTCAGCATTGGCTTTTGGAGAGGACGGAAGCCGCACAGGAATCATCCCACCAAGAACCCCGATTTATTTTGATGTGAATGTTACATCTGTAAAAAAACCGAGTTAATTGGATTGATTTTCAGAA
The DNA here is from genome assembly GCA_046309775.1 of Flavobacteriales bacterium. Lineage (GTDB taxonomy): Bacteria > Bacteroidota > Bacteroidia > Flavobacteriales_D > Sanyastnellaceae > JAIXWP01. The sequence goes on from JBKCOM010000223.1 coordinate 6,727, forward strand.
ACATTTGTCTCAATAATTCGTTTCAAAATAAAACCGCCCTATTTGAAACGCCTTCTTTTATTAACCCTCATAGTCTTGATTTTTCAAGAAACTTCCAGCCAAGACATGGCCGGAGTAATGGGCAGTACACGTTCTCCGGTAAATACGATTTTTATCAATCCATCATCAATTGTAGATAGCAGGGCTTTTATCGATATCAATATCGTTGGTTTTTCTGTATTTGCTCGAAACAATTTGGCATATCTACCCGGCGGAAGCCTCTCGCGGACGGACTTGGAAGCCTTGGAAGGTCCGGGCATCAATTTAAGTCGCAACAATTACAGGGCTTATGCCGATGTAATGGTTCAAGGTCCTTCTGTAACTTTCAATGTCAAAAAGCATGCGTTCGGTTTAATTACAAATTTCAGAACCGTTGCGGATGCAAGGGGAATTGATAATATTCTTGGAAATTATATTATCAACGGCTTTCAATATTTGCCACAAATGGGGCAGGTGCATGAATCGAAAAATCTCAGAACTCACGGCCTCGCATGGGCGGAAACTGGTCTTACTTACGGCACCATTATCAGCAGAAGGGGAGATATGATCACACAAGGAGCTATTACGCTGAAGCGCTTGTGGGGCGTATCTGGTGTGGGGGCACGTATTGACAATTGGAGATATATTGTCGCCGACAGCAATAGAATCGAAACTTTTGATTTTATCGGTGAATATGGATTTAATGATGTGATGAGCAGTGGTTTCAACTTGCGCAACGGCCGTGGGTTTGGAATGGATATCGGGATCACCTTCAAAAGGAGATTTAAATCATCCGAGGGCTATACGCCTTTTGATCCCTGTACGGATGGAGATTATAGAATCAAGTTTGGTTTTTCACTTTTGGATGTTGGTCGTGTACGTTTCAACAGACCTACATTTAGAAATGTATTTAATGAAAGCGAACAGAGCGAGTGGAATGACTTTTCTAACACTCAAATTGAAGACCTTCAACAAATTGATAGCTTGTTTACTGAGGGCTTGGGAGCAGCGCAAAACAACTCGGATGCAGTGCCATTTACGATGATGTTGCCAGCTACTTTCAGCGCGCAAATAGACTATAATTGGGGTAAAGGTTTTTACACTTTTGGAATGATCAATCTTGGATTGCCTTGGCAGTCGCGCCTCGGAGTGCAACGAAGTAGCTTATTGGCCATCGTCCCAAGATTCGAAACAAAACGATTTGAATTTGCAGTTCCCGTTACGATGTATGAATTTACAACTCCCTTGGTAGGAGCTTCACTTCGACTGAACTCAATAATCATAGGCAGCGACGATCTTCTGGCCCTATTGTTTAAACGCGACATCTACGGTGCCGACTTTTATTTTGCACTAAAAATTACAATGTTCGAACATTGGAAGTGTAGACCTGCCAAGCAAAAGAGAACACCAAAACGAAGATCAAATTCCTTTGAGCCCGTTCCTTGTCCTTCTTGGTAATTCTACTATATTCGTAGTATGAATTCGTCGGATTTATATTTCACAAGCACAGCAGTAAAAAGCTTCAAAGAGATCATCGCTCACACCCAAGAAACCTCCCTTATTGCAGCGGAGAAACTTCGTGCGAAAATTTTTCATAAATTAAGATCCATACGACATCATCCCGAACAAGGTAGTAAAGCTGTTATTTTCGAAGGACTTCAGGGCAATTATCGCTTGGCCACGGCGCTCCATGTTAAAATTTACTTCAAAGTGGAAGAGGACAGAATGGTGATACTTGAAATGATTTTGGATAAATAAAATGGGAATAGGGGTAGGGAATAGGAATAGGAGTAGGAATAGGGAATAGGAGTAGGAGGCTTTTAACGGGAGTAGATGGGGTATCTGAAAGCGCTGGATTCATAGTGAGGTGAATGCTTGTATATCCAATAGAGTTGTGACCAATGCTCATTTAGGGATTCATCTTTTTTAAGAGCTTCTTCAAATTCCTTTTTTAATTGGGGGTCTTTTTCCAGCAATTCTTTTGCTTTTTCCTCAAAAACATAATCGCTAAACCATTCCTTTTGCTGCAAAACACTATCGAAGAAATTCCAGTGGAAAAAGCTCTCCTTAGAAAGCGGTTCCAAGGTTTCAATGATATAACGGATGTTGTCTTGTCGAACAGGAATAATATAATCTCCTTCAAAAAATAAAATCTTCATTTGCTCCTTTCGCACACTGCATGACTGATGTGCAAAGTGTCCCTCATAACATGAGGTACTCGTTTTTACATCACCAACATAAAATCCATTCACCGACATCACCGTATCACGCGGGATTCGCTGCATCAGCACTCCATTCCATTTTAATCTCTCAATAACCTCGGTCCAAGCTTGAGGGATAATGTATTGAGAGGGAATTTCAATTTTGTGCTGAGAAGTATAAGTTCTAAATCTTGGAATTGCTTTTTCAAAAGGTTGGTCACGATCATAACGCAATCTTTCCCCAGTTCCAATGAGAGCGGGCTCTATAACAGCTTCATATCCTTTAAAATTAAACAGCTCCTTTGTGTTTGTGTCCAGTTTAAAATTGAGTTCATACAAATCTTTGTTCTTCCATTCTTGAATGGCTTTTTGCTTTTGTAAGCGCAGCTTTTTATTGTTGCTGTGAGCGTACTTCCCGAGAGTGACAAAGAATTGATAGGTCGATTCTACGCGCTGAGGATAAGGCTTCAACATGTGTGTTTCCGTTGTAAAACCTATGGTTTGAAACAACGCGGCATACCCCGTTGAGTAGCGAGCTGTTTCAAGAAAATCGGCTAATCCAGATTCGGGAGTTGCCCCCATGTGATTGACGTATGGTGACATTTCGAAACCTCTATTTTTCATTTCAGAAAAAAGATAGGGCTCTAATTCTTGCTTCACAAAGGCTGCCTGCGGAGAACCCAGTTTATTGAGTTGCTGGCTAATCAAAGTCATCACATAACTATAATCCGCGCCGTTGCTCACATGGGTATCGATAAATAGGGTTGGCTTTACTTGCTGAAAAATTCTATTAAATGATGCTGCATTCTCGCTATCACATTTGATGAAGTCTCGATTCAAATCAAGATTTTTTGAATTTCCGCGAAACCCATATTGCTCAGGACCATTTTGATTGGTACGGCTATATCCATTGCGAATCATAGCACCATCTACATTGTAAATGGGGATAATGCAAAAAATTACACTATCGAGCAATTGATGCAATTCATTTGTCGGATCTAATATCTCTTTTGAAAAAACTATAGATGCATCTACACCATCTGGCTCACCGGGATGAATAGCATTATTGATGAGAATAACTGTTTTATTGGGGTTAAAAAGTTCAGGAAAAAATACTTTCTCTTTATTTATAATGAATAAATGTAGCGGTTTGCCGATATCTGTATAACCCGCCACAGTAAGCTCACAGAGTTCAGATTGCTGATCGAGTAAGGTGAATGTGTCGATGCATTGATTCCATGTTGGCGTGATATTGCCACTGAAAGGAACATGTTGAGACTTTGCGCTGTTTATAAAAAATGTTGAGCACAAAGCAATCAAAAACCAATTTCGTCGTCTATTCATTGGACAAGTGTAAAAAGGTTTTGTTTAATTTTAGCACGTGAAGATTGATTTTTCCCCAAATACGAATGTGGAGCCTAAGAAAGGTCAGGTGTTGTTATCGGAGCCTTTCCTCAATGATCCTTATTTTAAAAGGACAGTAATTCTCTTATGCGAGCACAATAGCGAAGGTTCATTCGGTTTTGTGCTCAATAATTTCATTGAGGTTGAGTTGGATCAAATCATTGAGGATATGCCCAAGTTTGATGGAAAAATTAGTATTGGCGGCCCTGTTCGGAATTCTAATCTCTATTACATACATACTCTCGGAAATGAGATTGAGGAGAGCGTGGAGATACTCCCTGGAGTGTTTATGGGCGGTGATTTTGAAAAGCTGAGAAAACTCTTGTATGCAGGAAAAATCGCTCCGGAGCAAGTTCGTTTCTTTGTTGGATACAGTGGATGGTCACCCGATCAGTTGCAGTCAGAAATCAAAAGCCAGAGTTGGTTCGTTACTGACATCGACAAAGATTTGGTAATGGATACCGAAGTTGATGACTTGTGGAGACATATTATGAAGAAGTTTGGAAGAAAAGGGGAGGTAATCGCCAATATGCCAGAGGATCCAAGTTTGAATTAGATATAAAGAAAAAGCCTGGCGATGCCAGGCTTTTTTATTCTCTATTAATTTCCTAAAAATGGATAACGATAATCTCGTGGAGGAACAAATGTTTCTTTAATTGTACGTGCAGAAACCCAACGCAATAGATTGAGGTAACTTCCAGCCTTGTCATTGGTGCCGCTACCGCGTGCTCCACCAAAAGGCTGCTGGCCAACTACAGCACCGGTAGGTTTGTCGTTGATATAGAAATTACCTGCGGCATTTTCCAAAACCTTTGTTGCTTGATCGATGGCATATCTATCCGTGGCGAGCACCGCACCTGTAAGCGCATACTCACTTGTATTGTTCACCAAGTGAAGTGTATCCGCCCACAAATCATCGGCATAAACATAAATCGTAAGCACAGGACCAAAAATCTCCTCGCACATGGTGCGGAATTTTGGATTGGATGTCACTACTACTGTTGGCTCAATGAAATATCCAACAGACTTGTCATAACCTCCACCAGCGATAATTTCTGCGTCCTTTTGTTCTTTTATAAAGTCAATATATCCTGCAATCTTGTTGAATGCCTTTTCATCAATGACAGCGTTAATGAAATTGCTAAAATCATCTGGCGCTCCCATTTTGAAGCTCTTTAGATCCGCTACGATTTTTTCTTTTACCGCAGGCCAGATCGACTGAGGAACATACGCACGACTTGCTGCGCTGCACTTTTGTCCTTGGAATTCAAATGCGCCTCTAGTCAAAGCAGTGGCAACTTCGTCTGGATGTGCGGACGCATGAGCCACCACAAAATCTTTTCCTCCAGTTTCACCAACAATACGTGGATAGGTCTTATACAAGTCGATATTCGTTCCAATCTCCTTCCAGAGCTGTTTGAAAACACCCGTTGAACCCGTGAAGTGAATTCCAGCAAAATCGGGATGTTTGAAAATAACATCACCAGCCACTTGTCCACTTACTGTAATCATGTTAATCACGCCATCTGGAACACCTGCTGCTTTGTAAATTTCTATTAAAATCTGAGCGCTATAAATCTGCGTTTCTGCTGGCTTCCACACGACTACATTACCCATCAAAGCGGGTGCTATTGCAAGATTACCTGCGATACTTGTAAAGTTGAACGGTGAAAGTGCAAAAACAAAACCCTCAAGCGGGCGATATTCCAAACGATTCCACATGCCTGGCAAAGAACCTGGCTGATCTTTGTAAATCTGTTGCATGTATGCAACATTGAATCTTAAAAAGTCGATCAACTCGCATGCAGCATCAATCTCTGCTTGAAAGGCATTTTTGCTTTGGGCCAACATAGTAGCGGCGTTCATGCGTGCTCTAAATGGTCCGGCCAACAAATCAGCCGCCTTAAGGAAAATAGCAGCTCTTTGTTCCCAGGGCAGACTCGCCCAACGCTCTCTTGCGTCAAGCGCTGCTTTGATCGCGTCCTCAACGTGTTTCTTTTCACCAACGTTATAGTGCCCGATGGTCTTCTGATGTTCGTGAGGGGCGCTTAGCCTTTTTTTATTTTCTGTTCTTATTTCCTTACCATTAATGTACATAGGCACATCAATAGGCGCTTGATTGTAAAGTTCGTGATACGCGGCCAACAATTGTGTTTTTTCAACGCTGCCTGGCGCGTAAGACTTCACCGGCTCATTAACGGGAAGTGGGACTTGATATACTCCTTTTGGCATTTTCTTTAATTTGCGGTCAAAGGTAAATAGGTTAAATGCTAATTAGCGAATATTCCAAACCCATTTTTAACCAAATCAGAATCTTTCAAATTCAATAATAATTTGCCGTCTTTTTGACTTAAAGTATTATTTCCAATCAATGACTTCAAGTCATTCATAGACAATGATTTTGGTAATTCCAATTCGATGGATTCTGTATTCAATGAAGGCTTGCAGAATACCACTAAAACCACCTTGTTTTTATATTTTCTTAAGAAAGCGAAAACACTATTATCAGCCTTTAAAGGAATGATGTCCCCGTAAATGAGAGCCATATTTTCCTGACGAAGCTTGGCCAATTTTTGAACGGTTTGCTTCAATTGTGACTGGTCTTCATTGAGATTTTCAAAAACCATCATCCTGCGATTGTCCGGATCATTTGCTCCCGGTAATCCTATTTCATCACCATAATAAACGCAAGGAATACCAGGGGTTGTCATCAAGAAGGCATTGAGCATGGCCAATTTCTTAAAACCTTCCTTTCCATTATTTTGAATATCCTTGGTCCAACCCACGAGCTTTGGATCATCGCTAAATTGAACACTACCATCAGCATATGAAATAAAGCGGGCTCTATCTTGATTGCCAGTAATGTTGCCCATCAAGTGGTGGCTACCATAAACGTATAAGCTTTGATTCAACGTTCTTTGCAAATTTTCAAATCCAGTTTCATCCTTTGCAAAAGCATCGACCATGGCGTCATAGAGATTAAAATCAAACTGAGCGTCTAACTGACCTGATGTGATGTAAGAGCTTATTAACTCGGGATTCCCATAGGTTTCACCAATTTGAAAAAGTGATTTGTTTTCGCGCTTTTTGATCTTTGCCGTGAGCGATTGCCAGAAAGCTTCTGGAATGTGCTTGGTAGCGTCGTGTCTGAAACCATCCAAATCGTAGTTGTCAACCCAGAATAAAGCAGTATCCGTTAACGCCTCTACTACTTCAGGTTTTGAAAAATCCCAAGTAGGAAGGAAGGTATCAAACCATGTTGTAAGACGTTGTTCGTCCCACAACTCAGTATTCATTCTACCGTCGGGCAAATAGAGTGGGGTAGTCCATTCTGGATGCTGCTTGTACAAAGGATGATCTGTATGTACGTGATGTGCTACATAGTCAAGCACTACATTCATATTATTTTGATGCGCCACGTCTAGAAGCTCTTTAAACTCTTGCTCTGAACCAAAGCGATCATCGATCTTCGTAAGCGCGGTTGGCCAGTAACCGTGGTATGCAGAGAACTTGGAAATTGCTCCTTTATTCCAAAGTCCCCAAGCGCCTTCTGCATTGCGGCTGATAGGGGAGATCCAGATGGTATTCATACCCATTTCTTTGAAATATCCAGACTTAATTTTTTCTGTAATACCCTTGATATCTCCACCGAAGTTATTGGCTTTTGGGAGAATTGCGGGGTCGTTGGTAGGGCGGTTATTGCTATTATTTCCATCAAAGAAACGATCCACCATCATGAAATACATGATATTGGTGTGCAAGTCTTTTCGATTGAGTTCGGTAGTAGATTCAATGACTTTGCCTTTATTCAAAGGAATGAGCACATCGTTTGTGCGCAAATTTCCGGTGGTTCCATACACCCGAACGAACGCTCGGTCTGTGGTTGTATTAGGAATTTGAACATGAACTTTCCCATCCTTTATAGTCGTATTGATTTTTTTGTTGCCCAAATAAGCAAAGGCCTCGGTGACGTCGCCTACAGCTCCAATAATGATAGACGCGTCTTTTGTGTCTTCAAAAAACAAACGAGCAGCAATAGCATCGGGATTACCAACGATGAATGTGTTGTTAAATGCTCCCATCCCATTGCTCTTTTGATTTGGATTGGTTTCATCCATCGATTCCTTTCCGTCTTTCCACAAGCGGTACTCATAGACAGCCGGATTGAGGTATAGCGTGGTTGTCCAAGCGCCATCAACAAGTTTCAGTGGCGTTGCCTTGCTATTCCAACCATTCATGCTTCCTGCCATAGCCACCTCTTTGCAGGGCGCCTCAGCTTTATACGTGAAGGTGTATTTTATTTTTTCTGTGTTAAAGACAATGATGTCATGATCGCTGCCTCTATAAGATACTTTTAAATTACCAATGGGAGATTGGAGTACGCCCGGAGGAACAATTGCGAAACCTTCTTTATTGATTTGAAGCTTTGTGTTGTTAAGAGAAGCGCTGCCAATTGAATCTGCAATTTCAAAATAATCCAATAGACGCACGCGTGTCGTGTCAGGACCAAGTTTGACTGGGCTTGCAATTTTACCGATGTAGTCTTTGCTCTCAACATCATCTGGTTTCGAACTGTTGCACGCAAAAAATATGAATGCGAGTGCGGGAAGAAATGCTTTTAAATGCTTCATTGGTTATAGTTTAATTCGAAGAATTCTATATTTCTCTTGTAAATCCTTGATAAATGTATAGTTATTATTGCCTTCCGACTCTAGTAACGCAGTCAATTCTGGTTTCAGATCTTCATGAATTTCAAAGTAGACAACAGGCTTAGAAGATAGATTTTTGGCTTTAAATAAGATTCTTTTGTAAAAGATTAATGGTTCACTGTCTTCGACGAATAAAGCCAGATGCGGCTCATAATCGAGCACATTTTTCCGCATTTTTTCTTTATCCGTGAATGGAATGTAGGGCGGATTGCTAACGATAATATCTAATTCAGGCAATTGGTAGTCGGGATCGAGAATGTCCTGTTTTGTAAAAGCAACGTCACAATGATTCTCTTTAGAATTCAATTCAGCCGTGGCAAGTGCACTCGCTGAAATATCGATAGCACTGACTCTCCAATTAGGTCGTTCTTTTTTTATACTAATGGGAATACAGCCACTTCCAGTACCAATGTCTATTAGCTTTATGGTCGTAGCATTAGAAAAATCGTCGAGTATGAGCTGAACCAGCTCTTCTGTTTCCGGGCGCGGAATGAGCACATCTGAATTTACACTGAACTTTAGGGATCTAAAGTATTCATGACCGAGAATGTACTGAAGGGGTTCGTGTTGGAGCAAACGCTTTAATGCGAAATGCAATTGGAGCATTTGAGATTCCGATATGCGTTCGGCCTTTCTTAGAATCACCTCCGCTTTGGGAAGGAATAAATAATGCTCAAAGAGCCGAAACGCAATGTTTCGGCTCTCTCTAGCATCATAGATGGATTGAAGTTTATTTTCGAGATAACTCATCATGGAATGAATGGAGTTATCTGAAATAATTTGATTCATGGATTGTCTTATTTCACGAAAACTTGATAGCCATAACCTTGGAGCTTCACGTTTCCTTTGGAATAAATGCTCAAAGTTTCATTATTAAAAATAGACATGAAGTTGCCTTCAGGCAAGGTGTCAATAAAATCAATTTTCTGGGGCTTGTCGCTAAAGTTGAGCAATACGATCACTTCATTATTGTCTACTTTTCTTGTGAATGCATAGATGATATCATCATTGGAAGTCTTTATGCGCTTTGCTTTTCCGCCGTGCTCACCATTCCACAAAGCAGGGTTCTTTTTATGAGCTGCTAAGATTCTGGTGTAAAAATCCTGGTACTTATAACCATTCCATCGAATAGTATCTTTATCAAAGAATCTGTAGCGATGCGGCTTGCCGTCTTCATATTGCTCTCCACCTTCTTGGCCCGAATAAATTAAAGGCATGCCACCAATGGTGAGAGCGAGTACATCGTACACTTGGCGAGCCTTCCCGTAGCGCTCATTACCAGTGCCGTTCCATGTGTTTTCATCATGATTCGTAGTGAAATACATACGGTATGCATTCTTTGGAAATGCGGTGTCTTGCTGAGCTAGATAAGTATCTATTGCAGATAGATTCTTTTTTCCACTAGCGACTTCATTCATAATGTGAAGGAATTCCCAAGTATAGCTCATATCAAAAGCCTTGAGGTGATGCTCCTTCATTTCGGCTTCAGCTAGCATGAAGACTGGTTTGATACTGTCTAAAGAAGCTCGTGCATCGTTCCAGAAATCGGTCGGCACCATCATAGCTACGTCACAACGATAGCCATCGATATCACATTCTTTGATCCAAAACTTCATTGCGTCGATCATGGCTGCACGCATTTCTTTATTATCGTAATTCAAATCTGCGACATCGCTCCAGTCTGCCACGGGCGGCACCGGACGTCCTGTACTATCCAAAGTATACCAGTCCTTGTGCTCAGAAACCCACACAGCATCAAACGCAGTGTGATTGGCTACCCAATCTAAAATCACCTTCATTCCTTTTGAATGTGCTGCTCTAACAAATGCTTTAAAATCCTCGATGGTACCATATTCTGGATTTACACCTTTGTAATCCTTGACACTGTAGTAGCTACCCAAACTTCCTTTTCTATTTTCTTTTCCAATGGGATGAATCGGCATAAGCCATAGAATATCTACTCCCATGCTATCCAAACGATTGAGATCAGCAGTCAGAGCAGCAAATGTTCCTTCTGGGGTATGTTGACGAACATTTACCTCGTAGATATTTGCATTTTTACTCCATTCAGGATGGATTAATACTTTGGACTCAGCACTGCCCGTAATCGAGGCTTTTGCAGTACTGTCGGGCGCTCCAGTTTGGCAACTCACAGCCAAAACCGAACCTAATAGGATAGAAAAAATCGTTCTCATGGTTTTGTTTGATATACCACAAACATAAGTGTATTTTGTACACTACCAAATCAAACCTTAAAACCAATTAATAAAACATCATCCACCTGATCATTGGTTCCTCTCCAATTCTTAAAGCTGGCTTCAATGCATCGCTTTTGAATCGTCATAGGCAAATTCATAACCTCGAGTAGCATGTCGCGCATCTTTTTATACTTCATCTTTTTACCCATTTCACCCCCAAATTGATCAGCGAAGCCATCACTGAACATGTATACCATATCTCCTTTTTTCAAGGGGATTTCGTGAGAGGTAAAGGTAAACTCTGATTGACCGAGTCCGATGGACTGTTTATCTCCTTTCACTCTCATTAGGTCATAGCCCATGCTTTCAGTTTGCTTAAAAATCCATATAGGGGAGTTAGCACCACTAAACCTTAGAAGAGCTTCTGTTTTTGAATAGTTAGTATATTCCAGTACACACAGCGCTGCGTCCATTCCATCAAAAATCTCATTTTTACTCTTGTTCATATTCTCTTTGAGAATCTGATTGACGCGGTAGAGGATATCCCCCGGCTCCGACAGTGCATATTGGTGCACAGCTCTGGAGAGAGCGCTGCTCGCAAGCATACTCATCATTGCTCCCGGAACTCCATGTCCAGTGCAATCGCAAGCGGCTACCATGGAAATTTCTTTTTCACCAAATTTGGTTTGAACCGTTGAAGCGTCAGCCCAATAAAAATCACCTGCCACAATATCTTTCGGTTGATACATCACAAAAGACTGCGGAAACAAGCGATCAAAATAATCTCTATGCGGAAGAATAGCTGATTGGATGTGCTTTGCATATCTCAAACTACTGACCACCTCTGCATTTTTCGATTCGAGCAACTCTTGCTTTTTGTATAGCTCTTCCGTGCGGCTCTGCACTAATTGACTCAAGTGGGTATTGAGATAAATCAATTCTTTTTCAAAAATTGACTTTTCATTTATTGAGCGACAGTAAGAAAGTACGTCACTAATGTTTTTGATAAACTGAACTTCATACGACTCCCATCTGCGCATTTGGCCTTTCAATTCAACCAACAAGACGCCTGTCACAGCCCCATTGTGGATGATGAGCGTTGCCACAAAAGCACCTATATCATAGTTTTGAATGATATGGTCAGAAAAATATCCGAGTCCAGGGTGATTGCGGGCATCTGACGCTGCAATCACTTGTTCTGTTTGTACAGTCTTGAAAAAGCTATAGAATTCTTTTTTATTCCACGTATTTCCTTTAAAACTGTCAAGTTCTTTTCCTCCTACAAAGCAATAGTCACAATGAAGGGTATTGAGTTTTTCATCAAAATACCAAAATGAAATACGATCAGCATTCAAACAATCCGAAAGAGATCTGCTAAGCATTTCATAACTTTCATCTATCAATCCACCTTGAATAGAGTCGTGACTATGTATCTTTAAGAGCGTATTCTTGATTAGATATTGACGCTCTAAATCCTTCTTTTCATCAGTAATATTGTGTATGATTCCGCTGATCTCAAAAACACCCTGTGAAAACTGGATGGTGCCACGAATTCTGATCCAGCGCTCGCAATTGTCCGATATCTTCAAAACTACCTCATCCTCCCAAACTTTGTCATTTGCAGCGCAATCAAAAAAGGATTCCTTAAGTTTCTTAATATCTTCAGTAGTAAGGAACCTTAAAATTATTTCAGGCTGATTGCGCAAAATAGAGGGTTGAATCTCGAGTATATCTTTCGCTCCTTCTGAGAAGTATGAAAACTCCACTCTGCCAGTGCTGCGAATGCCTATTTGAAAAAGCACTCCAGGTACATTGTCAGCGATCTGTTTGAAGCCAACAAGATATCGAATCAAATCATTTTCAACCTTCCTTCCACCTTGTGTTTCACAAGCTGCAATAAGGTGTATGAGGTGATTTTTTTCTTGAAAAACCTGAACATATGTATCGAGAATTTGCGATGCACCTTTGTTGGTGATAAGGTTCGTAGGGTAGGAATGTCCTTTTTTTCTTCTCAGTGTGCTGATACTTTGGTCTGCCAACACAGGGAAAATGTCATGCAGTTTCCTGCCTTGTTTATAATTTTCAAAACCACTTACTTTTATTAGTTGTGGGCATAAATACCGCAGTTCATTATCAAGGCTAACAGCGAATCCAAGTGGAGAATATTCAAAGAAATCCTTGATATTCGGCTCTATTTGCATCAGTCTGTTATAGCTTTGATATTCATCCGAAATATTGCGGATAAAAACAATGATACCATCTGAGTCGATAGATCTAGACCCAATACAAGTAAATCGAAAGTAACCAACATTCTGAAAGCCTCGACTATAAGAGAGAATAGTCTCTTCTAAAATGAGATTTTCTTTATCCTCACAATATGTGAGAAATTCAATAAGATGCTTTCGTGAATCAGTTTTAAGAATCTCATAAAATTGAGAAAGTTGACCTTTCGTTTTCAACTCCGAACGCCAGTCTTTGATCAGTAAAAAACTGCCAAAGTCGCCCATGAGGAGTTTATGTAAGTCTTGAAGGGGGAGAGGAGTGTGCGCCATGTTCAACCAAGTTTGAGGTTATAAGAAAATCCTCCCTTCATCTCTTCAATCCATTGTTCCGCTTCTTTTATAGAGTGGAATACCCTAGTTGGAATCGTAGGCTTGTATAATTTAATGTAAAGATTCGCGATAACTCTCATTGAAAAAGACGGCACCACAAAGGCATCTGCAATCTTTGACCGTAGCGTGTCGGAATCGCGATAGATTCTTTTGACTGAAGGACTGATCTCACCTACCTCAGAAAGGTCAGTAATGCAATACCTCGTTGAAAAATGTGACAATTCGGACACTTTTTCAAACATGTCAAAGAGTAAATGTTCTGTGACATTCACCCTGTTTTTAAAGCTCGTTTTAAAGATCAGTCCGTCAAAACTCATTTCGAACTGATCATTTTCATAGTATAGGTTAGTCATAAGCGGTGGTGTGTTAAGGTTAGTACACCCCCCTATTCAAAGGGTCATATTTTCTATTCACTTGCAGGTTTACAGAAAACGACAATTGAAAAGTAATGATAAATAATGAAAACATCAAGAGATTTTAGCCCAAACATTTATTTTCTACGACCAATTGAAATACTAGTTACATCAAGGGTTTCGCTAGATATTTCTCACTTAAATATTGTTTATTCCGTTCAAAATATAGTTGGTATGTCTCATATCATCATTCATTCATTAAATAACGTAATTGGTGCCTTTTGGATTCAATTTTATCGAAGGATGTGTTTGTTTACAACCATTACTTTTAGACTTGAAATATCTGATGTAAGTTTGAAGCGATGAAGCAAGAAATACATTTTGAAGAATTTCCTAAGCCAAACCATGAAGAATGGATGGCTGCCGTTCAAAAAGAACTGGCAGGAAAGTCATTTGAATCTTTACTATGGCATCCCACTGAGGGCATTAAGCTTGATCCTTATTATCATCGTTTAAAAAGGAATCTCACTCATATAGACCCCACAAGGGAGAGTTGGGCAATCGGTCAATGGATTGATTTTACTTCGGAAAAAGAAACAAACCTTCAAATGCTAAAAAGCTTGGAAGGTGGAGCCAACTTTATTCATTTGAATATTCCTGCAACTGTTCAGACAATCGATTTCTCTATTCTCTTTAAGGATGTTTATCTGGAGTATATAGAAATAGCATTGACAGTAGTCAATGGTAATCAGTTAGTCCAACAATTCTCACATTTTTGTAACGAATCAGATTCTTTGAGTTGGAAGGGAGCTGTCTATACCAAAAGCGGGACTGTGGAAGAATTGGAGAATAACTATACATCAGTTGTGTTTAAAAATAAGAATATCCACTCGCTATGTATTGATATCAGTGCTGTTCAAAATAATGGTGGAAGTGGAATTGATGCTATTGTTTACGCGCTCCTCAACGGTAAGGAGATATTAAACCGAATGATTGTTCGAGGATATGAAATAGATGATTTAGCTGCAAGTCTGCGCTTTCGCTTTGCGACCGATACATCTTATTTCCAAGAAATAGCAAAATATAAAGCATTTAGAATTTTATGGGCGCAAGTGATAAACGCTTACCAGCCCAAACATAAATGCTCAGAAAATACGATTATTGATTCCGTATCGTGTACATTCTCAATGGCAACATTGGATGCAGAAAACAACTTGTTGCGTTCCACCATTAGTTCAATGGCGGCGGCAATCGGTGGAGCGGACACCATTACCAATTTAAATTTCAATTATTTTTTAGAGGAAAATGATAGCTCGTCATCGCGCTATGCAAGAAACATTCTTCATCTCCTAAAAGAAGAAAGTTATTTTGATTCCGCACGCGACGCTGTGAAGGGGGCTTACTATGTAGAGGAGTTGATTTATCAAACTGCCGAAGCGGCCTTGAATAAGTTTAAAGCACTCTGCGATCTTCCTTTCGAAGAAGCTATTGAGGTTATCAATTCTTCGGTTGCAAGTGAGCGGGCATTGAAAGTTTCAGCATTCGAAAATGGTACTAAAACTATTTTAGGAGTGAACAAATACCCAAATAAAAAAGACTCTCGAATGAAAGCGGTTGTCAAAAGCCTTGATGCAAAAAGACTTTCACAAGAATTAGAATCGCGCTTACGAAACATGGAAAATTTATGATGCCGAACTTTCAAAATATTGAATTACCGCTTTCAAAAGAAACAAAGGTTTCATATCAACATGAGGGCTATGCTCCCGGCATCGCTCCATTTTTGAGAGGACCTTATGCGAGCATGTACTCCATTCGTCCGTGGACGATTCGTCAGTATGCAGGGTTCAGCACTGCCGAGGAATCGAATGCATTTTACCGGAGAAATCTTGCTGCGGGTCAGAAAGGTCTCAGTGTTGCATTCGATCTCGCCACGCACAGAGGGTATGACAGCGATCACCCAAGAGTGGTAGGAGACGTTGGAAAGGCAGGCGTAGCCATTGATTCAATCCTTGACATGAATATCCTTTTCGACCAAATTCCTTTGGGCGAAATGTCAGTATCAATGACTATGAATGGAGCCGTGATTCCTGTTTTAGCTTTTTACATCGTTGCGGCGAAACAACAAGGAGTGGAACCTTCTCAATTGAGCGGTACCATACAAAATGACATTCTGAAGGAGTTCATGGTGCGTAATACTTACATCTATCCACCAACCCCGAGCATGCGCATCGTCAGTGACATTTTTGCTTATACCTCGCAAAAAATGCCAAAGTTCAATCCAATTTCTATCAGTGGTTATCACATGCAAGAAGCCGGCGCTACCTTGGAACAAGAGCTTGCATATACTTTGGCAGACGGAGTGGAATATATCAGAGCAGGAATTGCAGCGGGAATGGATGTAGATGAGTTTGCGCCAAGATTATCATTCTTTTGGGCCATTGGAATGGATCACTTTCAGGAAATTGCCAAGATGCGCGCAGGACGAGTATTGTGGGCAAAACTTGTAAGTCAGTTTCATCCTAAAAATAAAAAATCGCTCGCACTCCGCACGCACTGTCAAACAAGCGGATGGAGCTTGACTAAGCAAGACCCGTTCAATAATGTAGCGAGAACGTGCATTGAAGCTTTGGCTGCTGCTTTTGGAGGTACTCAATCTTTGCACACCAACGCTCTTGATGAAGCAATAGCCCTTCCCACAGATTTCTCAGCGCGTATCGCCAGAAATACACAAATATTCATTCAAGAAGAAACAGACATTTGCAAAGCAATCGATGTCTGGGCAGGAAGCGAATACGTGGAACGCTTGACTCAAAAGCTCATTGAAAAAGCTTGGCAACTCATCGAAGAAGTGGAGGAGATGGGAGGCATGACAAAGGCGATTGAGGCAGGGCTTCCAAAGCTCCGTATCGAAGAAGCTGCCGCGAGAAAACAAGCAAAAATCGATAGCGGTAAAGACAGTATAATCGGTGTGAATCTCTTTGTAGTGGACGAAGAAGAAAAAGTTGAAATTTTAGAAGTGGATAATACCGCTGTGCGCAAATCTCAAATCGAACGTCTTGAAAAATTGCGTTCCATGCGAGACGAAGAAGCATGTCAAGCAGCGCTTAAAAAAATAACTCATGCGGCTAAATCAGGAGAAGGAAATCTGCTTGAATTAGCAGTAGAGGCAGCGGAAAAGTATGCAAGCCTTGGTGAAATTTCAAGTGCAATGGAAGAAGTTTTTGGACGCTACAAAGCTGAAATAAGAAGCGTTTCTGGTGTTTACTCCTCAGAATCAAATATGGATAAAGACTTTATAAAAGCCAAAGAATTGGCCGATCAATTTGCCTCACTTGCTGGTAGAAGACCTAGAATAATGGTCGCGAAAATGGGACAGGACGGACACGACAGAGGTGCAAAAGTGATCGCCACTTCTTTTGCAGATATCGGTTTCGATGTCGACATCGGTCCTCTTTTTCAAACTCCCGACGAAGTCGCGAAGCAGGCGATAGAAAATGATGTTCACATCGTAGGCGCAAGCTCTCTCGCTGCGGGACATAAAACGCTTGTGCCTTCACTGATCGCTGAATTGGAAAAGCGAGGAAGAGGAGATATTCTAGTAGTCGCGGGAGGTGTTATTCCTGAACAAGACTATGATTTTCTTTATGATGCAGGGTGTGTCGGAATATTCGGGCCTGGAACGAAGATTCCAATCGCGGCGGCAGAAATACTTGATATATTGATTAAAGGATTTTCGGAATAAAAAAAATGCCGCTCATAGAGCGGCATTTTTATTTTATCATCTGAGAATATTATTCTTCAGTAGGACCTTGATCCTTTGTCTTTTCTTCCTTTTTCGAACCCTTTGACTTTTCAACTTTCATGGTGATGTTTTGAGTTTCTTTATCAAAACTTACCATGAGCGTATCACCAGGTTTGATGCTGCTATTTATGATTTCTTCCGCCAATGGATCTTCGAGATATTTCTGAATGGCACGCTTCAATGGGCGAGCACCAAATTTCTCATCATATCCTTTTTCTGCGATAAAATCTTTTGCTTCATCAGTGAGCTTGATATTATATCCAAGATCAGTGATTCTGTGGAATAGTTTGTTGAGTTCGATGTCGATGATTTCGAAGATGTGTTCTTTTTTCAATGCATTGAACACAATGAGATCATCAATACGATTCAAGAATTCC
Source organism: Flavobacteriales bacterium (assembly GCA_046309775.1). Taxonomy (GTDB): domain Bacteria; phylum Bacteroidota; class Bacteroidia; order Flavobacteriales_D; family Sanyastnellaceae; genus JAIXWP01. The sequence continues at coordinate 24,401 of JBKCOM010000223.1, forward strand.
GGAGCAAATGCTTTTTTAAGCGCACCTTCAATCACATTCTTTTTCTCCTGTTCTTCTTGCGTCATTCTGCTTGAAGTACCGAAGCCCACACCTGTTCCGAAGTCTTGCAACTGGCGAGCACCAATGTTGGAAGTCATAATCATGATTGTATTCTTGAAGTCAATTTTACGACCGAGAGAATCTGTCATTTGACCATCATCGAGCGCTTGTAGAAGCAAGTTGAACACGTCTGGGTGTGCTTTCTCAATCTCATCAAGAAGCACGATAGAGTAGGGCTTACGGCGCACTTTTTCGGTGAGCTGACCACCTTCCTCGTATCCAACATATCCGGGAGGCGCTCCAATCAAGCGAGATACTGCGAACTTCTCCATGTATTCACTCATATCGATGCGAATCAAAGCCTCTTCAGTGTCGAAAAGATATTTTGCAAGTTCTTTCGCCAATTGTGTTTTACCAACTCCTGTTGGACCCAAGAAAATAAACGAACCAATCGGGCGGTTTGGATCTTTCAATCCAGCGCGATTGCGCTTGATTGCCTTCACCACTTTTTTAATTGCCTCGTCCTGACCAATCACTTTACCTTCAAGTTCTTGATCCATCTTGGCAAGACGACCGCTTTCTTTTTCAGCGACACGTGTCACTGGAATACCGGTCATCATCGCAACCACTTCTTCCACATTGGCCTCAGTCACAGTCACTCGATGCGTCTTGGTGTCTTCTTCCCACTTGCGCTTTGCTTCTTCCAATTTTTCTTGGAGTTGGCGTTCCTTATCGCGAAGCTTTGCAGCTTCTTCGTATTTCTGAGAGCGAACCACCTGATTCTTCTCCTCTTTTACGTCTTCGATACTCTTTTCAATATCAATAATTTCTTTTGGAACATTGATATTGTTCAAGTGAACACGAGAACCTACTTCATCTAATGCATCAATCGCTTTGTCTGGCAAGTGACGATCGGTGATATAGCGGGCAGTAAGCTTCACACAAGACTCAATAGCTTCTTGGGTATAGGTTACGCTGTGGTGTTCTTCATACTTATCTTTGATATTATTCAAAATCTGAATCGTCTCATCGATAGAAGTTGGGTCAACAACAACTTTTTGGAAACGTCTTTCGAGAGCGCCATCCTTTTCGATGTATTGGCGATACTCATCGAGTGTAGTCGCACCAATGCATTGGATTTCGCCGCGCGCCAAGGCTGGCTTAAACATATTGCTTGCGTCAAGTGAACCACTTGCGCCTCCGGCACCAACGATTGTGTGAATCTCATCGATAAAGAGGATCACATCGGGTGACTTTTCGAGCTCATTCATTACCGCTTTCATTCGTTCCTCAAATTGTCCGCGGTATTTGGTACCGGCAACTAGCGAAGCGATATCAAGGGTAACAATGCGCTTGTTGAAGAGCACACGAGAGACTTTCTTTTGAATGATGCGTAATGCCAATCCCTCGGCGATTGCTGATTTTCCAACACCTGGTTCTCCAATGAGAATAGGATTGTTTTTCTTTCTTCTACTGAGGATTTGTGACACGCGTTCAATTTCCTTCTCACGACCAACGATTGGATCTAGTTTGCCTTCTTCGGCAAGCTTAGTAAGATCGCGACCGAAGTTGTCGAGAACTGGAGTTTTGCTTTTATTATCACCAGGTTTTTTAGCGGCTCCACCGCCTCCACCTGCGCCACCGAATGAACGATCATCGTCATCGTCGTCAGCAGAACCTGGGAGTTCAGACTTTGGCAAGTCTTTTTGGTCGAGTAGACCGGACATATTTTCTAATTCGTCTCTCACAATTTGATAATCTACGTTAAAACTCTTTAATGAACGTGTCGCTACGTTGTCTTGATCTTTAAGAATGCTGAGGAGCAAGTGTTCTGTTCCTACCAACGTTGCCTTGAAAGTTTTGGCTTCCAAGTAGGTAATCTTTAAAATTCGTTCTGCCTGCTTCACCAACGGAATCATACCGGTGGAAGTAGGTTTCACGGTGGGTTGGGAAGCTGTTGATTTGATCGAGCTTTCGATCACTTTGCGCAACTTACTCAAATCCACGTCGAGGTTTACAAGCACTTTCACGGCCACGCTTTCACCCTCGCGGATCAAACCTAAAAGTAGGTGTTCCACGCCGATGTAGCTATGTCCTAGACGCAGCGCTTCCTCGCGACTGTAGGTAATTACATCCTTTACCTGAGGAGAAAATTTAGCTTCCATACTTTTTGTGCTCCTTCGTTATATAATGTTCAACCACTTTCAATACAAAAATGTTGCTTATTGCACCCGCAATGAATAACAATTTCGTGAACTGTCCAAATGTATTTGGATTACTACGAACTCTCTTTATTCAAAACGTTAATTATCCACATGAAAATGTGAGAATGTGGATAAAAAAACGACTTGTTTTCTTATTTGATTCTCAAGCGAAAAACGTACTTTCGCGAGCCGCACAAAACAATATTCGTGCGAAAACCAATTAAGAGACGAAATGGCAGAAGACAGGATTATTAGAATTAACATTGAGGATGAAATGAAAACGGCCTACATCGACTATTCGATGTCGGTTATTGTGAGCAGAGCGCTCCCTGATGTTAGAGATGGTTTAAAGCCGGTTCACAGAAGAGTGTTATACGGAATGCTTGAGCTTGGCGTTCTTTCCAACCGCCCGCATAAAAAGTCTGCGCGTATCGTAGGAGAGGTATTGGGTAAATTTCACCCACACGGAGATAGCGCAGTTTATGACACCATGGTACGCATGGCGCAGGAGTGGTCTTTGCGTTATCCGATGGTGGATGGCCAAGGTAACTTTGGAAGCATGGATGGCGATAATCCAGCCGCTATGCGATATACCGAGGCTCGTCTGCGCAAGATTGCCGAAGAGCTCCTCGAAGACTTAGATAAAGAAACAGTAGATTTTCAGCCAAACTTTGACGATTCGCTAGAAGAACCGAAAGTGATGCCTGCGAAAGTTCCTAACTTACTGCTCAATGGAGTAAGCGGAATTGCAGTGGGCATGGCGACCAATATGGCGCCTCACAATATCAATGAGGTGTGTTCAGGAATCATCGCATACATCGAAAACGAAGAAATTACTACGGATGAATTGATGAAGTTCATCAAAGCTCCTGATTTTCCAACTGGTGGTGTCATTCATGGTTTGGATGGGGTAAAGTCGGCCTATGAGACTGGCCGTGGTCGAGTTGTCATCCGTGCGAAGGCAAGAATCGAAGAAGTGGATGGAAGAGAATGTGTAATTGTAGAACAAGTTCCATATCAGGTGAATAAAGCCGATATGGTAAAGAGAACTTGGGAGCTTTGTCAGGAAGGAAAAATTGAAGGCATTAGTGAAATTAGAGATGAATCCGACCGCAATGGCGTACGCGTGGTGTATGAATTGAAGCGTGATGCGATTCCAAATGTCGTGTTAAACAATTTGTATAAGCACACCAGCTTACAAACCTCATTTTCAGTAAATAATATTGCGCTTGTAGGCGGCCGTCCAATGGTGCTTACGCTCAAGGATATGATTAAGTATTATGTGCTTCACCGCCTTGAAGTGGTGACACGTAGGACTCAATTTGAGCTGAGAAAAGCTGAGGAGCGTGCCCATATTCTCGAAGGTTTATTGATCGCACTAGATCACCTCGATGAAGTGATTGCCTTGATTCGAGGCAGTCAAACCCCCGAAGAGGCGCGCGAAGGCCTTATGTCTAAATTCAGTCTTTCCGATATTCAATCTCGTGCGATTCTTGACATGCGTTTGCAGCGCTTGACTGGTCTTGAAAGAGATAAAATCAAGGAAGAATATGCTGAGTTGATGGAGTTGATTGGACGTTTGAAGGAAATTCTCGCTAGCGAAGAATTGCGTAAAAACATCATCAAAGATGAATTGCGCATGTTGATGGACAAATTTGGAGATGAGCGCCGTTCGGTGATTGAATATTCATCTGCAGACTTGAGCATCGAGGATATGATTCCAGACGACAATGTGGTGATTACCATTACACATGCCGGGTATATCAAACGTACGAATCTCAATGAATATCGAGCTCAATCTAGAGGTGGTGTCGGTTCGAAAGGCACAACAGCACGTCAGGAGGACTTTGTAGAACACATTTTCACAGCTAGCAATCACGATTGGTTGTTGATATTCACCAAAAAAGGAAGATGTTTCTGGATGCGCGTATTCGAAGTTCCGGAAGGAACAAAGACATCCAAAGGTCGCGCAATTCAGAATCTTATCAATATAGAACAAGACGACAAGGTGCTTGCCTATATTCCTACCGAGGATCTGATGAATGAGGAATATGTTAATTCAAACTATGTAATCCTCTGCACCAAGCAAGGCTTGATAAAGAAGACTTCATTGGAAGCATATAGCAGACCTCGTTCGAATGGTATCAATGCCATTACAATTGTAGATGGGGACGAATTGCTTCAGGCGCGTCTCACCAATGGCAATTCAGAAATCCTTTTAGCGATGAAAGAAGGGAAGGCCATTCGCTTCCACGAAAGCACTGTGCGCGCTGTGGGAAGAACTGCGCAAGGGGTAAAAGGCGTGACTTTGGGAAGTGACAAAGATGAAGTGATCGGAATGGTCTGCGTAAATGATGCTAACCAAGACATATTGGTGGTATCTGAAAAAGGATACGGAAAACGCTCATCTCTGGAAGACTACCGCGTTACGAATCGCGGTGGTAAAGGTGTGAAAACCATCAACATAACTGATAAAACAGGTCATTTGATAGCCATTCTTGGGGTTCAAACCGAGTTAGACTTCATGATTATTAATAAGTCAGGTATCGCAATTCGCTTGCGTGTAGAAGATCTTCGCGTGATGGGAAGAGCCACACAGGGTGTGCGATTGATCAATCTTAGAGGAAATGATGAAATCGCCGCTGTATGTTCCGTTGAAAAAGATGAGGAAGATGACGCAATCATCGACACCAACCTAACCGACGGTGCTGAGTTAAACAATGATGCTTCAGACTCTGAAAATCAAGGTCAAGGGGCAGAGGCTGAGACTTCAGAAGAATAAATGATTATAGACTTGTAAAAAAGCCCTTTCAAATGAAAGGGCTTTTTTGGCAAGAAACTTGGTTTCTCGGCGCAACAAATAATTACTTTTGACACAAAATAAAATCAGTGAATAAGATGAAAAAAACAATTTTTCTTTCGTTCTCATTATTGGCGGCTACTACAATTATGGCGCAGCCTTCTGTGACCAACGCCTATAATGCCAACAAAGAGGGAGACTTTGCGGCGGCAGCCACTTACATTGAAGAGGCAATCAAGGATCCTAAAGCTGCTTCAAAAGAAAAAACCTGGCGATACAGAGGAGATATCTATCTCAACATTGCCTCAGACCCTAATCTAAAAGCACAATTTCCTGATGCAATTCAAAAGTCAAAGGAGAGCTTCTTTAAAAACAGGGAACTTGATAAATTCAATGATTATCAAGTTGAAGTAAAAGCCTCACTCGCTCGCTTGCAGCAACTTATCGGTGCAAACACCGATGAGCAGTTAAAGGCTAAAGATTATTGTGGTGCAGCCCAAGGTTTTGAGTCAATGGCTGAAATCTCAAGCAAATTCGACTTAGTGGATACCTCCATGATCTTTAATAGTGCATATTGCTACGACCAATGTGGCAAATACGACATGGCCATTGAAAAGTATAAGTATTGCGCAGGATTGAATTACAACCTACCTGAAACTTACCGCTATATCGCTGATGTTCAGACGAGAGCTGGAAAAAAAGAAGATGCAATAAAAACACTAGCAGACGCTCGTGCTAAATATCCAAATGATGCAGAGTTGCTTCGTTCTGAGGTGAATATCTACTTGGCTGATCAAGAATATGCGAAAGCAGAACAACTCTTAGTGGCTTTGACTCAGAAAGATCCTTCAAATGAGATGTTTTGGTATGTACTGGGTATCACTTACGACAAGCTCGGAAAGAAAGGAGATGAGGAGAAGGCATACCAAAAGGCTATTGAGTTGAAGCCAAATTATTATGATGCTCGTTTTAACCTTGGCGCGTTGTATTTCAACCAGGGATTGGAGAATGATAATATCTGTAATGAGATTCCTCCAAGAGAAACAGCGAAATATAATGATTGCACGGCAGCGAGCACTGTGTTGTTCAAAAAGTCAGTTGAGCATTTAGAAAATGCTTATAACAACGTTCCAGCTGATATCAAAGGCACCGCAGAAGAGCGCCAAATCATCACAGCTTTGAAGGATGCTTATTACAAGGCTGGAAGAGAAGAAGATTATAAGAAGATGAAAGATTTATTAGCAAAATAAAATTCATAGAAAAGGCCCCGAAATGGGGCCTTCTCTTTAAAGTTTTTACTTTACATAATGTAAATTATGATTATTAGTGCAAAGACTAAAAACTTCTGAAAGGATCGCTAAATCTAGGATCGTTCAAAAAATTATGGTCTCTGAAAGTCTTCATAAATGCCACCAAATCCTGCTTCTGTTGTGTAGTCATAAACATTCTCAACGGCTCCACACCTGTCAATAAATTCTGTTCTAAATCCTGAGGGCTTTCGCCAAGTCTGAAGAATCCGCCGTTCGTTCCGCGGCGCAAAAAGAAACTCAACTGTGGATGTCTTTGAATCCCGTGATCGTAAAAATCAACCACTTCCTCCAAAGTGTTAAATCGCCCGTCATGCATATATGGCGCGGTTACTTCGATATTTCTCAATGATGGCACTTTGAACCAGCCGTTCATAGGAACATTCCGCACAGGGTCCATTCCAACTGTTCCCGGGTCGCTGTACCATAAATCCAATCCTATGTTCTCGCCGGCGCTGGCACCGCCCATTAAATTATTACCTCCATGACATGAGCTGCAGGGAAACTCATGGAAATACAAATCCTTTCCACGCAGCTCTTGAGCATTTAGATTGACAAAGTTGTTTTCCCTAGCAACATCCCATTTAGAGTTCACGCTAATCATGGATCTGATAAAATGCACCAATCCGTCAGATATTCGAGTAATTGTTACGGTCGAATCACCAAAAGCATTGATAAACAATTCCTTATAGTAAGGAATTGCTGCTATTTTTTCGATCATGTAATCTTTGTCTTCCAAGCCCATTTCGATGTGGTCAGCAATGGGCATTAGCACCATATTTTCCAAAAACTCTTCCCGTAAATCATGAAAAAAGAAACTCTGAAGGCCTGTATTTAAAATCGCCTGGCTGTTTCGTTTGGTCAATTTCCCATCAAATCCTTCGCTTTTGGCGACGTGATCCGCAAATCCCGCTGATTGTCGATGGCATGAGCCGCAGCTCACTCTATTATTCATAGAGAGCTGAGTCTCATAAAAGAGCACTCTTCCTAATGTGGCTTTCTGATTGTCAATATCGAAGCCTGCGGTCGCATCAAAAGAGACTTGCCCCCCGATAGAGTCGTATTTGTAAACTTGAGTCGGTAAAACCGGAACTCTCTTTAATGGTTCCGCCTCTTCTTTAGAGCAAGAAACGACAACCACAATTAGTAGAATGATGAAAAACGTCAGGTTGATTTTTCTCATTGTATTTTCTTTTAAAATCGAACAATTACAAACAATGCTGTAGGAAATAGCAACTCCAATTCTGTTTTTGTTCGGATTATCTCTGCATTAAACTCAGGAAACTCCGTATTTTCTCTTACAATCGTGACATAGTTGTTTAGATATCGAAAACTCATTTCGGTACCGATGCTAAAATTTTTAGAAAAATGGTATTGAGCGAATATGAAAGGCGCCACACCGAATCCACTTGACTCAGTTGTGTTCGTCGTTTCATGACGGATGTTATTAGCATTCACAAAAATGGTGTTGCTATTACTCGAACGATTCGCGAGCACGGCATCAACGCCATACTTGATTGACCATTTTTCGTTGAAATTCTTGTAAAGCACCACGCCAAAACGCATATCGAACGTGGAAGTGTCCTGAAAAAAGGTGTTTTGACCATTAAAGTCTGAAGGCTCCTCTGTGTTTTCAATCGAACGGAAGCCAGCACCTACCCTTAGTCCAAATTTTCCAAAGCTCTTTTCGAGCTGCAAAGCATATGGATTTAGAGTAATATCTGATTCTGATGAGTTATAATTTCTAAGAACTGGAAAAATATTTAGGCCTATTTCAAAGAAAGCGCTATCCTTTTGAGCTGAAGTCAAAATAGAAAGGCATGCAAAACCAATGATCAAAAGTGTTTTTTTCATAAAAGCTTAGTTGTGATTAGCTAAGCAAATATAAATCAAAACTTTTAAAACAGTTTTTCTTGCTTTCCTGGGCCAGCAGCGGTACCTTTTTTACCCAACTCAATTTCCGTTTCAGTGCCTACACTTTCATCGGGTCTGTCTATTTCTACCTTCTTTGGTTGTCTTGCCTTGATCATTTCTTGCAACAGATTCTCACTTTCCTTTTCACGTTGTTCATCTGGAGCGAGCAGCTCAAGGTTTAAGACAGGAAGGGCGGTGAGCCTATTACCAATGGCTTTCAAGCCTTTAACGGCAATAAAATCTCTGAGATTGACACTCTCATCCATTTTATTTTGCGCCTGCTTAAACTTCTTATTGTATCGGATGTAAAGTGTTGGGTGGTGCAAAAGCGTCGCTATTCCCAATTTTGATTTGGGGTGTTCTGATATAAATGTGACAGGTCCTTTGCTCGGTTCTACCAAGAAGCGCTTTACAAACCACTGTTCTTTTTCTCCATCAAAGTAGACTGCAGTAATCGCTTTTTCTGGAATAAATTTCTCCACAGCGATTAGGTTTTCATCAAAGTGAGTGCTCAATTCAGGAGCTATAAGTTTGTAAACACCGCTTTGCAAAATTATTATCAATTTATCCTCAGCATCAAAGTCGCCAAGGTAACGACCATGCCCCTCTTCATTCAGGCGCATGATGCTTTCATCGAGCCAAAATTTGCGCGCGCCGAGCGTGCTGATGCCTGTCTGTTTAAGCTCAACTTTTTTAACAGGATACTTAGAGCAAACATTTCCTATGGCGTCGCGCCCTTTAATGGTCAGTTCTGAGAAATCTATATCAAATTTGAGTTTCTTCAATCGATCAAGAGCTCTCAAGTGAATTGTTACAACTTCGGCTTCACCGTTGGGATTTGCACTAAAATGGAGCACTTCACTTCCCGCTGTTCCTTTAGTCAGATCATATTCTCGATCTCTTGTGATAGCAGTTACTGCAAAGCGCTTCATCATTGCTCCGCCGTTTTTACCATCTTTATAAATCATGTTATAGATAGTGCGCTTATCATCCTTTTTCCAAACTGCTGCATGGATGATGTCTTTGCCCATAAAGGCTTTTGCCTGAACCTTGCTCACCAACATTTTTCCATCTTTTCGGAAAACGATGATGTCATCGATATCGGAGCAATCACAGATATATTCACCTTCATCGCGTTTTAAGCCAGTACCAACAAATCCTTCTGCGAAGTTGGCGTACAGCTTGGTGTTTGCAATAGCTACCTGTGCGGCTTGTACTACGTCAAATGCTTTGATCTCCGTCTTGCGCTCTTTTCCTTTGCCATATTTAGCTTTTAGATCTTTAAAATACGCTATCGTGGTATCTGTTAGCTTGTTGAGCTTCTCCTCTACTTCTTCAATGTTTCCTTCGAGTTTGGCGATAAAATCATCTGCCTTTTTACTATCAAACTTTGATATTCGTTTGATTTTAATTTCTGTCAAGCGTGCTACATCTTCATCGGTTACAGCGCGTAGCAGGTGTTTGGTATATGGTTTTAAACCTTTGTGAATGGTATCGATGATCTCTTCCCACGTCTCGCATTCCTCAATTTTTCGATAGATTCTTTTTTCAATAAAAATCTTTTCTAAAGATGCAAAGTGCCATTGTTCGCGCAATTCACCCAGTTCAATTTCCAATTCCTTTCTAATAAGGTCCTTGGTATGTTCTGTTGACTGACGAAGCAATTCATCAACAGGCAAAAACTTAGGTTTATCGTCTTGAATGACGCAAGAGTTGGGAGAAATACTTACTTCGCAGTCAGTGAAAGCGTATAATGCATCAATTGTTTTATCTGGGGAAACTCCGGGAGCAAGATGTACCACTACTTCAACATGTTCGGCAGTGTTATCCTCAATCTTTTTGATTTTTATTTTCCCTTTTTCATTGGCCTTTAGAACGCTATCGATTAAGCTTCCGGTAGTTGTTCCAAAAGGAATTTCAGTGATTATAAGGGTTTTGTCTTTATCATCTTTTTTAATGCGGGCGCGCACACGCACTTTACCGCCACGTAAACCACTTTTATAGTCTGAAAAGTCTGCAAGTCCTGCGGTTTGAAAATCAGGGAGGATATTCGTTTTTTTACCCTTTAAAATATCAATGCTTGCGTCAATGAGCTCGTTGAAATTATGAGGCAAAATTTTGCAAGCGAGTCCCACGGCAATGCCTTCAACACCTAGCGCTAATAGAAGTGGAAATTTAATCGGGAGCGTTTCAGGCTCTTTATTTCTTCCGTCATAACTGCTAAGCCAAGTCGTAGTTTTGGGGTTAAAGACGACATCCAGTGCAAATTTGTTGAGGCGAACTTCGATATATCGCGGAGCAGCAGCAGAGTCGCCAGTGAATATATTACCCCAGTTTCCTTGTGTGTCTAGGAGAATATTTTTTTGTCCAATCTGCACCATGGCGTCACCAATTGAAGCATCACCGTGTGGGTGATATTTCATAGTGTTACCGATTACGTTTGCCACCTTGTTGTAGCGCCCGTCGTCCATTTCCCATAGAGAATGAAGGATGCGGCGTTGAACAGGCTTCAAACCATCATTGATATGTGGTACCGCTCTTTCAAGAATAACATAAGAAGCATAATCCAAGAACCAGCCTTGGTAGAGGCCTTGAACTTGAGTAACGTCAGCCAAGTGGCTGTCTTCTTGATTTTCTCCGTTGATATTTTCGATTTCCTCTGACATTTTCTTATTCCTCCTCTACCTCAACTTCTACAATCTTGGCATCTTCTGTAAGGTCTTTTTCTATTTTCAAATTATTGATGATAAACTCTTGTCGATCGGGAGTATTCTTACCCATATAGAATTCTAGCATATCTTTCAAATGGGCGTCTTTACCTATCACAACTGGTTCTAAACGTATATCAGCACCAATAAAGTGTTTGAATTCGTCGGGGCTAATTTCTCCTAGTCCCTTGAATCGGGTGATTTCGGGCTTGGCACCGAGTTTTTTAATTGCGTTTTGTCTTTCAATATCGCTGTAGCAATAGATGGTTTCTTTCTTATTTCGCACCCTAAACAATGGTGTTTGAAGGACATATAGATGACCTTGCTTTACGAGATCAGGGAAGAATTGCAAGAAGAAGGTAATCATTAAAAGACGAATATGCATTCCGTCCACATCGGCATCGGTGGCAATGACTACTTTATTATAACGAAGGTTTTCGAGGCCATCTTCAATGTTCAAAGCTGCCTGAAGAAGATTGAATTCTTCATTTTCATAAACAACTTTTTTAGTTAACCCATAAGTATTCAAGGGCTTTCCTTTCAAACTGAATACCGCTTGAGTTTGCACATTCCTTGAAATTGTAATTGAACCACTTGCACTGTCACCTTCGGTAATAAAGAGAGTAGTGTCTGGAGCAAGATCATGTTTATCGCTAAAGTGAACTTTGCAATCCCGCAGCTTTTTATTGTGAAGATTTGCCTTTTTGGCGCGGTCCCTTGCGAGCTTGGCAATACCGGCAAGCTCTTTTCTCTCACGCTCACTTTGAAGAATCTTTTTTTGAAGTGCCTGCGCGTGCTCTGTATTTTTATGAAGAAAATTATCAAGTTCTTTTGATAAAAAATCCAAGACGAATGCCTTCATGCTTTTGCCGTTCGGTTCAATTTCATTTGAACCCAATTTCGTCTTTGTTTGTGATTCAAAAACGGGCTCTATTACTTTAACGGCAACGGCAGCCACAATACCCGAGCGCACATCGACTGCTTCATAATCTTTTTGAAAAAAGTCGCGAATCACTTTCACATAAGCCTCGCGAAAAGCACCTTGGTGCGTGCCGCCTTGGGTGGTATACTGACCATTTACAAAGCTGTAATATTCTTCGCCGTAAGAGTTGGTATGAGTAATTGCCACTTCAATATCATCCCCTTTGAGGTGTATGATTGGATATAATGAGTCCTCTGATAAATTGTTGGTTAATAAGTCGCGAAGGCCATTTTCTGATTTGAATTTTTGTCCATTAAATACAATGGTTAGACCCGAATTCAAATAAGCATAATTCCACAAAAGGCGCTCAATATATTGAGCTCTGAATTGATAGTTATGGAAGATTGATTCGTCTGGAATAAATGTCATGACGGTACCGTTTTTTGTGTCCGTCTTTGACACTTTGTAATCTTTGGTAATATTTCCTTTTTGAAATTCTGCCTTCTTAGTTTCACCATCTCGAAATGATTCAACTCTGAAATAACTGCTCAGAGCATTGACAGCCTTGGTACCTACTCCATTTAAACCAACAGACTTTTTAAAAGCTCTGGAGTCGTATTTACCTCCTGTATTTATTTTGGAAACGCAGTCTATCACCTTTCCAAGCGGAATACCACGGCCATAATCGCGAACAGTAACTTCCCCGTCTTTTATGGTGATATCTATAGTTTTTCCATGCCCCATGACGAATTCGTCGATCGAATTGTCGATTATTTCTTTGAGCAACACGTAGATTCCATCATCTGCGGTGCTTCCATCTCCTAATTTTCCAATATACATCCCTGGTCTAAGGCGAATATGTTCGTGCCATTCGAGGGATTTAATATTGTCTTCGGTGTATTGAACGTTCTCTGCCATTGCTTTTTCTCGATACCTATTGAATCGACGAGCGAAAGTAGTTTTTTGAAAGATAGGCTTTCAACACCAAAAAAAAGACTTTTCAACACAAAATGCTAATAAATTTTGCAATCTTTATTTATATCATCTTCCATCAGTGAGTTAGCCTTCCACAAAACGAAGCAATCATTTTTTTAGTAGAATGAGGTTTTGATTTTATTTGTAGAATAAACCATAACTACACCAGCCAACTGCTATGAAGCCATCTTTTTTGGGGAAAACACTTTCCCTTTTCGTTACATTTTTCATTATAAGCTCGTTAGGTCTTGCACAAAATTGGCAGAAGGACATGTCTGACCGGAATGTCAACTTTTATCAAGTTCAACAAGAATTTGAGGATGCATGGAGAGGACGCGAGCTTGAAAAAGGAAAGGGTTACAAACAATTCAAGCGTTGGGAATGGTTTTACGAGCAACGTGCATATCCTACAGGTGATCGCTTTGCCGCGAATGCGGTGCAACTTGCAAGAGAATCATCACCAGCAATGTTTCAGCACAACTCAATGATGCCTGGAGGTTGGACTTATATTGGCAATACCTCCATTCCAAGTGGTGGCGGTGGCGCTGGCAGGGTAAATAGCGTTCGCAATCTTCCCGGAAGTAGCACAACATTTTTTGCTTGCGCTCCTGGAGGAGGTGTATGGAAAACGACCAATTCGGGGGTAAACTGGACGGTATTAAATACGGATGAACTCGCGTCTATTGGTGTTTCAGATATTGCCATTGACCCTTTAAATACCAACATATTATATATTGCCACTGGAGATGGTGATGCTGGTGACACGTATTCTTTGGGTGTTTTAAAATCTACTGATGGAGGAAACACATGGAATAGTACGGGCTTGACTTGGACCGTTCAGAACCAAAGAACAACTTCAAGAATTATTATTCATCCAACAGTTACTTCGACGCTTTTGGTTGCTACGAGCAATGGAATCTGGCGGACCGTGGACGGAGGTGCGAACTGGACACAAGTACGTACCGGAAACTTTAAGGATATTAAGTTTCACCCTGCAAATCCATCTATTGTTTATGCTGCGGGAACTTCCTTTTGGAGATCTGCTGATGGAGGTGTGACTTGGACTCAAATTACCAGTGGCGTTCCAGCTTCGGGTGATGTTTCGCGGTTAGCTTTAGCTGTAAGCGCGGCTTCCCCCGATTATGTCTATATTCTTGCGGGTGGAAATGATAACGGATTTCAAGGGCTTTACCGCTCTACCAACGCGGGGCTCAATTTTACGACTCGTTATTCCGGTCCTATCAACCTCATGGGCTGGGATCCTAATGGACTTGATTCTGGAGGGCAGGCATGGTATGACCTCTGTATTGAGGCTGATCCCACTAATGCAGAAATTATTTATACAGGAGGTGTGAATATTTGGAAGTCCAGTAATGGTGGTACAAGCTGGAGCTTGAATGGGCATTGGTACGGCGGAGGCGGAGCACCTTATGTGCATGCAGATATCCATAGCTTGTTTTTTGTTCCTGGCACAAATAGGTTGCTTGTTGGTTCCGATGGAGGCGTATTTACTACCACCAATGGAGGAACAGCTTATTCTGATATTTCGAGCAACCTTCAAATTGCTCAACAATATCGACTTGGACTCTCAACATCCAACTCTAATCTAATTATCACAGGTTGGCAGGATAATGGAACAAATTTGAAAAATGGTGCAGTTCATACAAGACCAATTGGCGGCGACGGAATGGAGTGTTTGATCAATCCGACCACCAATAATATCATGTACGGAGAATTGTATTATGGGGAAATATTGAGAAGCAACAACGGTGGTGTATCATTCGGAACACTTGTTTGTGGTTCGAATGGAACTGGTGTTAACGAACAAGGTGCTTGGGTCACACCTTACATGCTAGGCTCAAATGCATCGCATCTTTATGTTGGAAAGTCAAGAGTTTATAAATCGCTTGATGCAGGAAATACTTTTACTAGTTTAGGCGCAATGGGCAGCGGTAATATCAATGCCTTGCATGTTGCTCCTGCCAACAATGACTACATATATGCTTCTAAATCAGGTACGCTTTATCGCTCTACAGATGGCAATACTTTTACAGCATTAACTGGAATGCCAGGGTTATACATAACCTACATAACAACCAATCCTGCAAATGCCTCTGAAGTGTACGTTACTTTTTCTGGGTTTAATTCTAGCAACAAAGTATTTAAAAGTATTGATGCCGGTGCTACATGGCAAAACGTTACTGGAACTTTGCCTAACATTCCCGCGAATTGTATCGTTTATCAGTCAGGAACATCGGGTGGGCTTTATGTTGGAACAGATGCAGGAGTTTATTACCGCGATGACATTTTGGGTAATTGGGTTCCTTATATGAATGATATGCCTAATGTAGTAGTGACTGAACTCGAGATACATTATGCTACTAACACCATCGTGGCGGCTACCTATGGCAGAGGACTTTGGTCATCACTTTTATATACTCTACCTGCATATGACGCAGTACTGACAGAAATTATCTCACCGGAGGGCACTTATTGTTCAACTTCAGTTGCACCACAGCTTTTGGTGATGAACTCTGGATCCACGACGCTAACCTCCATTGAGGTGACCTATTCTGTTTCATCCAACCCGTCGTTTACATTTACTTGGACAGGAAGTTTAGCTACGGGACAAAGCACAAATATCAACTTACCTTCAATGGACTATGGGGCGGGTAGCTTCACATTTAATGCTTCGATTACATCTCTTAACGGAGGTGTTGTAGAAAATGACATTACCAACAACGATGGTTCGACTTCATACAATACCACGAATGCCTCAAATACTGCTACTCTAACCTTGCTTACAGATTGTTACGCCTACGAAACTTCGTGGTCAATTTTTCAAGGAGCAACTGAATTGTTTTCGGGCTCAGGTTATTCAAATGACACCGAATACACTATTCCTATTTGTTTAGCGGATGGTTGTTTTTCGCTTTTTATTTATGATTCCTACGGAGACGGTTTATCTTCATGTTCTGGGGGGTCATACATTCTCACCGATAATGCTACTGGAAACACATTAGCTGAAATTGGAGCTTTGAATTTTGGGGGTGTGGTAAGTCACAACTTTTGCTATAATCAGCCTGCTCCAGGTTGCACGAATCCAGCAGCTTGCAATTATGATCCAATAGCAGAATCTGATGACGGCAGTTGTCTTTTACCCCCTGCAAATGACATTTGTAGTAATGCAATCGCATTGGTGGTTGACGGTCCTGCTGTGGTCGCTTCAAATATCAATGCATGTAATAATACTACTAACCCAAGCTGTGGTGGCTCCCTTCAAATGCAAGATGTTTGGTATTCCTTTGTGCATTCGGGAGGAGATGTGGAAATACGCACAAGCTCCGGAACTGATGCGGGTACTCCCCTATTGACAGATACGCGAATTGCTGTTTATGGCAGTTGTGGTGGCGCCCAAATTGCTTGTAACGATGACGGGACGGGAATTGGATTATACTCCAGAATCACATTGCTTTGCTCAAACTTAACCATAGGTAATACCTATTATATCAGAGCGGGTGGATATGAGTCATTGACAGGAATTTTCAGAATTCAAGTAATTCAAAATGACATTAATGGTTGCACTAATCCTGTGGCATCAAATTACAACTCTTGTGCGGCCATCGATAATGGTTCTTGTATCATTCCCGGATGCACCAATCCGGCAGCAAGCAACTACAACCCAGCAGCGACGGTAGATAATGGCTCTTGTATCATTCATGGATGTACCAATCCTGCGGCTAGCAATTATAACCCAGCGGCAACAGTAGATAATGGGTCTTGTATCATTCCGGGATGTACCAATCCTGCGGCTAGCAATTATAACCCAGCGGCAACAGTAGATAATGGTTCTTGTATCATTCCCGGATGTACCAATCCGGCCGCCTGTAACTTCAATCCAGCAGCAAACTCGAACAATGGTAGTTGTGTATTTGGAACTACATATTATCAAGACTTAGATGGCGATGGATTTGGAAACGTATCTGCCCCATTGGTATCTTGCTCTATTCCCTTGGGATATGTTTTGAACGCCACGGATTGCAACGATTCTAATTCTGCCATTCGACCCGGAGCAAGCGAGATTTGCGATGGCATCGACAATGATTGCGACACTGTTGTTGATGAGGGTTGTAGTGGCAGTTTTGCTTTTAATGACCAACAATCAAATGCCACAACTCTCACAATTACTCCAGTTGGAAGTTGTAATTCAATTAGTGGTGACTTAAGTCAAGCAAGTCCATCTTCTGAAGCTCAGTCAACCTGCATCACCGGTGAAGATTTATGGTATCAATTTACCGCGGTGTCAAGCGGAATGCGGGCAATTGTGAGTTCCACGCAGAATAATGTTTTGATAGAAGTTCAAGATTCTGAAGGAAACTTGATTAATGTAGAGAATTTGCAATCGGTACCCGGAAATGAAATGCTTAATTATGGCTCACTGACGCCAGGAGAGAATTATTATTTGTGTGTGCGAAACTATAACTCTGCGCAGGGAATCGGCACATTTAATATTTGTCTCAATTGGCTTCTTGAATCTACCTGTGACCTTGGCCCCGGTCCTTATCAACTTTGCTCCACCTACAAAGCCGATTTCACCAACACATGGACGTATATCTTCCATTTTACATCTCTAGTGGATGGGCAAACTATAAGTCACACACGTGTAGGCAGTTCTTCACTTGCTTTGTCAACTGTTGTTGGACTTAAATATAACACTACTTATTCAGTACTAATTGATGCAGTTTATGGGTTGACTAATGGACTTGGACAAACGGAAACGGTGGTAGTTGAAGGAACAGAGGGATGCACCATGATAATTGGAAGTCCTTTGACAACTCAGGTTCGAACAGTAGATAGCTGCCCTAATATAAAGCCTTGGGGATCTAATATTCAAACTACGCCTCATGTGTGTGGCAATCAAGGTTACCAATGGCAGATTACAAGGACGGATATCCCTACGGCTCCTTTCACTTTGACTACTGCTACCAATGTTCGCTTCATTGCTTTGTCTTTAGCTAATGGATTTGTCCCAGGAGGAGTTTATAATATCAGTGTCCGACCTATTGTTCCTTCGAGCACAGTGATTCCATTTGGTCCTGCACGTTGCGTTCAAATTCAAGGGAGTGCTTCACAACTTCCCATTGTTCAAGACTTTGGGCAGCTCCAGCTTTTACTTTATCCCAATCCGACTAAATCTAATGTGTTCTTGGAGTTAACTGGTGAAGTGTCTGAATTCAGTGACATCGAGCTAAGGGATTTGATGGGCAAGTTAATTTATGCAGAGAGGCATAGTTTCCGTGGCGCTCCAACAAAGGAAATTGATTTAGCTGGCATTACAGCTGGTGTATATATTTTGAGGGTAATTGACAATGGCCGATTCAAGTCCTCCATGTTTGTGAAGGAGTAAGCAGAGGATTATCTTGAAAAAGATATTCTAAAGCAGCGATTGTTTTTTTCGTACCTTTGCAGCCCATAAAATTCTGTCAAATCGTCCGAAAGAATACAAGTGGTAGGATTATTGGCATTTGTGGGACAACAAAAAAATAATTATCAAAAAATAAAACCATGGCATTAGAAATTACTGATTCAAACTTCGCCGAAGTAGCGATGAATTCAGATAAGCCTGTAATGATTGACTTTTGGGCGGAATGGTGCGGACCTTGCCGCATGGTATCTCCAATTGTTGAGGAGATGTCAAATGATTATGACGGAAAGGCGGTAATCGGAAAGGTAAACGTAGATGAAAACCCTGACATTAGCGCTAAATTCGGTATTCGCAATATTCCTACAATCATCTTTTTAAAAGGTGGACAAGTTGTAGACAAAAGCGTAGGTGCGGTTCCGAAGAATGTTTTAACAGAGAAAATGGAAGCGCTGCTAGGTTAATCAGAACAATGAAATGAAAGCCTCCCTTCGGGAGGCTTTTTTTATTCATAAATTGGCACAGTTTTAAGAAGGATCAAGTCACATCGCATTAAAAAATTAGAATATGAAATCATTTAAACTCCTCTTTTCAGTAATTGCAATCACATCACTTATTGCATGTGGAAAGACTTCTCCGATGGGAGAAAAAGTTAAAGAGCCATTTACGGGTAGTAAATATGAAAGCTCTGGAAGATTCTTCCGAGCGGTCGGAAAGGGCGACAGTAGTGATGAAAATATAGCCAAGAACAAAGCTGATCTCCAAGCAAAAAAGGAATTGGCACAGCAAGTGGAAACACGCATGAAAGTGGTTACAGACCAGTATCTGGCCGAAAATGAGACAACATCGGGCAGTGAGATTAACGATAAATTTCAATCATTGATCAGAGAGGTAACAAATACTACAATTGCTGATTTAAGGAAGATTGACGAGGTAAAATACCTAACGCCAGATGGTAGTAAGTATACAGTATATATCGCTTATGAAATTCATAAAAGGGATATGTATCGCTTTATGAAGCGTCAAGCGAAATTGGACACTAAGCTGACCGAAGCACAACGAAAAGTGGTAGAAGAGATTATAGATGAAGAATTGAAGAAAGTGGAAGCTTTGGGAGAAGGACAATAAGTCAAAAAAAAATCCTCACTGTGTGAGGATTTTTTTTGGGGTATTGTTTCAATTATTGAACTGGCTCAACTTTGATAAGCTCCACTTCGAAAATTAGAGTCGAATAACCTTCGATTGGGCCGGTAGCGCGCGCTCCATAAGCCAACTCTTGAGGAATGTAAAGTGTAGCTTTGCCACCTTCCTTCAAAAGTTGAAGTCCTTCTGTCCAGCCTGGGATCACTTGATTCAATCCGAAAGTAGCTGGTTGACCACGCTCAACAGAAGAGTCGAATACTTTACCATCGATTGTTGTTCCATGATAGTGCACTGTTACTTTGTCATTAGCGTCAGGTTGTGCACCAGTTCCTTCTTGTGTGATTTTGTATTGCAAACCGCTAGCAGTAGTTTGAATGCCTGCTTTTGACTTATTGGCTGCGAGGAAATCTTCACCGGCCTTTTTATTCGTTTCAGACTTTTTCTCTGCCATTCGCTGCATTTCTCCGCGAATGAATGTTTCAGCGGCTGTCACATCCATTTGACCTGTGCTGTCCATGTGCTCTTGAATTCCCTTAAGGAAAACTTCATAGTTCACCTCATCAAGGCCGCTTTGTGATAGGTTTTGAGCGATAGAAACCCCTAAAGCGTATGAGAGTGAATCCGTGCTATTTTCTAATTTTGCGGCACTTTTTCCGCCATTTTTACATGAGCTGGCAACAGCGGCAATGGCAAGGCCAGCGATAAATACTTTTTTCATTTATGTATTGACTTGAATTTGAGGCTGCGAACATAGGATGAAGTTGGCATATTTGCACTATTATCTTGTAAATACATACTCAGATTCCGTGCTCAACTTGGGGTTGAAAACATACCCATCCACATCAAAGGCAGTGAGGTCAGAAGGCTTAACAATTTTATTTTCAATGATAAATCTTGCCATTTTCCCTCTGGCAAGCTTGGCATAGGTGCTGACTATGCTATATCCACTTGCCTTTTTCTCCTTGAATTCACATTGAATCACTTTTCTATCGAGAATGGATTTATTTACAACTTTGAAATATTCTGAAGAAGCAAGATTGACTAGTGTTCCTTTAGGTTCGAGGTCTGACTGAATAGCTTCAGTTATCTTATTTCCCCAAAATTGGTAGAGGTTTTTATAGGCTTTGCCAGGGCTATAAGGCGTACCCATCATAAGTCGATAAGGCTGAATCAAATCAAGAGGCCTTAAAATCCCATACAAACCGCTGAGTATTCGAAGGTGATTTTGTGCCCATTCTAATTGTTTTGCTCCTAATTCCTCCGCCTTCAAACCTCTATAAACGTCTCCTTTAAACATCAAAATGGATTGTATCGAGTTAGATGCGTTGAAAGGCAATTGCCATTGTTGAAACCGCTTTTCGTTTTCAAGAGAGAGCGCATCACTCAAATCCATGAGTTTCGCTATGTCTTTTGACTTGAGTTTACGAAGTCCATTTACCAGTTCCTCTGCTTCCACGGCAAAGGCTATTTCTGAACTTTTTAGCTCAGGATATCTTGAGGAGTCATCGAGTAATTTTGCAGGTGAAATGACTGCAATTAATTTGGATGGCATAAAATCTAATTTGAATATTTTTCATTGAGATAATCACCGAAAGCTGATCTGAAAGCTTCGAACATCATATCAGCTTGCAGCTCATATCCACGTTTTGTCAGGTGTATACGGTCTGAAGCGGCGAGGTTTGCATCTTTCCAATCGTCAATAGAGCCAAGACCGCCCATAATTGCAAACAAATCGTACACAGCGCCATTATACTTTTCCGCTAGCCTATGCATCGATTCTTGCACTTTGTAAGCATTTCGGTTTGGCTGACGTTTTTGATAATATGTATCATTATTCGTAATAAAAATAAAAACAGCGTCTTTGTTCGTGCTTCTAATCATTTCCATCAATCTTTCATATCTTTCCTCAAACGCCTTTTGGTCGAAGTTGTCTGCGGGAACATTGGCATCGTTTACACCGATTCCAAAGAAGACCAAATCGGGTTTGATTGTCTGCATTTGGTTTTCAAACTTTGATGACCTGAGATAGCTATATGTTCCGGCACCATTGACACCAATGGCATTATAGGTGAATCCATTTAATTCAGAATTACCAAAATAAATTCCCTGAAGAATAAATTCTGATGGCTGTTCAACACATCTTTTAATGTTGAACTTGAATGAATCATAAGGTTTAGCGAAAGTGAAGATGTCATAACCATCTTCCATATTTCGCGCTACCTCAACTAGATTCATCGATGAGTCCGTTGTTATTTCATAGTCCTGATTTGAATTATGAAAAATAATGACGCTATTCGAGGCAAAGGCTGAGCTGTCTATGTCTATGGTCATAATTTCGAACGACGCGATCGAGTCGGTAGTAATCGCAGATATTCCAGACATTCCCCAATCACATTGGTGATTGCTAACGCTGGAGCGACAACCGGTCCAACTGCCTTTCCAATTGCATTTTATAGAATAAGGACTATTGGTACCAGCAATTTTATATGGAAAAACAAATCCCCTCTCCCCTTTCACTCCGTAGGTCAATGTACTGAAGTTGTATCTCAAGCGATCTGTCAAGAATCCGCCTTGGACGTGGCTTCCGCCCATGTGAAGAATAGAAATTTTTCCTTTTCCGTGAAAAACTAAGTTTTCTATTCTCTCGAAAAGTGGATTTATTTTTTCAGTATTGTTATAAGTGGTTAATTCATTCAATTCCAACTTTACAAATTGCGGAGCCACTACGTTTTTACCATTCCAGCCATTTAAACGGAATGTAGCTTTATTGGAACTAAAGGAAGCAAAAAAGACGATTGCAATGAAAACCATTGCAATCGCTTTTAAACTGAATATTTTTTTATAAAAATTCAAATTAAAAATTAGGCTTTAATAGGTAATTAGAATAGAATCGGTCGATTTCTTCGACCACTTCCTCCGGTGTATCAACGACTTTGAATAAATGTAAGTCTTCGGGACTAATATTTTTTTCTTTTTCTAAAAGCACTTTTTTAATCCAATCAACTAGGCCATCCCAGAAACTATGTCCTACGAGGATAATTGGGAATCGACCAATTTTATCTGTTTGGATAAGCGTCAATGCTTCGAAAAGCTCGTCCATCGTACCAAATCCACCAGGCATTACAACGAAACCTTGGCTATACTTGATAAACATAACTTTTCTCACAAAGAAATAATCAAAATTAATGTCTTTGTCGTGGTCTATCCAAGGATTGCTATGTTGTTCGAAAGGAAGTTTAATATTCAAACCAACGCTTACGCCATTTCCTTCTTTCGCACCTTTATTACCGGCCTCCATAATACCTGGGCCACCGCCAGTAATAACTCCATAACCTCTTTGCGTCAGCAGGAATGCGATATCCCTTGCTGTTTGATAGTATGGATTATCGGGCTTTGTGCGAGCCGAACCGAAGATGGATACGCAAGGACCAATAGAGCCCATACGATCATAACCTTCTACGAATTCGCCCATTATTTTGAATATTGACCATGAGTCATTACTCTTTGTTTCACTCCAAGTTCTTTGCTTGAATTTATTTACAATTCTGCTATCTTTATCCATAATTAAATAATTAAATTATCCGAATAAACCACCTCTTCTCTTTTTGCTTCCTCCGCCCAATCCAAGCACCCCGAGCAAGCCACGCGCCACTTCACGAATGACGGTATTTCCCACTTGACGCACCATGGTGTTTTTTGAAAGTTTTTCAAGAGTCGATGGCTCTTGTTTTGTTGTTGCTTTTCTCGCAGAAGGAGCCTCTACTTCCTCATTTTCATTTTCTGCCTTCGCATTATTAATTTTTGCTTGCAAAATTTCATAAGCACTTTCTCTGTCGAGGGCATCACTATATTTTGCGGCTATCGGCGAAAAACCAATTACTCGCTGAATTTCCTCATCATTTAAAATACCCATTCTACTTTTAGGCGCGCGCAGGTGTGTTGCTGCGAGTGGTGTTGGAATACCTTTTTCATTCAAGCCCGTAATAAGCGCTTGTCCAATCCCGATTTGGGTAAGCAGCTCTTCTGTTTTATAAAATTCAGAAATTGGATAGTTCTCGGCAGTTTTTTTAATAGCCTTTCGGTCTTTTTCAGTAAAAGCGCGAAGTGCATGTTGAACCTTTAGACCAAGCTGAGCAAGCACATCTTCGGGTACGTCGTAAGGGTTTTGGGTACAGAAGTAGATTCCCACACCTTTTGAGCGAATAAGTTTTATAATAGCTTCTATTTGATCTAACAAAGCCTTAGAAGCCTCTTTGAATATCAAATGCGCTTCATCGATAAATACGCACAACTTAGGCTTTTCTAAATCTCCAGCCTCAGGAAAAGATGCGTAAATTTCAGCTAGCATTTGCAACATGAATGTTGAAAACAGCTTTGGTTTGTCTTGTATATCGGTGAGGCGGATAATGCTTACAACTCCCTTTCCGAATTGGTCGAACCTTACGAGATCTTGAACTTCAAAAGACTTTTCACCAAAAAAGTGCTCTGCGCCTTGCGCCTCCAACTCAATTATTTTTCTTAAGACTGTTCCAACAGACGCCTCAGAAATATTCCCATAAGATTTTTCAACCTGCTCTTTACCTTCTTCAGTGGCGTATTTAAGCAGTTCTTTGAAGTCTTTTAAATCCAACAGAGGCAAATTATTATCGTCTGCAAACTTGAATAATGCGGCTACAATACCTCCTTGAACATCGTTGAGCTCAAGAATTTTACTAAATAGAACTGGACCAAATTCGCTTACTGTAGCGCGCAATCTTGTCCCTTTTTGTTCCGACAAACTCAACAACTCAACAGTGGTACCTTCAGGATGATATGGAATTCCAATCGCAGCATGACGCTCTTCTATTTTGGAGTTGCTCACACCAGGCATAGCGATACCACTTAGGTCACCTTTGAGGTCCATTAGAAGAACTGGAATCCCTTTGGCCGCCATGTTTTCTGCAATAATTTGCAAAGTCACCGTCTTACCAGTGCCTGTAGCTCCAGCTATAAGACCATGGCGATTGAGGGTTTTTAAAGGAATCTTTACCTCTGCGCCAGCAACCGGAGCGCCATCCAAAAGAGCAGCACCGAGGCTCAAGTATTCACCTTTGAACGTATATCCTTCGGTGATATGAGAAATAAATTTTTCTTGATTTGACATATTTTAAAGAGCTTTTCTTCCTAATACTATTCTTTCCAAAAAGAAAGTAGCAAAAGGAATGAGAGATGCAAAAAAAACAAGAACAGCTTTTTTCAAATTGATTTTATCCTGTGAAAAAGCTAAGAATATTGCGAAAATCAACCAAACGAACAAAACCCCATGAATCATACCCACATACGATACAGCCTTGGGCATATCCGCGAAATATTTTAGAGGCATTGCTACAAAAAGTAAAAGCAAATATGAAACTCCTTCCACATGACCTGACAGAAACAGGTGCTTTAGCGTTTTATCACTTGTCATATTCAAAAAAATTACGGCTTCGAATATATGACAAGCCTCGTGCTATTCGTGTTTATCGAAGATAAGTTTCTAACACAATTTAATAACTCCGTCTCTTTGGTTTTCCTGATTTCGTGTTTGGTTTTTTCTTTTTATCAGCAAGTTTTTTCTTAAATTTCTTTTCATGAAAAGCTCCTTTGAAATCAGGGTTTTCAAGGCGTTTCTGTCGATCAATTTCGCGCATTTGATCCTGAAACTCATCGAAAGGCGTTTCGTCGATTTTTATGGAGCTTGTCAACTCGCCTCTTTCGAGGCTTTGCTTGATTAATTTTTCAATTTTTGCAATGTGATATTCTTCACTAAAATCAGCAAAGCTGATAGCGGTACCTGTTTTGAATGCTCGCCCTGTTCTACCTATTCTGTGCACATAGTCCTCGTAGTTGGTCGGAATATTGAAGTTGATAACGTGAGAAACCTCGACAACATCAATTCCTCGAGCACTTACGTCAGTGCTAACTAAGACTCGAACGTCACCGCTCTTAAAATCATCAATCGCGTTGATACGAGCATTTTGGCCCTTGTTGCTGTGCAGAAGGCGCACCTCTCCAATAGCTAGACGCTCAAGGTATTTTGCAATTGAAGTCGCTTGCTCTTTTGTTTTGACAAAAACCATGACCCGATTAAAGGATTCGTCTGTAGTTAGAAAGTGTTCAAGTAAAGCGAGTTTCGCTTTGAAATTGGGCAAGCTAAATAAGATTTGACGAACAGTATCCGCAGGAGTGGCTTGAGGAGTGACCTCTACTCTACTGGGAAACAAGAGAAAATTATCTGCAATTCGCTCTACTTTTTCGGGAAAAGTAGCTGAGAACAAGAGTTGCTGTTTTTTTTGAGGCAGTTTTTCTTGAATTTCTCTCAATTGCGGCCAGAATCCCATGTCCATCATACGATCACACTCGTCGAGCACTACATGTTTTATCTTTTTTGGAAGAATCTCACGCTTGGCATAAACCTCCAAGAATCGGCCGGGGGTGGCTACAATGATATCTACCCCTTCTTGGAGTTGTGCTATTTGCGCTTTTGGGCCTATACCTCCATAAAGCGCAACTCTTTTAAGATCAGTGTATTTGGAGAGTTCTTCTATGGTTCTGTCTACTTGAATCACTAATTCTTTTGTCGGAACGAGGATGAGGCATCTTGGCTCAGGCCCTTGGTGATATTTCATCTGCATAAGGAGCGGCAGCACATATGCGGCAGTTTTGCCAGTGCCCGTTTGGGCAATACCAATTAGGTCTTGGCCCGCCATAATCCTAGGTATCGCTAGTCTTTGGATGTCTGTTGGGTCGGTGTAACCCGCTTCGGCAACGGCATCCAAAAACTGACGTGTTAACTTTAAATCTTCGAAAGTCATTTGACAAAGATAGGTTCATTGTTTTTAGTTAATTTCGTAATTCTTTTTTAAAGAACCTATGACCTCTGCTCCGATAGATGTAAATAATTTTGATGATATACGCCCCTACAACGATGGCGAGCTCGGCCCAGTGATTGAACGGCTGCTTGAAGAACCTATTTTTTATAAAATCATGAAATGGGTTTATCCTTCTCTTGGCAAGTCGGTTATTCAAGGCATGATGCGCGAGATAAGCACCGTTGAGGAGTTTCAAGAACAGGTTAGTGCTCCTGCATTCAAGGTGGTCTCACAGCTTACTACAAGCGGACTCACTTTCTCCAATATTGATTTTTTAGAAAGGGATAAAGCATATTTATTTCTATCTAATCACCGAGATATCATTTTGGACAGTGCTCTTTTAAATGTCAGTTTGATGGAGCGGGGCTATAAAACCACGCAGATCGCCATCGGAGATAACTTGCTGGAGACTTCGGTGGTAAAGGATATCGTTAGAAGTAATAAGAATTTTATAGTCAATAGGAATATCAACGCCAAAGAAGTGTTCCATTATTCCTTAAGGCTTTCAAATTACATCCGCAAGACAATTCAAGAAGATAACACTTCGATTTGGATTGCTCAGAGGGAAGGACGCAGTAAAGATGGCGACGACCGCACTGCGAGTGGATTGTTGAAAATGTTTACAATGAGTAGTTCTAAAAGCATGGAAGACTCTTTGCTTGACTTAAACATTGTGCCCATGTGTGTTAGCTACGAATATGACCCATGCGATGTAATGAAGGCCAATGAATTGGTTCAAAAACGCATTTTTGGGAAGTACGAAAAAAAGCCAGGAGAAGACTTTAGAAGCATGATGAAAGGTGTGACTGGCCATAAAGGTCGTGTTCACATTTCAGTTGGAAGCTTTATGAGCGGTGCCATCGAACAAATGCGCTTAATTCAACATAAAAATGATAAAGTCCAGTTTTTGGCAAACGCAGTTGATAGTGAAATGCACCGCATATATAAACTATGGCCAACGAATTACATTGCCTACGACTTACTTCACGGCAGCAAGGAACACAAGGAGTTTTACACGAATATTCAGCGAATTACCTTTAGCAATTATATAAGGGGTTGTGTGATTACATCGGGCATCTTGCGCAGGCAGGAAGGATTGCCCAAAGATGGCTATGCAAAAGCAATTCGAGAGACATTGCTTGAAATGTATGCAAACCCAGTGGCAAATAAAATAGCCCTTGATAAGCAAGTAGTTTCTGATCTAAGCGTCACGTCCTAATGCGATTATATATCTTAATCTTATTGTTTTTTACACATGCTTCTTCACTGAGAATTTCAGCTCAATGTGGCGCGTGTATGCAGGAAGTAAATGTTATTACCAATGGCGACTTTAGTCAGGGAAACAGCGGTTTTTCCACACAAATGACATTGGGATCGGGCTTCTTTTGTCCCCTTTGCCCTGAGGGAACGTATGCAGTAGGTTCTTTTGCTTTTTTATATCACTCAGACTTTGTTGGGCAAGACCATACGAATCCACCTGCGGGACAATTCATGATCGCTAATGGTACGGCTCAAGAAGGAGTTGAAGTTTGGTGTCAAAACGTAGAACTAGAACCACAGACAGATTATACCATTCGTTACTGGGGTCGCGACGTAACGAACAATTCTAACCCTCATCCTTTAGCGGTGCTACACGTTTCGATAAACGGAGTTTTAGTCGGGGATTCGCTGGTCGCTGAAGGCGGTTGGCAAGAGAATGTGATTACTTGGAATTCTGGAGATTTGGTAAATGCTGAAATCTGTATTGTAAATTATCAAAGCAATCCCGGAGGAAATGATTTTGGGCTTGATGATATTTCTATGACCGCATGTCATCCAGTAACACTTCAGCACGCTGCTGATGCAGGCTCGGATCTTGAAGCCTGCGGAGGAGAGACCATTCTACTTGGTTCCCCGGGGCTTGTTGGCTATAACTAT
This sequence comes from Flavobacteriales bacterium, assembly GCA_046309775.1. Classification (GTDB taxonomy): domain Bacteria; phylum Bacteroidota; class Bacteroidia; order Flavobacteriales_D; family Sanyastnellaceae; genus JAIXWP01. The sequence continues at coordinate 52,642 of JBKCOM010000223.1, forward strand.
CAATGGACGGGTGATGCTGGCCTTCAAAATAGTGGTTCTTCACAACCGTCATTTTTAGCGCCTGCAGATATTAATGCGATTACCACCTACTCATTTACTTTGAGCTTGGATTCAGCCAATTTGGGCTGTATTACTCAGGATATGATCAGTTTAGTGGTGCATCCTTCTCCGAGTCTTTTACTATCTGGGCCAACACAGATATGTGAAGGCGAAGAAGCCACGATTTCAGCTTCTGGAGAATTCGACACTATATTATGGTCGACGGGAGCAAACACATCAAGTGTGGTTGTCAATAGCACTGGTAGTATAGAAGCGGAAGCTAGCTTGGGAATCTGCACGGTCAGTGATGCGTTGCAACTTAATGTTGTTGAATTACCTGAGATTGACCTAGGTGCTGACGTACAGCTTTGTGAAACCTCCATCCCTTATACTTTGAATGCCTCTACCTCTGTTCTTTGGAATGACCTCATTACATCGACTGAATATGAAGTAGTAAGTTCAGGAGAATATGTGGCCAGTTTTTCTTCATTTAATTGCAGTGTCAGTGATACTATTTTGATTGAAGTTGATACGATGCCGATTTCCACACTTGAAGAAGAGTATACCATGTGCTCAGGCACCTCCATTGTCTTGAGCAGCGGGGAAGTAGGAGTCTGGAATACTGGTGAAACTGCATCTTCCATTGAAGTCACGGATGCAGGATTGTATTCTGTTGAATTATCAAATGGCTCATGTAACTTGACGAGTAGCGCTGTGGTAATTGAAAAATTTGCCCCTACCCCACAACTTGAAGAAGAAGTGAGCTTTTGCGAAGGCGAAGATTATCTATTAGACCCTGGAATTTTTGAGGAAGCTACTTATGCGTGGAACGACGGGGATAGTCTCCAAATAAAGCGAGCCACTTCACCAGGCTTATATGAAGTAGAGGTCTCCAATGAATGCGGTGTTGCCACTGCTTCAACCTTGGTAAATGTTGAATTTTGCGATTGGGGGTTATATATTCCAAGTGCATTCACCCAGGATGGAAATGGTATTAACGACGGCTGGGTTGTTAAAGGACACAATGTGAGTAATGTTAAAATATTCGTTTACAATCGTTTTGGCGATATGGTGTTTTTCACAGAAGAGCTAGAAAGTCCTTGGGCACCCGATCCTGTTGGCGTTGGGTTGGATGCTTATACTTACCGTGTCGAAGCATTGAATTACAATGGAGTAAAGATTGAAAGGCACGGACATATTCGATTGCTACGTTGATTGTTTACATTTGCCCCCTAAATCATTATAAAATATGAGTTGGTTCAAACGCAGAAAAACAGGTATTACCACAAATAGTGTAGATAAGAAAGAGATTCCTGAGGGTTTGTGGTATCAGTGCCCTGAGTGTAAGAATGTTGTTACAAGTGAACAGCATGCCGATCACAACTGGGTTTGTAATAACTGTGGTCACCATGAAAAAATTGGTTCTTTAGAGTACTTCTCTATTCTGTTTGACGAAATGCAATACGAAGAAATTGCGGCCAATCTTACCTCTGGCGACCCTCTTGAATTCGTGGACACGAAAGGTTACAAAGACCGCATCAGGTCTACTATTGCAAAGACTGGCTTGAAGGACGCGATTCGTGTTGGATTAGGAACAATAGAAGGCGAGAAAGCCGTAGTTGCATGTATGGATTTTGCATTCATTGGTGGCTCAATGGGCTCAGTGGTAGGAGAAAAGTTCGCGATTGGAGTGACGGAAGCGATAAAGAATAAGTGTCCATTTATTTGTATTTCAAAAAGTGGCGGGGCACGTATGATGGAAGCAGGCTTTTCATTGATGCAAATGGCTAAAACCTCTGCCCGACTCACTCAGCTTGCAGATAACGGACTACCCTATGTGTCCATTCTTACCAATCCAACAACAGGAGGTGTTACTGCCTCGTTTGCTATGTTGGGAGATATCAATATCGCCGAACCCAAGGCGCTTATTGGATTTGCCGGACCACGTGTTGTAAAAGAAACAATTGGAAAAGACCTCCCCGAAGGATTTCAAAGCTCAGAGTTTGTTTTGGAGCATGGCTTCCTAGATTATATTGTCGATCGCAATGAACTGAAGGCAAAGCTCGCTCTTTCGTTGAAGATGTTCTCACCAAAGAACTAGCATGAAAATTTTAATGGTTTGCCTTGGTAATATTTGCCGCTCCCCCATGGCTCAAGGTGCTTTGGAACATTGTGCTGCAAAAAAAGGCATTGAGATAGAAGTTGACTCGGCCGGCACGAGTGGCTATCACCGCGGTGAGGCCCCAGATGATAGGGCTATTGCTTGCATGAAGTCCCACGGTATAGATATCAGTGCACAAAAAAGTCGACAATTGAGACCTGAGGATTTTGAAGTCTTCGATCGCATTTATGCAATGGATCGAAGCAATTTGAAAGATCTGCAAGCACTTTGCACCAATTCCAAAAATCTTTCAAAAATTGAACTTCTATTGAAGTCTGATGACGGATACCACGATGTGATAGTGCCTGATCCATATTACGGAAGCCTCAAAGATTTTGACAGAGTGTATGAAATGACAATGAAAGCCACGGAAAGAATCGTTGCCTCACTTTAAATCTTTGCTTTCTTTTAAACCTTCATTTGGTAATGGAGTCAAAACTTCAAAATCAAACACCATGAAAAAGGCAAACATTTATTTTACTTTAGTTCTTCTGGTATTAGCAGCATCATTGAATTCTTGTCGAAAAGATAAAGAGGAAGAAGAAGAAACGAATGGATATTCAGAAGAGGCAGTAGCAGGCTACGTGGAGAAAAGCCTAAGCGAAGAAGAAGATGGGCTGACGCTGAAAAATTTGGGCTCAAATACCGGTAATTGCTCATTTGGATATCCATCATCGAGTTGTGCAACTATCACCGAAGATTCTCCAAGTTTTCCAAAAACCATCACCGTTGATTTCGGTACGGGTTGCACTGATTATTTCGGACGCTCACGAATAGGTAAAATGTTGATTCATCTAACAGACTCATTTAACCTTTCTGGAGCAATCCGAACAGTAACATTTGAAAATTTCAGTATTAATGGTGTTGGCATTGTGGGTAGCAGAATAACTACGAATACGGGCTTAAATAGCTCAGGCCAACCAACATTTACGAGAGTTATAGATACTGATATCACAAGCAATGGCAGTACTTTCTCGAGAAATTTCACCCATCAAATGACCTGGTTAAGTGGCTACGATACTCCTGCTTGTTTTGACAATGTATGGAGCATTAGTGGCAACGGCACAGTAGTGCGCCCTAATGGTAACACCTTGTCACGAGTGATCACAAGTCCTTTAATTGTTGATTTTTCATGTCAGCACATCAAACAGGGTACGGTTCAAATTACAACAAGCTTTGGATTATGGACATTGGACTACGGGAATGGCGCTTGTGATAATGCGGCTGCGGTAACTCGACCGAATGGAACAATTGTTTCAATCAGTCTTTAGTTATTAAAATAAATTTACATGCAACCCCCAGCTTATGCTGGGGGTTTTGTATTTGTTATCAAAATAAGTCGCTATATTGCAACTCTATCAATCTGCTCCGACATGCGTTTGAAAATTGCTGCCTCTCTACTTTTTTGCACTTTTGTGATTCAATCTATTCAATCTCAAACTTATTTCTTAAATGGAAGTGCTGAGTTTGTTGGTGGCGATTGTTATCAACTCACCCCTGACCTGGGAACGCAGAATGGTACGGTGTGGTACGGAGAGCAATTAGATCTCACCTTGCCTTTCGATATTCAATTCAGAATGAACTTCGGATCAACGGATGCCAATGGTGCCGATGGAATCTGTTTTGTTTTACATACCCAAGGTACCTCTGCTATTGGAGTGAGCGGAGGAGGAATGGGATATCTAAACTTTGGAACTTCATTAGGTATAGAATTCGACACTTGGCAGAATGGAGATTATGCCGATCCATTTTTTGATCACATAGCGATCCAAAAAAATGGTGATATCAATCACAACGGCATCAATAATATAGTTGGACCAGTTCAAGCTGACCCTTTTAGTGAAAACATCGAAGACGGTGAGTATCACATCGTTCAAATCACTTGGGATCCCAGTACACAAATAATTCAAGTATTTTTTGATTGTGTTCTAAGATTGCAAGGCAGTGAAGATTTGATCAACGGGATCTTTAATGGTCAAAGTCAGGTATGGTGGGGTTTTACTGCTGCCACGGGCGGCGCCTCGAATATTCAAACCGTTTGCCTTCAAGAGAATATTCTCAGCGTTGGGGATAGTGTATTGATTTGTGATGGCGGCAGCACCCAGCTCAGCGTGGGAGCTTCATTAGACGGCACCTATTCATGGACACCAACAGAGACACTTGATGATCCTACATCAGCCACACCGATCGCCAGTCCAGAGGAGACGACTACCTACACATGTGTTTACACCGATCTATGTGGTGCAGAACAGACTGCGCAGATTGAGGTGGTGGTAGGACCGCTTGTTCTTACAATGCCCTCTTCCGTAACGAGTATTGATTGCAACACTCCAACTGTGACAATTAATCCCACGATTAATTTTACAAATAACAATTCATATGTTTGGTTAGGTCCAGGAGGAAGCGTGGTGGGTAATGGACTTTCATTAACCGCTAGTGCACCTGGAATTTATGTGCTCACCGCATCAAGCAATCAGGAATGTTTTGTTACAGAACAAATCGAAGTTGAAGGAGACTTTACTACTCTTCCAGCCAATGCAGGTCCAAATCAAACCATCAATTGCATTCAAACTCAAATTACTCTGAATGCTGCCAATGCTGGAGCAAATGCTGCTTATGAGTGGAATAATAGCGCTTTCATTATCTCAAGTACTGCAACAGCTACGGTTTCCCAACCAGGAACGTACAATCTAATTGTAACCAATACGACGAATGGATGTACCTCGCAAGACAATGTTGTAATCGGATTGGATATTGCAGAACCAGAAGTTACTATTCCTCTCCAAGACACTCTGGATTGTTTAACGCGGGCTCTTGCTATATCTGGGTTGGAAATTACTAATGTGAACAATTATGAGCTGGAATGGTCCACAGAATTGGGATCATTTGTTAGCGGGGTAAACTCCAATAACCCTATTGTCAATCAACCAGGACTCTACTTCGTCACTGTCACTTCGTTGGATAATGGCTGTGAAGGTGTGGGGGAAGTAATCGTTGCTGCCAATCAGTATTTTTATGTGAATCTCAATGATCTAAGATTTCCCAATATCATCACCCCTAACGGAGATGCTATGAACAACACTTGGCGCCCCTTCCTTGCTTCCAATTCAAACCTTCCGATTCTACAATTATTTGACGCCTATAATCTTCGAATTTATAATCGTTGGGGTGCATTGGTTGAAGAAATTGACCGTCCAAATGTTTGGTCACCCAAAGACATTGGAGATGGCGTTTACTATTACTTGCTTGACTATAGCATCACATGCGGAGAAAAGCGCGAAGACTCAATCAAAGGTGATATTGAATTGATTCGATAATTTCCAGTTAATGGGTGTCTTCTGTTTTTCGATGAGAAAATCATTGGTTTTTAAAAAATGATTATTCCCAAAAAAGCCCTTATGTGCCGATAAAGGTGAAGGGTGATGGCCAGTTAAAACGAGATGTTTCTCGGCTGGAATCAGGTCCTTTTTTTTAGAAGCAAAAGTTCCCCATAAAATAAAAACAAGATGTTCATTATCGTTGGCAAGTGCCTTCACGAGAGCGTCTGTTATACGTTCCCAGCCAATACCTTGATGAGAATTCGCACTTGCTTCGCGAACGGTTAATGTTGAATTGAGCAATAAAACACCTTGTTTAAGCCAAGGTGTGAGATCTCCAGAAGATGGAATCTCAAATCCATATTCATTTTTTATTTCTTTGAAAATATTTAGTAATGACGGAGGGATTTTCATTCCACTATTCACTGAAAAAGCCAGTCCGTTGGCTTGATTTGGACCGTGGTAGGGATCCTGTCCAAGTATAACTACTTTTACTTGAGAAGGAGAAATCTCATTGAGGGCAAAAAAAACTCTTTCCAATGGCGGATAGCAAACGTTGGAATTGTACTCCTCCTCTATTGACTGGAAAAAGGTTTCCAAGTCAAATCCTTCAAGATATGGCTTGATAATTTCAAACCACTGTTCAGGAATAGAAAGCTTTTTAATCATACAAAAACGCCCCGCAAATGCGAGGCGTAAATGTATATTGAATTAAATGATCTTATCTGTTTACAGTAAACTTCTTAGTCACAAAATTGCCATCATTGGCAATGAAGGAAATAAAATAAACACCAGTATTCAGGTTTTGAACAGACACGTTTTGTTGTGTATTATTAATTGAGAATGAATCTACGACACGACCTGCGGCGTCAAAGATCCTCACTTCTTTAATCAAGTCAAACTTAGCGCTTGAAATGGTTATCATGTCGGTAGCAACAGAAGGATAAATTGTAACATCTTCGAATGCGATTTCTTGAACAGAGGTCGATGTTTGCGGAGTACAAGGCTGACTAAGCGTTGTGTTAGGTGTAGCTCCGTTTATTGCTGTAAGTCCAGTACCAGCAGCATCCAACCAATCCACTAAATCCTCATTACTTGGATTGGGATTACCGTAGAAATGGCGCTCCATTTTTCCGTAGTAGTCGGAGGCAGTCTGAGCAGTGCAAAAGCTTTCACCGCCAGTTAATGTTCCAATAATTCTCTTATCCTTATTGAACAATGGCGATCCACTAGAGCCGGGTTCTGTAACTCCCCAATTTGTTTCTGTTGCAGTCCAAACTACTCTCCAGTGATTGCCGGGGGCAACCCAGTTGCCATTTACAACTGTTGAAGCGGCAGAAATCTTTTTAACATCGCCATTTGGGTGGTGAATGCAGATAGCGCGGATATTCCCGCTAATAATTCCGGGAGCAGCGGTGGTTACATCCCAGCCTGCGTAGAATGGATTCCAACTGGCAGGGATGGTATCATCCATTTCAACGAGTGCAAAATCGCTTCCCTGAAGGCCGCCATTATCGTTGCTATCAGCTCTTAGAATTAGTCCTACCTTTTGTTGGCTAGAAGGACCTGTTCCTGTGCCGCAATTTGGTTTTTGAAAATTAAAACGAACAGTTGAAACGAGAAGGTTCGCGTTAGAGCTTTCTTCTGTGCAGTGCATTGCAGTGAGGATATAATTTTTACAATCATAAGAAGTATTATTCACTAATGAGCCTGTGCAGCTGCCTACTCCGCTACCTGTAACAAGGCTCAGCCTTACGACTGATTGCCTTTGATTCACCCAATCCGCACCTTCTGGGCAATTGACGTCTACTTGGCAGGCTTCGCTTCCGCCACGACTTTCTTGGCGTGGGTCTTGGATAAATCTATAATAATGGATTACTCCGTTGATTCCCAAATGTGGTGAACCTACTACCCCTGCAGGTTGAACGTATTCGAAAATCGCTTCGTCGCCATATGCATCGAATGAGCGATATAGTCCCGAGGGTTGGTTTTCTGTGAAGTCAAATGGGCCTTCGAACCAGCTCTTATCTGCTGAGTAGATATAATAGAATGACCCTTCGGGCAAATAGAAATCGTCAAAAAGCAATGCCATCGCCTGTGCTCCTTGACTTTTAAATTTTAATTGCCAAATCATATTGCCATCCACGTCTGTCCTCCAGTTTCCATGAGTTTCGGCATCGATATTCACATCGTGTATAGCGCCATACATAGACATTTGGCCCTTTTTGTCTTTCTCCTCGGCCTTCTCAATTAATTTTTGAATGTCGAGATTCGGCAAATCAAATTTATTTAGCGCAAGCAACTCATTATCATGCATGTCATAACCATATGGTCTTGATTGAGCACTTACTTCGAAAAGAACAATAACAGAAACAAGTGCAAGTAGAAATTTTTTCATTCTTGTAAAATGTGGTTTTTATACAGGTTTATCTTGTGTAAAATTAATGAATATGATTGATTCAATCTTAACAATTTTTACCCTACACATTAAGTCCTATTACCTTTGCGCTCGTGGAACAATCGGGAACAGATATTACAAAGGCTTCAGAGCTCCTGAAGGAGGGCAAAATAGTGGGCATTCCAACGGAGACTGTTTATGGCCTTGCTGCGGATGCCCTGAATGCGGCCGCAGTCGTTTCGATTTTCGAGGCCAAACAACGCCCATCTTTTGATCCGCTCATTGTGCATATCGGCGCGGTTTCTCAGTTAAAACAACTCGTTGGCGATGTTTCACCGCTGCAGCAAAAGCTCATTGATAAATTTTGGCCAGGACCGTTGACCATCATTTTTGATAAAAATGAAATTATCCCCGATATCGTTACCTCGGGCTTGAAAACGGTTGGTATTCGAATGCCACAACATCCAATTACATTAAAATTGTTGCGCGATTTTGATTTATGTCTTGCCGCTCCCAGCGCCAATCCTTTTGGCTATATCTCCCCCACTTCGGCAGATCACGTGATCAAACAGCTTGGTGATAAGGTGGAATATGTATTGGACGGGGGACCTTCCGAAATTGGTTTGGAATCTACTATTGTGCGTTGTGACAACCACCAAATAACTGTTTTGAGACTTGGCGGACTGAGCATTGATGCACTTAGTGATTTCGGAGTTCCTGTAGTTGTGAGTGACCATAGCAGCAGTTCGCCGCAAGCTCCGGGCATGCTTACCAATCATTACTCTCCAAGAAAGAAAACCTCGTATCTTCATAGTGCGAGCGAGATCGCTGAAAATACCGCTGTTCTTTATTTTTCAAAAGAATCTCAGCGAGCCGTAGATAGAACATTAAGTAAATCGGGGGATTTGAGAGAAGCGGCTAGAAATCTATTCAAATATTTGAGAGAGTTAGATGAATTGGAAATCACAGAGATTTTCGTCGAAAAAGCTCCAGATAATGGATTAGGAAAGGCTATCAATGATCGCCTCAAACGTGCTACGGCATCTTAAACTCCCCGTTTGAAAGGACGAATTATTAATCGTAAATCACGAGCGTGACGCAAATAATTCTGCGCCCAATTGATCATGACAACGATTTTATTCCTGAAGCCAACCAATTGATAGACGTGCACGAACAGCCACGCAACCCAAGCAATCCATCCACTCAGTTTTAGGTTTTTCATTTCAGTGACTGCTTTGTTTCGGCCAATAGTGGCCATTGAACCAAGGTCTTTGTACCTGAAAGGAATCATTGGATTTCCTGTTGCTAGTCGTTTGAGATTTTTTGCTAGAAGTTGACCTTGCTGCATTGCAGGCTGAGCCACCATGGGGTGACCGAGCGGATAGTCTGGGCTTATCATGATTGCCGCGTCACCAATCGCAAATATGCCTTCGTATCCAATGATTTGGTTGAACTCGTTAACAGAAATTCTTCCTCCTTTGATAGCTTCCGAGCTAATTCCGGATGGCACAACACCTTTGACGCCTGCCGCCCAAATGAGCATCGCCCCTGACAATTTCCGGCCATCACTTGTGGTCGCATTGAAACCATCATAATCAGTGACCCTAGTTTCCAACCACACATCTACTCCCATGTTTTCGAGCGCCTCCTTAGCCTTAATGCTACTCTTTTCTGACATGGATTTTATTAGCCTGTCATTTGCTTCAATGAGATGAACGTCCATTGCTCGAACGTCCAAATCGGGATAGTCTTTTGGAAGTATATCTCTTCTCAACTCAGCAATCGCACCTGCAAGTTCGACTCCCGTTGGGCCTCCTCCAACAATGATTACGCTCATTAGCGCTTCTCTTTCATTGATATCATCACTGAGAATCGCCTTTTCAAAATTTTGCAACAACAAACTCCGAATGTCTAAAGCTTCCGAAACAGACTTCATTGGCATGGCTCTATCTTCTATGCTTTTGAGTCCGAAGTAATTTGAAGTAGCGCCTGTTGCAATCACTAAATAATCATAAGTTAACTCACCTATCGTGGTATTTACGACCTTTTTGCTCGCATCAACACTCAATACTTCGGTCATGCGAAAAAAGAGATTATCATAACCTGAGAATATTTTTCTGAAGGGATAGGCAATACTTCCCGGATCCAAGCCCGCTGTTGCTACTTGATAGAACAATGGCTGAAAGGCATGGTAGTTTTGCTTGTCGAGCATCACTACTTGAAAGTCACTGTTGCGCAATCCTTTGGCCAATTGCAGCCCGCCAAAGCCACCACCAATTATTACTACTCTCTTCTTTGACGTTGCTGGGATATTCATGATTGATTATTTTTTATTTGTAAAATAGGTTTTGAAATAACCACATTCTTGAAGAACCATTTTTCTGAATTTAGAATCTTCCATCTCTTTTAGGCCCTTAAAACCATCACGAGCAATGAAATCTGCCTCATCTTCTTCTCCTCTAGAATTATAATATTCAGCTAATTCACACTTACTAATTAAATAAAATGCCTGTGCCTTTTGTTCCTTCGTATTAGCCAACTCCAAGGCTTTCTTGTAGTATGTAATTGAGTGCTTAACATCATAATTCATCGGCCAATACCAATAATTAAAATCCCAATTTTGTTCCTTCTCTTCGGTAAAACCATGTAAGGGATAGTCGGTGTAAAAAAATTGTCGAAGATTGCCATGATAGGACAAATTGTAATAAGCATTTCCCAAAAGAATGGCATCCTCAAATGAAGCGCTCTTCATCAATTGGTCTTCCAATCGAAGCATTTCTTTCAAAAAACTAACTCTTGTATATTTTTCGCCTTGGTATTCCGCGAAGTCGCAATCATGGCAATCCTTAATTCGGAAGGAGAAAGGATTTCCATCAAAAGTGGTTTCCTCAGAGATAGATGCTGCGGCCTCATACGCTTGCTTTAGCATTCCTTTTTTCACATAATAAATGCTCTGTAATTGGTAAAGCTGCGATTTATTGATACCGGCGTATTGCCTAATGAAATTGTGCAATTGACTATCATCTTTGGTATCTAAAAAACTAATTGCTGCATCAATATTCTCAATTTTATCCAAACTCTCCATGGACGGCAGAAGCACATCTGCGGCGGCCTGATTGTGCTCTTTAAAATACTCTCGAAGTTTATTCAAAAGTATTTGATACGCCTTGAAAGTTTCTCCATAGCCATCCCAAACTCCATCCGCTTGGCTAAACACCCACTTCAAATCTTCAATATCATCGGCGTTGTATTCTTTAGGATTTTCAGCCCTTAGTAGCACCTTAAAAATTCGCAATTGATAAGAAAACACGGTATCTTGCTTACTTTGTTTTTCGAATGCTTGATTTAAATGATATTCACATTGTGCGATGTCATTATTCAAATAAGAAAAATAAGACAAAGCAGCATGAGCCTTGTATTTGCGTTGATACGCCGCGTCACCTAATAGACTTACTAAATCATTTGAAAGATTAATTTTCAAAAAATTCAATTTATTCAACCTTTCAGTATCGTCAGATTCGTAATAATAGTTGTTATTAATTAGACTTTCATAATTGGCCAGCTGTCTCGACAATAGTAAATCAATAGCATTATGATTTGCATTGATTTTCCTTACTTCACGCATTGCTCTGGCCGCGTCTCCGGTATAAAAGGCCATCATCACCCACGCACAAATGCGCGACTCCTCGTTGGAGCATTTTTTCAATGTTTGAATAAAATCAAGCTCCTCTTGAGGTCTGAAACTATATGTCATCGATTGGGTGAAACGTTTGTCAGCAGCCATTATATCAGCATACATGGCGTTCGCTTCACTGAACCTGCCTATTTTGTAATAACATCCTGCAGCGTAGCTCTTGCTTCGCAATGACATTAAATCCTCTGGTCTCTTGGTGACATAACGATTATAGATATCAATTCCTCGGATAAAATTTCCGGAAAAATAGCTGTTACGAATGAGCTGAAATTCCATTCTCGACTTGATAAAGTCATCTTCGCAAGCTTGCCAGTATTCTACGAGTTCAGTAGATAAGGCCTGACTCAAGGAATCTGTTTTAAGCGGTTCTCTCCACCAATACATATTGTCACTGGTAGAATAGGACTCTGCTTTCTTGGCAAGTTTCAAGTAATTTAAAAATGCGTTGAACTTGGGATTTTTATTGAGTTTAGCCTCCCCCAAAGACTTTTGAAACGCTAATACTGCTTGAAGTGAATCTTCCAGAATCAACTTTGAAAGGCTGTCAGTGAGCACTTCTGCTCCGAGGTACTTTTCCCAATCTTCGACCACAGACTGATTAAACGAAGGATATTCGATGAATTGATTTTCATCCCAAGCAAATCGACTGTCCTCGTAATAAGCCAATGGAGCAAACTCCGAAGGAACAAAAGCATTCCTTTTTATGTTGGTGGTGGATTCGTAGTAATAATCAATACCAGCGCAAGCAGCGCTAATTAGAAGTACTATCGTGTAGTACAAAAGACGAAAATAAGGACGCATCGAACGATGAAATATGCGTCGAATCTAATTCAAAAAATATCACTTCTTCAAAAGGTTGATGAATTCTTTTTTTAAATGTCTTTGCTGCACGAATAAGCTCATCTTCTTCTGACTCTTCAAGCTTGAGAACATCACCTTCTTTTAAATAGAAACCTGCATAAAATCCACTTTTTTTGACTTTATAAAAACGCTCATTCACTGACTCAAATAAATCAACTTGCTCTGAAGGCGATACCTGCCATTTAGTGATTAACTCAACGGGAACTCCATCTCTCAGTTGAATCCACCAATGATAACATGGGAGCGCAAGGTCAAGTGCTAAAGGATATGTGCTAAAATTATCGAGATATTGTTCTCCAATCTGATTGTCGAGTATGCTATTGCGATTATCCCCAGTGATTTTGCCCATGTTGTAATACATCAAAATACCTTTATCCACCGGCGGTATTCCTGTTCTTTCATAGAATTTTACTTGATGTAGTCTTATAGTTGCAGTGATTTTCCAGTTGGATGCTTCTTTTATTTTTTTCAAAAAAAGAAAATAAGCCTCTTTTGTTGTTTCGCTCCAGTCGCAGTCAATCTGCAGTTCATTTGAACAGAAATTGTGCTGACTCGCCATTCTATAAACAACCTCATAGACTTTTATTGCAAGGCTATCGTCGGGTTTTTCAAAAACTTTATTTTCAATGTAAACCACTGGCACCGCGCAGAAGTTGGTTGGAATGGGCCTTGACATATCGAGCGAAGATACTTTTTGAACCTTCCCCTCGATCATTTTCAAATCAAACAAATGCAAGTAGATTCTACCAGAAGAATTGTCTGATGTTTGTTGAAGAAGATTCAGCTCTGTCTGGTTAGGATTCCACTTGGAGCCCCAGTGATAAAACGAAATTTTCTTGGCAATACCATGATCATCTTGGCAAGCCGAGAAAATGAAGATGATGAGTATGATTTGAAGATATTTCATGAAATAAAAAAAGCCGCGTTTGATAATAAGAATCTAACGCGGCTTTCGTAGCGGGGGGGGGGCACGATCCCCCGACCTCATGATTATGAATCATGCGCTCTAACCAGCTGAGCTACCCCGCCATTTGTAAAGCGGGCGCAAATATAATCCTTTTTCTTATTTTCATATGAATAATGAAAAAAAAAGGGTATACTTGCAAAACTAACCTAACCACCAACCGATTATGCTTATGGAAAAGAACCGATTGGATCTCGAATATATCATTCGCACCTCCGACCACATTCTATACAATTGCATCTCTTCTCCCAGTGGACTCGAAGATTGGTTTGCCGATGAGGTAAATATTCGTGGCGATGTCTTTACTTTCTTTTGGGAAGGCGAAGAACGCAAAGCGGAGCTCGTTTCATCAAAAAAGAACCAATTTGTTAAGTTTCATTGGCTTGAAGATGGGAAAGAAAAGACATTCTTCGAAATGCGCATCAAGATTGATGAAATGACTGGTGAAGTAGCATTGCTCGTTACTGACTTCTTTGAAGACGGAGACGAGGAAGAAACAAAGATGTTGTGGGATAGCGCCGTAGACAATCTCCGACGTGTTATTGGCGGTTGATCACCACTTCGTATAAAGAGAACGTGTAATTTCCTTATAGGCCTCGGAGAATTCTCCGGGGCTTTTTTCTATCAATATGCTTTCCATTCTAGGTTCAAAGGGCTCGCCTTTCCTGAATTCCACCATCACACGCGAAGCGTCCTTGTGCGCAAGGGTAAAGACGTGACAGATGCGTGAAGGGAACATACCAGCCTCTTGCGCCGCGAAAGTCCAACGCTCAAGTTGATTTTTTGGAAAAATCAGTGCTAAATGTCCGTCTGGATTTAAAAGCTTTTTTGACTTCTCCATAAATGCCTCCGCAGGAAGCGAATCATCATGGCGCGCGGCGTTTCGACTTGGATTCGAGGCTCTAAGAGATTGAGAAAAATAAGGCGGATTAGAAATGATTAAGTCAAATTTATCTTTTGACCCTATTTTCAAAAAATCACCCGTGTGGGCCTTTAGTCGTTCTTTCCATGGGCTAATTTGAAAATTATAGTGCGCATCTTCTGCCGATCCTTCATCGAGTTCGATTGCATCAATCAACGCCTTTTGATTACGTTGTGCGCAAATCAATGCAATCACTCCAGTGCCAGTACCCACATCAAGTATATGATTCGCATCCTCCACTTGTGCCCAAGCTCCTAGCAAAACACCATCGGTACCCACCCGCATGGCGCTGCGGGATTGATAAACTTCAAATTGTTTGAAGCGGAATGGTTTATCGTGCATTGCTGGGTACATAAGCTATTCCTTAGATTCCTTCCATGTTTTGTAATGAGTCACTTGCTTTTCTCTATCAACAGGTACTTGCCGCAGTGGTTCACATGGCTTTAAAGATAAGTAAAGTTCTGATGGAAGTTGCTGATAGAGTTTCGTGCCCTCCTTTTTCCATTCCATCATTTCGTCTGATACTTCTTTGATAATTTTTGCCGGACTTCCAACCAAAAGACTTCGTCTGGGAATAATCATATCCGCTGGCACGAAGCACAATGAACCGATAATGCACTCATCCCCCATCTCTACTCTATCCATTACTACTGCATTCATACCTACAAGACAATCTCTGCCAATCGTGGCCCCGTGAATCACTGCTCCATGGCCTATATGCGCACCTTCCTTGAGGTATACTGTGACGCCGGGAAACATGTGTACGGTGCAATTTTCCTGAACATTACAGCCATCTTCAATAATGATTTCGCCCCAATCACCGCGGATCGCTGCGCCCGGGCCTATGTAAACATTCTTACCGATAATAACGTTGCCCGTAACGGTGGCATTGGGGTGAACGAATGAAGATTCGTGCACTACAGGGCGATATCCATTAAACTCAAAGATATTGGCCATATCAAGCTTTTTCTAGTACCATTGCAAACCCCTGCCCTACGCCAATACACATCGTGCAAAGGGCATAGCGTTTATTAGATTTATTCAACTCTAATGCTGCTGACAAGGCGATTCGCGCTCCACTCATTCCAAGCGGATGACCTAAGGCAATAGCACCACCATTTATATTTAAACGTGGGTCATTGTCTTCTATTCCTAGGCTTCGCGTGCAAGCAAGCACTTGGGCAGCGAAAGCCTCATTTATTTCAATGATATCCATTTGATCTAATGTGAGACCTGCGCGCTTTAAGGCAAGCTTAGAAGCCTCAACGGGACCAATTCCCATAATTCGAGGCTCTGTTCCTGAGGCAGCAGAACTCAAGATTTTTGCTAATGGCTTCAAACCATTTTTTGCCACAGCCTCATCGCCCGCAATGAGCAAAGCAGCCGCTCCATCGTTCAAGCCACTTGCGTTACCTGCCGTAACACTTCCTCCATTTCGAAAAGCAGGTTTCAGCTTCGCCAAAGTCTCTATGCTTGACTGAGGTTTTATAAATTCATCCTTATCGAAGATGATTGGATCACCTTTCTTTTGCGGAATAGATACAGGGATAATCTCTTCAGCAAAGCGTCCCTCCGACTGAGCTTTGCTGGCCTTTAATTGCGAGGCCAATGCAAAAGCGTCTTGATCTTCTCTACTAATCGTAAATTTTTCTGCTAAATTCTCTGCTGTTTCACCCATAGCCTCTACTCCATACATCTCTTTCATTTTCGGGTGAATAAAGCGCCATCCAAAGCTGGAATCAAACATCTGGGCATCTCTGCCAAAAGCTGTTGAAGTTTTGCTGATTACCCATGGGCCACGCGTCATGTGCTCCACACCGCCAGCAATTACGATATCCCCCTCTCCTACTTTAATCATTCGCGCAGCTTGGGCAACGGCACTTAGTCCAGAAGCGCACAAACGATTGGTGGTTTCACCCGGTACTTCAACAGGATAGCCTGCTAACAGTAAAGCCATACGAGCCACATTTCGATTGTCCTCTCCGGCTTGATTCGCACAACCCATGATGACATCAGAAATCGTCTTAGGATCCAATCCTGGATACTTTTCCAAAATACCTTTTAAGACTATAGCAGCCAAATCATCTGCTCTCACACTAGAAAGACTTCCTCCAAAATTTCCAATCGGTGTTCTTACTCCTCCAACGATATATGCGTTCATAAAAATTATTTTGACAAATATGTAAAAACCTTGCTAATAAAAGCCATTAATAAAGCATAACTTTATCCTACTTTCGACGAATGCTAATTTTTCTTTCTACTCTTCTTACAATTGGCCACGGCCAAAGTGATGACAGCGCGTTGTTATTGATTTTTATATGGCTTCTTACTATTCCTATAACCCTCATACTGGCAATTTGGGTTCAATATCAAAATGAGTTCTGGCTTCGCTTTTTAACGCTCGTCTTGGTAATCGTTTCAGGCCCCATCTGGGTGATTGCCATGGCCATTAACGTCTTGGCAGGATTAATCATCCTTTGTTTCACCGCTACTTCCATTTTCCTACTCATTAGAGCTCATGGTAAAAGAAATCATTCTTAATATCGCCTTAATTTTAAGCTTATTCTTGCTTAACAGGTGCGAAAATCCATCAGGTTCCATTGTTGAAATTATTGAGAAAAATGACTCAATAAAAAAGGAATTCAATTTTGAAATTGCCAATCAGGAGATGTTTGATAGCCTATCAAGCGTTCCGCTAACCGAAAAATTTTCCCAAGTAAAAAGCATGAAAGTCATTTGGGCTTTGGATGACGACAGCATTCTTTTTATCAATAGCAAAGCACATCGTTTGCATTTTGATTTTATAAAAAAGTATATCAATGAAAACGAAAATTTGACTGTTTTTAACTCTATAAATTATCACACGAATTTTGCTCAAAAATATTGCCTTGGTATACTCAACTACTACGTAGATGGGGATTTTTACACCATTGAAATGACGGCTAGCAGCAAGTATGACGTAGACCAAATAGAGGATTTTTTTGAAAGATTAAAAAAGAAGGTCTATTTTGGAGAGAAGCTTAAAATATTAATTAGTACAGATTACTTATTCGAGGTCGCCGAGAAACTTTCAATTCCTAAGATTGAATTGAATGAAATTTTATCAAATAAAAATTACCAATCAATTTTCGATGGACGCGAACTAGGATATTTGAAAATGTATGATCCAAAAAGCACAGTTGACCACAGCAAGGACATTATTATCGTTGAAGGCACGCCATTCTTTATTCCTGAATGTAAAGGCGTTATCACCACTGAATTTCAAACTCCTCTTTCACACATTCAAGTTCTTGCGCATTCGCGAAAGATTCCTTGTTGTGTAATTAGAAATATCCTTTCTAACAAGGAAGTGATAAAGCTATTGGGTAAACCTATTGCACTAAATGTTTCTTCTGCTGAATGGAATATCAAGCCAACAGACGCGCTAATTGAAACGCGTTCTAAAGGAAAAACCAGAGACTTGAGTTGCGATGTTGAATATTTAAGAATAGTCGACTTGCAAGTTTTAAATGAGTCTATGACTGAGAGAGTTGGAAGTAAAGCCGCCAACCTAGCCACACTCCTTCGCGTTCAGCGAGATTTAGGCTATGACTACTTCAAGGTTCCAGAGTCCTGCTATGGAATTCCGTTTTATTACTTTGAAAAACATATGAAGAAGTCTAAAGTAGCGGATGAGTTAAACGCGGCATTGAAAGCACATGCGGAGGGCGATTTCAAAGGAGTGAAAAAGCATCTTTCTAAAGTCCGCGAGAGAATTGAATCAACTCCAGTGGATGATTCTTTGATAGCTTCAATTGGAAAATTACTCAATGAATCTCCTTTTGAATCTTTTCGATTTCGCAGCAGTTCGAATGCAGAGGATTTAAAGGGTTTTAGTGGCGCAGGTTTATATGAGAGTGCCACCTACAAGAAAAAGCACCCCATCAAGCGCATGGATATCGCCATTTTAAAAGTTTGGTCCTCACTATATGGAGAAAAAGCGTTTTTGGAACGACGCATTCATAATATGAATGAAGCATCGGTAAAAATGGGTGTTTTGATCCATCGGTCGTTTCCTTCTGAAGTGGCCAATGGAGTGGCAATTACCTCCAATTTATTGCGACCTGATTTTACAGGCATGACTGTAAACCTCCAGAAAGGAGAGTCCAGTGTTGTAGAGCCAGATCAAGGAGTGCAAGCAGAACAGGTCATTCTACTCGATGCAGGAAGAGTGGTCGGCGGAGGCTTGAAATTAGCCTGTGACTACGTGGCCATGAGTTCATTGTCAGACAATAAGCCACTACTGACCAAAGAAGAATACTTGAAATTATATACAGCACTAGATCAGCTGAAAAGACGACTCATTGAACTTGATTTTGGAAATGATCGCAGTTCATTCGATCGTTATTCCATAGATGTTGAATTCAAGTTTTTAGACGATGGTAGTTTATATTTTAAACAAATAAGACCCTATTAGCATCGCTATATTTGTCCTATGAAAGTAGAACGTCCGCTCATCATGGTCACCAATGATGATAGCATT
Source organism: Flavobacteriales bacterium (assembly GCA_046309775.1). GTDB lineage: Bacteria > Bacteroidota > Bacteroidia > Flavobacteriales_D > Sanyastnellaceae > JAIXWP01. The sequence continues at coordinate 71,520 of JBKCOM010000223.1, forward strand.
TATTCCAAGGGAATAAAAAGTCTGATTGATGCCGTTGCTCCTCTGGGAGATGTGATTGTAGTAGCACCCGATAGCCCTCAGAGTGGCATGGGTCACGCGGTTACCATTCATGGTATTTTGCGCATTAATGAAGAGAGAATTTTCCCAGGAATAAAAGCTTTTACTACTAGTGGTACTCCGGTGGACTGCGTGAAGCTAGCCATTGCTAAGGTGCTTCCACGAAAACCTGACTTATTAGTGAGTGGTATCAATCATGGTAGCAACTCATCTATCAACGTAATTTATTCGGGCACCATGTCAGCCGCAGTAGAGGGAGCTGTCGAAGGGATTCCATCTGTAGGCTTTTCGCTATTAGATCATCATCATGATGCAGATTTTCGTGCTTCTCAAAATGTGGTGAAAATCATTTGTGAAAATATCCTTCGCGAAAAGGGGCTTCCAGAAGGCATTTGTCTAAACGTCAATATCCCAAAAGGAAGTCCCGAAGAAATCAAAGGAATCAAAATATGCAGACAAGCAAAAGCTTACTGGGAAGATAACTTCGACGCTCGAAAAGATCCATTTGGAAAGCCATACTACTGGATGCTAGGTGAGTTTAAAAACTTCGATAAAGGTGAGGATACAGACGAGTTTGCACTGCGTCACAATTTTGTTTCAGTTGTTCCCGTTCAATACGACCTCACCGCATATCACGCAATATCACACTTACAACAATGGAACTTTTAAGCAAGTACAAACTCGATAAATTCTGGATTGGAATTATCGTAGGCATCGTAGGCGCCATCGTCGGATTTTTAATCTTTGGATTTTTCTGGGCTATGGCCAATGAAGTCACTTTTTCATATTTTTTTAATGACGTTTTTTTGGGAACGCGTTTCTTCACAGACAAGATTGTGACAGTGAGTATTCTCTTAGACGTTCTCTTATTCTTTATTTTCATGAGGCTTAATTGGCTCAACATGTGCAAAGGGATTTTGGGCGTTGTTATATTGGCTGTTCCAGTTGCCATTTACTTCTATTGATATGCGTATATTCATTATTGCCGGCGAAGCCAGTGGAGATTTACATGGAGCCAATCTCGTGAAAGAACTTCTTCATTTGTCACCACAAAGTGTCATTGAAGGTTGGGGTGGCGATAAAATGTCAAAGGCTGGGGCCCACATTCATAAGCATTATCGCGAACTAGCCTTTATGGGATTTGCAGAAGTGATTGCAAATATTCGCACCATCATGCGAAATTTTGACCTTTGTAAATCTACCATCGAAACATTCAAGCCCGACACCTTGGTGCTTATTGATTACCCGGGATTTAATCTTCGCATGGCTGAATGGGCGCACAAAAGAGGCATAAGGGTGGTATATTATATCAGTCCACAAATTTGGGCATGGAAACAAGGAAGAATCAAAAAAATCAAAAAGTACGTTGATGAAATGTGCGTGGTACTTCCATTTGAAAAAGATTTCTACGCACAGTTTAAAATGGATGTGCACTTTGTCGGACATCCGCTTCTTGATGAAATCAAACAAGAAAAAATCTCCGTTCAAAAAGACAATATCATTGCGCTTTTACCCGGAAGCCGGAAGCAAGAAATTCGTTCAATGCTTCCAATCATGTTGAATGCTGCAAAGAATTTCTCAGGATACAAATGCGTCATTGCTGGAGCCCCGGGACAAGAGCCCTCGTTCTATGAGCCTTTGATTAAGGGCTACCATGCAGAGATTGTATTTGGAAAAACTTATGACGTCTTGAAATCTGCAAAGGCGGGTCTTATCACAAGTGGCACCGCCACTCTTGAAGCTGGTATTTTCAAACTTCCTCAAGTGGTGTGTTATAAAGGGAATCCTCTCTCCTATTTCATCGCCCGACAATTGATTAAAATCAAGTACATCTCACTTGTGAATTTGATTTTGGATAAACCCGCAGTGAAGGAGTTGATTCAATTTGACTTGACCGAGGAGAATATCGTGACGGAGCTTCGATTACTCCTGAACGAAACAGAGCGCTCTAAGCAAATGATTGATGATTATAACCAATTGGAATCTGTTTTAGGAAGTGGAGGAGCTTCATTAAATACTGCCAAAGTGGTGTTGAAAAAATCTTGAAACGCTCCGTAACGGGCCTTCTTCCAATTCTACTTTTACAACATGCGTTGGTATGTCTGTTCAATACTCTGTACACTCTTAGCCCTACAATCTAAGGCAGCGGACCCTCTTAAAGTCGGTTTATTTTATAACCAAAACTTTGTTCGCGCATCATTTACGGTCGTAAGCGGCCAAATAGATTTGTATTGTGATGACCAATATATAGGCACTGCTAGTGCTGGCGTGCAATACGATATGAGCGCAGCTGCAGGAACTTTACAATTGGTTTTCAATGGGGCTGTTCACTCTGCACAAAGCGTGATCAAATCCATTAGTAAAACCTACAGCACTTTCAGGATTCAACCCATCGGATTAAAGCAAAACTCGAGAATTTATGAAGGAAATATACTTTGTGTTCGAGCCCCTGGGCGCATTCAACTTGTGAATGTGCTGCAACTGGAAAGCTATGTTCCCGGAGTAATCGAAGCTGAAGGTGGAAGCAAGCACGAATTAGAATATTATAAAGTGCAAGCAATCATTAGTAGAACCTACGCCAGCAGCAATCGGAGAAGGCACGAAGCCGAAGGTTTTCATGTCTGTGATGCTACGCATTGTCAAGTATATCATGGTATTCCTCGACACGAACCATTGACAAAAGTAGCAACGCAAGAAACCGAAGATGTGGTGATTGTCGATAGCAATATTGACTTGATAACAGCAGCCTTTCACTCCAACTGCGGTGGACATACGATCAATGCAGAAGATGCCTGGAGCAAACCGCTAAGTTATTGCGTTGGTCGCCCAGACACCTTCTGTTTGGTAATGCCCAATTCGAATTGGGAAAAAACCGTAAGTGCTGCTTCATGGAAGTCATATATAAGATCAAAGAGTCAATCGAAAGAAGATAGCTTGCTCGCGGGAACTACGAGCTTTTTTCCATCAAATCGTCAATATTATTTCGCCGATAGTAGCCTTCAAATACCGAATAAAGTCATACGTCATGATTTTAAATTGAAGTCTGCTTATTTCACAGTGCATCAAGATGAGGACAAAGTCACATTCATTGGTCAAGGATTCGGTCACGGTGTAGGGTTGTGCCAAGAAGGGGCAATACGAATGGCACGCTTAGGCTTTAAATTCGACGATATCATCCATTTTTACTATAGAGATGTGCATCTCGTACCCTTGAGATTCATCTGGTTTTTTAAAGAAAACTAAAGCGTTTAACACTCTTTTACAGCCATTAAGGTGGACTTATTTCACGTATCAATTATCTTCGCGTAGCATAATTTGTTGATTGAATGTCCACTTACATGAAGGCGTCATTTATAACCTGTTTATTACTAGCGATTTGCGCTCCATGCTTGGTTTTTGCTCAAAGCAAAGCAGCTATTTCCACAAAGAAAAATATCAATGGGCGCGTAGTTTACGAGTCTCGTATCATTGAACTTAATGGAACAGAGGATATCAATTCGATTCTTAAAGAGATGGGCGTTTTGGATGAAACTGGATCGCTCATTCCGGGAAATGAGTTTCAAATAAATGTGATGCCTTCAGAGCAAAATGAAGAATCCTTCGATTTGGAGCAGCCTTTCAAGACATTGCCTCCAATGGCCCCCATTCAGCCTTTTGAGCCAACGGTGGAAACCGTGGCCTATCTTGGCGTAATGGCCAAAAACGATCTTTACAGAAATATGTCCTGTGTCCAAATCACCGAGGTAGTTGAAACCTCGCCTGCCGAAAATAAAATTCATGTGGGCGACCTCATCTATAAAATCGACGATACTTCAATCGCTACCCACACTGATCTAGTGGAGTTTATTCATTCGAAAAAACCCGGTGATGAAGTTAAAATTTATATCTACCGCTACGGAAAAAAGAAAACACTCAAATTGACCTTAGGAGAAAAAAAACAAGAAGTATATACTCCATTCCGAGGAATGCCCGATATGAGCTACTTCATGAGTCCAGATTCAATATTGTTAATCAGCCCATTTGATAATAAAAAGAAATGCGATTCAACAAAAGTATGTCAACCATTCTCCTGGCAAGAAGATGGCTTCGAAACCAAGGAAACTCCTTTTCTTGGAGTCACACCTTCCGAAGAGAAAGCCTCTAAAGGTGTGAAAATAGGAAGCGTAATAGAAGGCTCTTGTGCGGAAAAAATGGGCCTTCTGGAGGGAGACATCATTCTTGAACTCAATGGTGCTGCTGTCTCCAATTTCGATGATTTAAAAGCCGATGTGATGGCTATATCCCCTGGGAGCACTGTAGAAGTTTTAATTGAACGAGACGGAAAAGAGAAATTACTGGAAGGCGAATTAGGATCAAAATCTTCATCCACTCAAGATGACTTTAGAATTTTCCATGAATTCAAAGGAATGGATGAAAATGGAAATTTGAACTACGATTTCGAATTGGATATGAATGTAGAAGAATTGGAGCAGCACCTCGAAGAGATGATGAGAGACTTCAACAACATGATGAATGAGGGGGCCAATGAACTCCAAATCATGATTGATCCATATTTGAGCGAAGAGCCTGGTAAAATAAATGTTGGTGAACTAAGCGATTCGGATATCTTGAAGATTGAGAGCATCAACCCAATGTTGAAACAACTACAGTTTAGCTCGTTCACGTTCATTCCAAACAATGAAAACCAAACTGTGAAGATTAGCTTTGAAACAAACGCACGAGGCGATCTTGAGATTGCTCTGTTTGATTCAAACGGTTCGAAGGTACACGTAGAAAGACGCTCCTCCTTTAGCGGAATTTTTGGAAAAACGCTTTCTTTAGGTAATTATCCAAAAGGAGAATACGTGCTAATGATTAAAGTAGGCGACAATCAATTCTTGAAGAAAATCACTAAAGAATAAGTCTTCACAATAATCTATTTTTCTTTGCGTTGACCAGTCATAACCGATGCAAGGAAAATGTAGTTACTGCCCGGCAGCAATTCTTTATCAGGAAATGCTTTCAAAGGGAGAGGCAGGCAGTATTTCTAAAGTAAAGTTTTAATAAGGGTGGTAACTGCACCGCATCGGATTATCTCATTCCAAGAATGATCAACTCGATTTGATTTTCTTCCAAAAAAATTTCCAATCTTACCTGCTTAGAAGCTTCTAGGTAAAACTCAATGACTGCTTTGTCTCCAAAAGGAGCATCCACTTTTTCAAAATTAAGTTCCTTTAAAATCTTCATTACAGAAGGCATTAAACTGTAATCAAATGTGATTTTACAATGTAAACGCACACTCTGATTGATGATTTCGCTTGCTTCAATAGCCTGTTGCGCTGCAGTTTTATAAGCATCAATAAGCCCACCTGTTCCGAGCTTAGTTCCTCCATAATATCGAATTACCGTGACTAAGACATTGGTGAGGTCGTAAGACAAAATTTGACCATAGATGGGTTTTCCAGCGGTTCCAGAAGGCTCGCCATCATCATTAACTCGAAATTTATCTTTTTTATACCCTAGTCTGTACGCATAACAGATATGTGTAGCGTCGTGATGCTGTTTCCAAAGCTCGGCAAGAATTGCCTTTATCTCTTCTTCAGAATACACCGAGTGGGTTTGCCCGATGTGCTTACTTCCCGAAACCTTGTAAAGCGAATTTCCTGTTTTTGAGATTGTCTTATACTGAAATGAATCACTCACTCTGGAAGGTGATTATGAAATGGGATTTAACATCACGCTAAATACCGTTATGGAGTTCGGGTCGCGATCATAGTACAGTTTATCCAAAGCGCCAAGAATGTTCTTTGCACGGAAATAAGAAGTATGCAATGAATTTTCACCTTTTAAACTCCATTGAATGGTATAGCTGCTTTCTGCTTCTTTATAATTTCTGACGTAATCAAGCATAATGCGCAAGGCCTCTATTTGGCTTGTCGCTTCACAGGTATGGAAGAGGAAACTTTGATTGTGACGTGGATTCGCCGTGATCAATCTCAACAGCACATTTGAACCTCGATCTTCAAAGCTAAAAATGAGGCTATTTTGACCTAATCCAATATAGGTCCCTATCTCAGCTTGAAGATTTGCTATCTCAACGTTTTTATCTAAAGTCATATGAATAAAAAAAGGTATGTAAATGTAACGAATGATTTATTGAAACTCGACGTTGGTCGTGTTATATTCAGGAATCATCTGTTTCAACTTAGAAATGATTTTCGAATTGTTTTGTTCATCAAACAATTGGATGAGCGTTGCGATTTCGCTTTGTACGAGAGAATATTCATATTCTCTAACCTTCGCGACAAGAATCTTAGGATGCGGAGTGGGCATTGTATTTTCCTTATCGCTTAATACTTCTTCATAAAGTTTCTCACCTGGCCTAAGTCCAGTTATCTTGATTTCAATATCTTTTCCTTCTTGGAGTCCGCTCAACTTGATCATGTTGCGAGCAAGGTCAATGATCTTGACACTTTCTCCCATATCAAATGCAAAAATTTCTCCCCCTTTTCCCATCGATGCAGCCTGTAACACGAGCTGTGAGGCTTCTGGGATGGTCATAAAAAAGCGAGTCACATCTTGATGTGTCACGGTAATTGGCCCCCCCTCTTCGATTTGATTTTTAAAGATTGGAATTACTGAGCCATTGCTTCCGAGTACGTTTCCGAATCGTGTGGTGATGTATGCTGTATTTGAAATACTATTTTTTGACTGCACATACATTTCTGCTGCACGTTTTGAGGCACCCATGACGCTGGTTGGGTTCACGGCCTTATCTGTGCTGATGAAAACAAAGGATTCAACTCCAAATTCATCTGCCAAATCCGCCATGATCTTTGTTCCGAGCACATTTACGCGAATGGCCTCACTGGGATTTGACTCCATCAATGGCACATGCTTATATGCAGCAGCATGAAATATTATTTGGGGTTTGAATACCTCTAAAGCCCGTCGCATGCGATCTTCGCTGCGTACATCCCCCATAGCCGCCACACAAATGTGATTGCTATCTACAGCGTTGATTTCTTGTTCTAGTTCAAATAATGGTGTTTCAGCCTGATCCAACATGAAGATTTTCGAAGGTGAAAAGACCAATAGCTGTCTGACAAGTTCACTACCGATGCTACCCGCGGCACCTGTTACGAGAATTCTCTTTCCTTTGATATTGTCGCTTACCACTGATGAGTCCAATTGAATGGCATCTCTTCCCAACAGGTCTTCAATTCGAATGTTTCGTATTTGCTGCACGCTGAGCTCCCCACCAATCCACTGTGTTGCGGGTGGAAGTTGGCGCACTTTCACATCGTATTTTAAAGCAGATTGAATAATCTGAGCTCTCTTGGGTCTATCCAGAGCGACACTGGCTATGATCACTTCATCTACCTTTCCGCTCGACAAGAACTCTTCAAGCTTCGTTGCGTGATAGATATCAGTGCCTTCTAGTTTTTTCCCTGTTTTACTTTTATCATCATCAAAAAAAGCAATCACTTCAACATCGGCTCGCGAATCTCTGTCGATGGTTCTTTTGGTAATCATTCCACCTTCTCCTGCTCCGTATATCACTACTCGTCTAGAAGCTTTAGATGGGGTCTTTAATTCTAAATAGAGGACTTTTACTGCAATACGACTCACAATCATTGCAAATAGAGACAGAAGATATTCTATAATGATGATTGAAGTCGGGATGAAGAAGTTTCCGTCGTAGAATTTATATCTTAAAAAACTTGCCAAAAGGAAAATCAGACTTCCTGAAGTCAGAACAATGAAAATACGCATTGTGTCCTGCGTGCTTGTGTATCGAATGATTCCCGCATAAGTCTTTCCGAGAATGAATGATAGGACTCGAATACTTATAAATATTGGCAGGAACAATTTGGCAAGATCGATTTCAATTTTGGGAGGATTGAACTCGAAACGTACAAGATATGCAACGATAAGTGCAACAAAGCAAACCCCTAGATCGACTAGGAATATAATCCATCTAGGGGTATTTCTTGTTGGCAGTATTTTCATAATAAAATTAGCATGCTTCGATCACCATCGCGCTTGCTCCTCCTCCACCATTGCATATGCCTGCGCCACCGATTTTTGCGCCATTTTGTTTCAACACATGTATCAGAGTCACAATAATACGCGCACCGCTACATCCCAGAGGGTGTCCCAATGAAACCGCGCCACCATTTACATTTACTTTATTCGAATCTAGTCCCATTTTCTGCATGTTTACAATACCTACTACAGAAAAAGCTTCATTCAATTCTACAAATTCGAGGTCTGACATTTTTAATCCAGCCTTCGCAACAGCCTTTGGCAAAGCAAGTGAAGGAGTAGTAGTAAACCACTCAGGAGCCTGCTCTGCATCGGCATAAGAAACGATTTTAGCGATTGGCTTAAGACCGAGGCTTTCCATTTTTTCCTTGCTCATCAACACTACCGCCGCAGCCCCATCGTTCATGGTGCTTGCATTTGCTGCTGTTACAGTACCCTCTTTGCTGAAAACAGGCTTGAGTTGAGGTATTTTTTCAAAACTTACACTCTTATATTCTTCATCTTCTTTGAAAACAACGACATCGCCTTTTCTTCCAACCATTTCAACAGGAATAATTTCATCATTGAATTTGCCAGAAGACCAAGCAGCAGCACTTCTCTTGTAACTTTCTATCGCGAAGTTGTCTTGTTCTTCTCTAGAAATATTGCATTCTTTCGCACACATGTCGGCAGCGTTACCCATGGCATAGTTGTGATACACATCCGTAAGACCATCTTTTGCAAGACCGTCGACCAAACTTACATTGCCATATTTATTTCCCCATCTCAAGTTTTCAGAGTAAAAAGGAACGTTACTCATACTTTCCATTCCACCAGCCACAACTACATCGGCGTCGCCGAGCATAATACTCTGAGCGCCTTGCATAATGGCTTTCATGCCAGATGCGCAGACTTTGTTCACAGTGGTGCACTGAACCGTGTTGGGTAGTCCAGCAAAAATAGCAGCCTGGCGAGCAGGTGCCTGACCCAAATTTGCTTGAAGCACAGAGCCCATTAGGACTTCTTGCACTTCAGCGGGTTGCAAACCGATGCGGTCTAATGCGCCCTTAATTGCGATTGAACCCAATTTGGTTGCTGATAGGGAGGCCAGCGACCCTCCAAAACTCCCCATGGGAGTTCTTACTGCTGATACGATGTAAACTTCTTTCATTGTCATTGAATGTGGGCGCAAAAGTGCGCAATTCCAATTAAAAATACACCATTTTAAGAATAATATGTAATTGTAACCTATTTCAAGGTATTCGGTATAAATCCTCGTCTGTCTCCCGTACCCTATAACTAACAGACAATACGAACAATGAAAACATTGACATTTAAACAAACATTGATCAGCATTTTGGGAATGTTGGTCTTTGCTATTCAGTCGGTTGGTCAAACAAGTAACGACATTCCTTGTGGCAGTGACCATAAGAATGACAGCCTTTTTCAAAATGACCCGCGCTTCTCGAGATCAATGTTTTTGCTTGAATCAAGAGTTCATGCACAACAGCAACTTTCTGCAGAAGAAAGAAGCAATACCATTCACACACTGCCTGTAGTAGTGCACGTCATTCACGAAGGTGAGCCATACGGGCAGGGTTCAAACATCACTGACGAGCAAATTTTCAGCGCCATCGATGCGTTGAATGATGATTTTAGGAAAGTACCCGGTACAAATGGTTTTGGAAACGGGGTCGATGTACAAGTGCAATTTTGTCTTGCATCTCGCAATCCACAAGGACAGCCTACTACTGGAATTGTAAGAGTAAACGGTAGTAGTGTCCCTCTTTATGCCGAACAAGGTATTCAATCAAGCGGGGGCAATGGCGCGAATGAAGCAGCTGTTAAGGCTTTGAGCACATGGCCCAGAACTTCGTATGTAAATATTTGGATTGTAAACGAAATAGGTAATAATGATGCAGGTGGCGGAGTTCAAGGATACGCCTATTTTCCTTTTAATAATCCAGTGGACGGCATCGTAGTACTCTTTAATGCATTTGGCACAACTGGAAATTTGAAATCGTACACGAATATGAACCGCACTTTGACTCATGAAGTGGGCCATTATCTCGGTTTGTATCACACATTCCATGACACCAATTCATGCACTGAGGCAAATTGCAATACCGGTGGTGATCGTGTATGCGACACTCCTCCCACGACGCTCAACGCATCTTGCAGCGCGCCTGCATGTGGTGGAACACAACAGGTTCAGAATTACCTCGACTATACTTCACAAACATGTCAAAACATGTTCACAGAGGGACAGAAAGTTAGAATGCGCACCACACTAGAAGAAGAAAGAACTTCTATGTTGACTTCCTTGGGTTGCATGCCTGTGTATACGCGCGATGCGGGAATCACAGGAGTCATTGCGCCCACGGGCACCAGTTGCAATACTAGCTACAACCCTGTAGTGACACTCACCAATTTTGGTTCAGCAGCACTTACATCTGTAACCATTAACTACAATGTAAATGGTGTTGGCAACAATACTTTTTCCTGGACGGGAAGTCTCGCTTCAGGCGCCAGCACAACTGTGAATCTACCTGCAATTACAGTGGGATTGGGAAATTTGACCTTTTATGCCTTTACATCCAATCCTAATGGATTAGCGGATGAGAATGCATCTAACAATCAAAGTTCTTCTAACTTCAATGTGACCAATGGTGCGACACTTACATTATCTGTAACAGTCGACTTTTTTGGTGCAGAGACGACATGGGAAATCAGAGATCAATCAAATAATTTAATGGACTTTGGAGGTCCCTATGTCAATAATGCGCAAGGCACCGTATTTACAGAACCGCTTTGTTTACCAAACGGATGCTATAATTTGATATTTTACGATGCGTATGGAGATGGTCAATCCTTTACAAATGGCTCGTTTACTTTAAGAGATGCGAATAACGTGGTTCTTGTAACACGCAGTGGTAATTGGGGAGCTGTTTCGACAAACCCTTTCTGTGTTACGGGAGCGCCCGAAGGCGCTGCACCAACGGCAGCTTTCACAGTAAACGACAATCTAATTTGTGCTGGTAGTTCTGTCAACTTCACATTTACTGGAACCAACGCGCCAACCAGTTATGCTTGGGCTTTTGAAGGCGCTAATTCTGCTTCATCAAGTGTGATGAGCCCACAGAATATCACTTATCCTAATGCTGGAACCTACGATGTGACCTTGACAGTATCGAATGAATATGGAAGCAACACATATACTTGTAATGATTGCATTACAGTAAGCAACGCACCAACTGTATCATTCAGCATTTCCAATCCAACATGTTTTGGAGGAAATAATGGAGGTATCGTAACCACAACAACAGGCGGAAACGCTCCTTACTCTTATGCTTGGGTGAGCGGACCTACAACAGCAAACAGAACGAATCTTGCAGCTGGTAGCTACAATCTTGTTGTCACAGATGCGCAAGGTTGCGTGCGACAGTCAACCGCAACGATATCTCAACCAACAGCAATTTCGGTTACCAATAGCGCAAGCAATGTGACTTGCGCCGGAGGAAATGATGGAAGCATTTCAGTGAATGCTACTGGCGGGACTGGCAACAAAACCTTTGCTTGGAGTAACGGAATGTCTGGCAATAGCATTGGTTCACTCAGTGCAGGCAGCTATACCGTGACAGTGACAGACGCAAATGGATGTGTCGCGAATCAAACAATCAATGTTAGCCAACCACCGGTGCTTCAAGTCTCGGTGTTCCATAGTGATTTGACTTGTAATGGATCGAATGATGGAAATGCTGTAGCCTCAAGTGTTGGCGGAACAGGAGCGATTTCATTTACATGGAGCAACGGCACTACTGGACAATTCATCACAGATGTGCCTGCGGGAGTTTATATAATCACAGCCACTGATGCCAATGGGTGCACCGACACAGAATCATTTATTATTGAGCAGCCAGATATTCTTGTTGCAAATGTAATTGTGACTAATCCAGAAACATGCGCAGGAAATGATGGCGCAGCCGCAGTCGAAGTAGAAGGAGGAAATGGTGATTACAATATCTTATGGGGCGACGGTACACAAGGCTCGACGTTGAGCAATGTATCAGCTGGACAATATTCTGTTGCAATTGCTGATGCCTCAGGCTGTGCGCTAAATGCAAGTGTAACTATTCCTTATGAGTGTGAAATTTCGGTTGCATCAACGGGCTTAATCCCAAGTGACTGTGGACTTGGAAATGCAGCACTATCAACTGTGCTTACATGTGAACCGGTAGAAAATGCCAGCATGTATCAATGGAAGTTCGCAACTGCAACTGGTCTCATCATCGCAGAGGAGTTTACTATTGGAAATCAGTTCTACCTCGGTCAATCCTCAGCTATTACAAACAACCTCTACATGATTGTCACCGTAAAAGCGATGGTCAATAGTGTTTGGGGAAATTATGGTCAGGCATGCGTTGTAGAAACCGAACAAGTGCTCGGTACTACAGAACTTGCAGCGGCAGACTGCGGAAGCACCATCAATGCATGGGATCAAATCATAAGTGCCACTGCCATCGAAAATGCGGCCATTTATGAGTGGAGTTTCGCCAACGCAGATGGTATTATCACAACTACTAGTATCGGAAATACCTTGGTGATAAGCACCAGTCTTGGCCTACAAAACAATGCTGAGTACATCGTAACCGTAAGAGCAGAGGTAACAGATATGGGATACACCAACTGGGGTAATCCTTGTTCAATCGAACTCGCTATCAACAGTGTTGGCATAAATGAAATAAATCAGGAGTCGGTAATTATTTATCCAAATCCTAGCGACGGAGAGTCATTTACCATGCTGTTCAATGAAGAGAGCTCTGCGTCTGGCATTGAAGTAATTCAGATTTATAATAGCAAAGGACAATTGATTGAAACTTTCAGACCAGCTCCATTAGACAATAGCAGCCGCATTGATTATAGATTCAACAACAAGCTTAGCTCAGGAATTTACTTTGTTCAGTATCAGAAGGCAGGCTTGAAATATGAAGAAAAACTTATTGTGAGATAGAGGATATAGGGTGGAGACCAATTTACTTTGGTCTAAAGTAGAAAGCCCACACATCGCAAGATGTTGTGGGCTTTCGAAATTTTATAGAAATCAAATTACAATTCTGAAAGTTGAATAGATGCAAGGCTATCCACTACTCTATCTGCTTTGGCGAGAATATTTGCCTCACCTATACCAACGCATCTAAAGCCTCCGGCCTTGGCTGCTTCAACGCCTGATATTGCATCCTCAAAAACGACACAATCAACAGGAGCGAGATCCATTTCCTTTGCTGCCCTTAAAAAAACCTCAGGATTTGGTTTTGAAAGGGTGATTTTATTTCCGTCTACAATGCTGTCGAAAAGATGGATGATTTCAAGTTTCTCTAAAATCAAAATTGCGTTTTTACTAGAGGAGCCCAAAGCCACTTTCACACCGTTTGACTTACACGCCGTCAAAAACTCGAATGTTCCCGGGAGCATATCAGCAGGTGTTACCTCTTCGACGAAGTCGAGGTACCACTTATTTTTTAGCTCCATCAATTCTATTTTCTTTTGGCTATTGAGCTCGAGATTGCCCCATGAGAGAATTTTCTCAAGAGAATCCACCCTACTCACTCCTTTCAACTGCTCATTTTGGTGTTCTGTGAATGGAATACCCAGCGATTCTGCAAGGCGTTGCCAAGCTTTAAAATGAAATTTGGCCGTGTCTACAATGACACCATCCATATCAAAAATACAAGCCTTTACAGCCATAAGCTTAAGCCAAATGAAGTTTAAATCTTACGTGATATTCTACCAAACCATCGATTGGCTTTCGCACGATGCGTCCTAGTCTAATTCCTGTTTGAGCCGCAGCTTTTTCTAAGCAGTCATGGAAATAATGACCAATACTGCCAACGAAATGCACAGGAACTTGATTCCAATTAGCGAAGCACTTCACGTGTATTTCAATGAAATGAACCATGCCTTTCGTTACCCAATTTTTCACATGAGGATGCTCGCTATGTTGACCAATGAACTTCATAAAGCTCGCGAGATAAACGTTTGCGTTTGGTTCGCGATAGACACGGGAGATAATCTCATCCTTTGATGGAGCATGAAAATCTTCAAAAGCTTTTGCGAGGTCAGCTGGCAACTTTTTATAAAAATACTCTTGTAAAAGAATCTTTCCGAAGTAGCTACCACTGGCCTCATCTCCGAGGATGTAGGCCAAAGAAGGCACTTCTTCATAAACTTCTTTTCCGTCGAAGTAGCATGAGTTGCTACCTGTACCGAGGATACAAGCAATACATGGTTCACCATCATAGGTGCTCATCGCTGAGCCCAAAAGGTCATGGTCAACGAGTATATCCGCATTTTTAAAAACTCTTTCTAATCCCGTCCGCATGATGGCACACATTTCATCTGTGGAGCTACCTGCACCATAGAAGTAAATGTTTTTCACATCACCTGCAATATTGTAAAGTTCGCTATTTGCTTTAAGCGCTTCTTCAATTACATCTGGATTATGAAAGTACGGGTTCAACCCCATAGTTTGGAAGTCACCAAGACGTGCGCCTTTGTCGTCTATCAGGGCCCAATCGCATTTAGTGGATCCGCTGTCGGCAATTAAGATCATTGGTTGTTTGGTTGGTTTGGTTAAGTGGTCAAATTATAATCTAGCAACGAGGTCACATACACGTTGTGAGTACCCTGCTTCATTGTCATACCAGCCCATCACTTTCACGAGATTGCCGTTTACTGAAGTCAAAGCAGCATCAAATATACAAGAGTGTAGATTTCCTACAATATCAATCGATACGATTGGGTCTGTGCAATATTCAATAATTCCTTTCATAGTGGTCTCAGCAGCTTCCTTGATTGCAGCGTTCACCTCTTCTTTAGTTACTTCTCTGCTCAAGATTGCCACTAGGTCTGTCAGCGATCCGTCTGGAGTTGGTACACGCACAGCTACACCGTCCAATTTGCCTTTGAGTGTTGGCAACACCTCGCCTACTGCTTTCGCAGCGCCGGTTGACGTAGGTACCATGCTCAATGCTGCAGCACGCGCTCTACGTAAGTCTTTGTGTGGAGCATCCTGTAGTCGTTGGTCAGCAGTATATGCGTGAACGGTGGTGATATAGCCTTTTTCAATTCCGAATTTGTCGTTGAGTACTTTCGCCATTGGCGCCAAGCAATTTGTAGTACAGCTTGCATTGGAAAGTATGGTGTCAGACTCTACGATCATATCTTCGTTTACACCAAGCACAATAGTCTTAACACCGCCAGTCGCTGGTGCGCTGATCACCACTTTTTTAGCACCTGCAGCAATATGCTTACCAGCGCCATCCTTGTCCGTAAAAATACCAGTTGATTCTACCACCACATCCACATTCAGGTCACCCCATGGAAGGGCAGCAGGGTCTTTTTGAGCGTAAACTTTGATTGATTTTCCGTTCACAATCAAAGCACCTTCTCCTGCGGCAACAGTACCTTGGAATCTGCCGTGAACACTGTCATACTTGAGCAAATGCGCCAAGGTTGCTACATCTGTCAAGTCGTTTATGGCCACAATTTCAATGTTTGGATTTTGGATCAAACCTCTCAAGCACATTCTACCGATGCGTCCAAAACCATTTATTGCTACTTTTTTCATCTTTGTTTTTTTAATAAAATAATTAATTGATTAAATACTGAGGATGCGCGCTATTCGCAATTCATCGCGATTAGGCACATTCGCTCTAGTGATAGACTCTTCAAGTGAAGTGTAGCTTTCACGGTCGTTGATAATACCGACCATTACATCTTTCCTTCCCTGAAGTAAACCTTCTACGGCCGCGACACCCATTCTACTTGCCAACACTCGGTCATAGCAGCTTGGATTTCCACCTCTTTGCAGGTGCCCCAACACCGATACCCGCGTTTCGTACTCAGCGTACTTTTCGCTTACCGTCTTGGCAATTTCATAAGCGCCACCGCTCTTAGAACCTTCGGCTACAATTACAATACTTGAAGTCTTTCCACTTTCCTCAGTGCTTCTGAGAGTTTCTACCAACTCGTCGACGCTCATTTCGTCTTCGGGTAGAATAATTGCAATTGCTCCTGTTGCGATTCCAGCTTTTAAAGCAATGAATCCGCTATTTCTTCCCATCACCTCCACAAAGAACAATCGATTGTGAGAGGTAGCGGTATCTCTGATTTTATCTACAGCGTCTACAACGGTGTTTGTCGCAGTGTCAAATCCGATGCAGTGGTCTGTTCCATATAAGTCATTGTCAATAGAACCTGGAATACCAATGACAGGGATTCCAAATTCTTTTTGGAAAATGTGCGCTCCTGTAAATGTGCCATTACCACCAATGGTAATGAGGGCGTCCACTCCATTCTTTTTCAAGTTTTCAAACGCCTTTTTTCTTCCCTCTTCGGTCATGAATTCTTTGCTGCGTGAACTCTTCAGAATTGTGCCACCACGACCAAGAATTTTTGCCACTGAGCGTTCATTCAAACGTTTGAAGTCGCCCTCAATCATACCCTGATATCCTTGAAAAATGCCTTCACATTCAACGTTGTGATAAACACATGCTCTAACTACCGCGCGAATCGCGGCGTTCATTCCCGGAGCGTCACCACCACTGGTCAAAACTCCGATTCTTTTTATTCCGTTTGGCATATTGATTTCTTTGTGCCGAAATTAAATGAAATTCAGCGGGGACGAACTTAGTGTAATTTTTACACTAACACAAATCAGGATTACTTTTTTTACAAAAAATAATTTTTTGGTTGTGATATAAATTCACTGCTGCGTCCTGTATATTTGGTGTCAATAATACACTAAGCCCCTTATGGACGTTTCTGTTGACTGTGTCGTTTTTGGATTTGATGATCAGAAGTTAAAACTACTGCTAATTGAGCAAAAGCAGCCGTCTGGAGGTGCGTCTATCAAATTACAAAAAGCGCTTCCCGGCGATTTGTTAATGGACGATGAAAGTCTTGATGAAGCAGCTAGGCGTGTTCTTTCAGAGCTTACCAGTCTTGAGGGCATTTATCTAAAGCAATTCCATGCTTTCGGTGACCCCAATCGCGTTAGAGGTCTCAAGGATCAGGAATGGCTGAGAAGTTTTAGAAATAATCCAGAGCGCCGAGTTTTGACGGTAGGCTATTATTCGCTCGTAAAGATGGAAGATTTCAATCCAAAAGCCGCTTCATTCGCGGGAAAAGCTCAATGGATTGACGTTTACAAGATTCCAGCGCTGGCATTCGACCATAATGAAATTGTTGATGAGGCTTTGAAAATGTTGCGTCATGAATTGGTAGCAGATAACATCGGTTTTGAATTATTACCTGAAAAATTCACGTTATCTCAGCTACAGCGCTTGCATGAAATTATTTTGGATAAAAAATTAGACAAGCGCAATTTCCGCAAGAATATCCTAAAGAATGATCGTGTAAAGGCTTTGAATGAAAAACAAAAAGGCGTGCTTCATAAGCCCGCCCAATTGTTTAAATTCGACCGTGTAGAGTAACGCTACACAATTCTTTTGTTCCAATGATGTGAATCTGTTTCTCTCCCTCTTTTTAAAGAATCCAAGAAAGCGGAAACTTTTGGAGCAAATTCCCACTCAGTATACGGTCTCAAAGTATAATCAACACCTTTGTAATTAATCACACGAATTGGTGCTATTGTAGCAGCAGTGCCAGCGCCAAAAGCTTCATCCAGCTCTCCGTTTTCGATGGCTTCCATCACCTCTGCTACCGACACCTTTCTTTCTTCTACATTATAACCCCAGTCTCTTGCTACCTGAAGCACACTGTCGCGAGTTACCCCATCGAGGATGCTATCTGATAAAGCTGGAGTAAACAAAGTATTTCCTTTTTTGAAAATAACGTTCATTGTACCGCTTTCTTCAAAGTATTGATGCGTTTCTGCATCCGTCCAGAGCATTTGATTGTAGCCTGAATCTTGAGCAAGTTTGGCAGGATATAAAGCGGCCGCATAATTCCCGGCTGCTTTTGCATGACCAGTTCCACCCTTCGCTGCGCGCGTGAATGCAGGCTCTATTTTTACCTTAATTTCTCCAGTATAATACTTTCCGACGGGGCAAGAAAAAATCACGAATAGATAACTTCCACTTGGACGCACACCAACGTACTCGTCTGTTGCGAACATATGCGGACGAATGTAAAGCGACTCCCCCTCTCCTGTCGGTACCCACGAGCTATCCAATGCTGTTAGTTGCGCAAGGCACTCCATGAAAAGCTCTTCGGGAAGCTCGGGCATACAGAGGCGATGAGCACTCTTATTCAATCGAGCGGCATTTTTTTCAGGACGGAAAATAAAGACTTCACCATCGCTGTTTTTGTAAGCTTTCAATCCTTCAAATATCGCTTGACCATAGTGAAGCGAACTGATCGCAGGACTGAATTCTAATTTGCCATAAGGTTTGATGATGGGCCTTCCCCACTGACCATCTGTGTATTCCACAACACACATGTGGTCTGCGAAAATTTTACCAAAACCAAGATCCGACCAGTTCACTTCATTGATTCTGCTCTTCTCTACCTTTTGGACTTCAATCTTGTTGGTTGTTGCTATCATTAAGCATGTGGTTTGATTGATTATCCTT
>JBKCOM010000224.1:0-9883 GCA_046309775.1 Flavobacteriales bacterium
GTTGTTGAAGATCTTTTTTCAAGCGCATAGAAAATAAAAGGGGGGGGTATACTTTTTAAATTGGAGAAGCAAGTCAAGTAAATCAAGACTTCCAAAGCAAAAAATATCGATTACTAAATTTTACCGGACACCAGTGATTCCGAATTCCGAATTCTCGTTCTCGTTCTCGTTCCCGTTCTCGTTCTCGTTCCCGTTCCTGTTCCCATGCTTACCTTTGCCCAATGCCAAGGATTTTTGGAATAAGTGTAGTGCTAATCGGAATGTGCGCCCTCGCGCACGCCCAGAGCGTTAATCTTTCCGATTCGTTGTATCGAGTATTTAAGAACAAGCCAAAACCATCGTTAAAATTGGACTTTCGAAATTCATTTATTACGGGGAGTACTGTGCAGATAGGGGGAGTGAAAGCGGGAATGAGTTTTGGAAAATCTATGAATATCGGATTGGGCTATTCTTGGTTGTACAGTCATTTTGATCAAGTATATTTTGAGAAAGAAGTAGAAAAAACTGGCCGCCTTCGCATGCGTTACCTTGGGCCGTATCTTGAATATTCATTTTATAGAAAAAATCCGTGGGAAACGATGGTAACAGCTAACGTAGGATACGGTAGCATTTTCCTTGATCCCAATGGCAAGCGCAGCGGCGAGCGCATGTTTGAGGCGAGGGCATTTGTGTATGAACCAACGATCGCCTTCGAATATAAGATTGCAAATCTCATTGGTGTGGGCGCAGGATATGGCTATAGATTCGTAATTAGAGGCAATAGAGACATCGAACAACAATTTACAGCTCCTGTTTACGTCTTGAGATTTCGATTGATTTTAGACCGCTTTGAGAAGCTCTGGAAAGATCGGATAGGGAAGGAGGAGTGATGCGCAATTACAATTACTTTTGAAGACGAGATGACAGACGGATTTGATATCAGGAATGAAGCCGATCAGCCCACCGATAAGGAGCTGGACAAAGTATTGCGCCCCAAAAGTTTTGACGACTTTACTGGACAAGGGCAGGTATTAGAAAATTTGGAAGTCTTTGTGAAGGCAGCCAAGTTGCGAGCTGAAGCACTCGATCACGTTTTGTTTCATGGCCCCCCTGGTCTTGGTAAGACCACACTCGCCTACATCATCGCCAATGAAATGGGCGTGAGCATGAAGACCACCTCTGGTCCAGTGCTCGACAAACCCGCTGACCTTGCAGGTTTGCTCACCAATCTCGAACCCAACGACGTATTGTTTATTGATGAAATACATCGACTCAGTCCGGTGGTAGAAGAATATCTCTACTCTGCGATGGAAGATTATTGCATCGATTTGGTGATAGATACCGGACCGAACGCTCGTTCGGTTCAGATTAAATTGAATCCATTTACCTTGGTGGGAGCCACTACGCGCAGTGGATTGCTCACCGCACCATTGCGCGCGCGCTTTGGTATCAATGCGCGTTTGCAATATTATGATGCGAAGACATTGACGAATATTGTAGAGCGCAGTTCGGAATTGTTGCGCATCGAAATCAAAGAAGAAGCAGCGTATGAGATTGCTCGCAGAAGCCGCGGCACGCCTCGTATTGCGAATGCATTGTTGAGACGTGTGCGGGACTTTGCGCAAATCAAAGGCGATGGAACGATAGAAATCAATATCACCAAAACCGCGTTGAATGCACTCAACGTGGATACCTTGGGCTTGGATGAAATGGACAACAAGATATTGACGACCATGATGGACAAGTTCAACGGCGGCCCTGTTGGACTCACCACCATTGCCACCGCCGTAGGGGAAGATGCCGGAACGATTGAAGAAGTGTATGAACCGTTTTTAATTCAAGAAGGTTTCCTCACGCGCACCCCCCGCGGCCGCCAACTCACCGAACTCACCTACAAACACCTCGGCAAAATCCGCAAACCGGATCTGGGGAAACTGTTTTAACGAGGGACGGAGGGACGGAGGGACGGAGGTACTGAGGGACGGAGGGACCGGGTTACGGAGCGACGAAGGACTGAGGGACTTTTTTAGAGACTAGATACTAACTACTAGTGACTAGATTTGGTTTGGAGGGGCGTTATCAAAAATTAAATCACTAACGATGTGACGTAAAAGATCACACTCATTACAATCATTAAAAGCTGACGATTAGGGATTTTCCAAGATATAGTGCCAAGCCCAAAAGAAAGAGCTCTCAAGTCGTTTATTTTTTCATAAAAAGCAGGGTCGTTGAACCGTTCCTTTGTTTCTTCCCTTGAAATAAGCTTGTATTTATTAAATAAAATTAGAAATATCAAGTCGACACGTTCCCTGAGCTTCGGGGTTTCAAACTCTACGTCGAAATATTCGTTTATCTGGGATTCTTTTCTCCGAAGCTTTTTCTTTATAAGTTCTTGTCTTATTCGTGCTTTACTTAATGAGACATTCCTTGTTATTCTGAAATCAATTAGCCTGACGAAAATGACTACAATTCCGAGAATAACCGATATCAAAATGAAGCACATTGAAAGTGCTTGAAGTGTTATTGACCAATTTATTCCCTCAACAGAATAAGTGAGGTTACATTCCTTGAAATTGAATTCGTTAAAACAAAAAGCTAGAAATGCTAGAGATATACCAGTTAAAAATTGATTGGTGAGCGTAAGGTGGCTTATCGCTTTTTCTTGCCAATATCGATAGCTCTCGTTTTCAAAATCGTTGTCCATAAAGAAAAGTTCTAGTAAAAATCTGATTACATAATATTAATCATGCTACCCTCTCACTGTAAAGGTGCTTTTGAAACTCTACGAAAAGACGACTTATCATTGATACATCCCCAAGAGTCGCTTTGGCGTCTTCCAACGATTGGTATTTATTGGTAAGAAGAATAGGTAGTTTTTCTTGGTCTAATTCGTCCACGCCGGCTTCGATGTATTTATCGAGAACGAACTTGATAAACTCTTTTTGATTCTCGCTGAGTAAAGAAAAAATAGTGGCCTCTGCCGCTCTAGCTCTAGCTTCGCGGGTCATTGCGACATAGTCGCCATTGAAAACATATTCAAGGACGTCATACAAATCGCTCTTCTCCATATCCACGAGCTTTTGCAAGGTGAGTAAATCATCTTTGGGATAGCCTGCCGTTTCTAGGTTTTCAAGCAATGTTTTTCTGGTAATGGGATTGCTCCATAATCTTCTTAACTCTGCTTCATCTTTGAATAGCTTGGGTAATTCACCAAATAGATTAGACAAAAATTCTGAGGCCGAAATTGGTTTGCCATCTGCACTCCAAAATGAACTCGAAACCATGTGCTGAATTTCACGCTCCTTGCCTCGGCCGAGCTTGATTTTAACCTTCTGTCTTCGCTCGTTTGATTCTCCTCCTTCTTCACCCGCGGAGCTTCTTCTATACGTTGCTTTTGGATCACCGACGGGTGAAATCGGATCGCTACCCAATGGTTCACCATCCCATTCAGCATCAGAAAAAAGCCGATAGGCATCAACAAAATCATAAATGGTGAAGTAGTCTTTCCCTTCAAATAGTCTTGTTCCGCGCCCTATTATTTGTTTGAATTCAATCATTGAGTTGATGGGGCGCAATAGCACTATGTTTCTTATGTTGCGAGCATCGACTCCAGTAGATAGTTTTTGAGATGTAGTGAGGATCGTAGGTATGGTCTTTTCGTTGTCTTGAAATTCTCGTAGCAATCTTTCGCCTTCCTCTCCATCATTAGCTGTGACGCGAACACAATAGAAAGGGTCGGTGCTTCGAGATAATTGATTGATTAAGTCTCGTATCAACGCGGCATGCCCTTGATTCGCACAAAAGAAAATGGCCTTTTCATTTTGATCGGCGTCACTCAAATAAATGCTCACTCTTTTTGATTCGCGAGCTTCTATTTCAATAGTACGGTTGAAGTCCTTTTCTTCATAAAGTTTTCCTTCTTCAATTTCGCCTTCTACGATGGTGTCGTCTGAAGTATAACGATATTGGTCAAGGGTGGTTTGGATGCGTTTTACCTTGAATGGCGTGAGGAATCCATCGTTGATACCGTCTTTAAGGCTGTATGTGTAAACTGGTTCGCCGAAGTATTTGTATGTATCAACGTTGTCCTTTCGTTTGGGTGTCGCTGTCAAACCCAACTGAATGGCAGGCTTGAAGTAATCGAGAATTGCACGCCAAGTACTTTCATCATTTGCGCCACCTCGGTGGCACTCATCGATTATGATGAAGTCAAAATAATCGGATGGATATTCACCAAAGTAAGGAGCGGGATTGCCATTACTGTCAGTGCCGCTCATGAATGTTTGAAAAATGGTAAAGAAGATACTGCCATTTGTAGGCACTTTTCCCTTTTTCTTAATCTCATTTGGCTTAATGCGCACCAACGCATCCTCGGGGAAGGCAGAGAAAGAATTATATGCTTGATCCGCAAGAATATTTCTATCTGCTAAAAATAAAATTCGGGGTCTTCTTGCGTTGTAGTTGTCGGTCTTAGCAGACAGATTCCAACGCGTCTGAAAGAGTTTCCAAGCAATTTGAAATGCAATGGCTGTTTTTCCGGTACCTGTTGCGAGTGTGAGCAATACCCTATCTTTTCCATTGGCGATTGATTCCATCACACATCGAACTGCTATTTCTTGATAATAGCGCAACTTCCATGTACCACTCTTGTCTTCGAAAGGGACGTCTGCAAATCTATTCCACCAATCTTCGGTAGTAAGTTTTGCTAGGGATGGAATTTTATATGTTTTGTCCCAAAGTTCTTCTGGAGTAGGAAAGGAATCTACCAAACCCTCTTGACCAGAGGTCATACAGATTTGATAAATCTGATTACCATTAGAGCTGAAGGTTGTTGCGAGATGAAGTTTGCTAGCGTATTTTTTTGCTTGCATCACACCTTCTCCTACCTCGAGGTCGTTGCTTTTCGCTTCGATAACGGCCAGTTTGATGCCTCTGTAAACCAATACATAATCAGCGATGTCTCTTTTACCTCTTCCACCCCCTGTTTGAATTTTACCATCGGTAATAGAAAACTCACGAAGCACTTTCGAGTCTGCCAGAACGCCCCAGCCTCTTGCTCGCAGCTTCGGGTCAATAAGTTCCGCTCTAGTTTCCGCTTCGTTCATTTTTTCTTCTGAATTTTCTTTGTAGCCTCTTTTGTAAGGTAATACCTGCCTGTTTTCGCTGCACCTTTAAACTCAATAAGCTTTGCTTCTCTAAGCACTTGTAAATACCTTTTTACTGTTGCATTTGATTTTCTAGTAGCATCCATGATGTCATTTATTGATGCTCCATCACTCAGTTTTGTTATTGTATTTACAGTATCAATAAGAGCATCACTTACAGCATCACTTACAGCATCAATTTTACCTTTCTTTACAGCATCATTTACAGCATCATTTACAGTATCACTTACAGCATCATGTTTTACTGTTACAGTTACTCCATTAAAAACAACTGTAGTGGAGTTAGCACTTGTATTCCATTTAGGCCTTTCGAAACCTTTACTTTCACAGTCCTCTATCATAAGTACAGTTCCTCTTCCAATCTTTTCTATCATTTGACGTAAGAAGCAGATATGGGCTATATCCGGATTTCGTGGCACAGATAAATGACTTTTAGCTAAATCATCAGTTGAATACCCACCGTACAACTTTCCTGAATTAGTAATTTCTAAATGGGTTGGATAAAAGGCAATATGAACTGTACCCGAAACATTGGAAAAATCTCTGTGAATTAAGGCATTCATAAGTCCTTCTCTTAAGGCGAGCTTGGGATAGGAGAGGTCTTCACGCAACCATTTTTTCTCTGAAAATTTACTTTGAGTAGCAATGTTCACCTCAAAAAACTGAATTATCTCATCGATGTTCCTAAAAAGATTTCCTTCAAATACCTTGTCGTAACTGTAACTGTCAGATGTTTTACTATCGTTGAAAACCGTCAAACGAATCCTACTTTGAGGTAAGAACTTTGAGGGCTCTTTTGCAAACAAAATAACGGCGGCATTCGTAAAATGTCCATCTCTGTACAGACTGTAGTAGGTAAGGAAATCTTCAACTTCCTTTTCACTGAATTGTTTCCCACGGCCGTACTTAGCAAGGTCTTGAATAGTTTTACGGATTTCCAATTCATCCAAATCGTCTAGGTCAACACCTAATGCTGCTTGGCGCTCCCAATGCAATTCTGTTTTTTGCCGTTCGGTGATGAGTTTTGAAATATCGGCAGGAGTTGCTTTAACGGTTTTGCTGCCGCGTCTGAAAAATATCTCACCATTGAAGATATAAGGCGGCTTTGAACCATTCCAAACCTTAATCAACAGAATCTCTTTGGGCCCGATGGTTTCTTTAGAAATTGTGACTGGGGCTTCCGGAATTATGGATTGAAATAGATATTGCTTTAATTCCGCTACGGATTTGTCAGCTTGATCAACCCCAATGATTTTACCATTGTCATTTACACCAATCAAAACAGTTCCCCCGTCAGCATTTAGAAAAGCACATAACGTTTTTGCAATGTCTTCTTTACGAACAATTTCTTTAAATTCAAGCTGCCCGCTTTCTCCCTGTTTTATGAGGTTCTTTATGAGTTGCTCGTTGTTCATTGTTGTAGTGCTTTTATTCTTGCTAATTCATCAAGGTCAGCTTTGAGCCTACCGATATCCTTAAACTCTGTTTCAATAAATTTCATTTCGTCGCCATCAAAATGACCAAATTCGTGAGCCCATCTTCGTTGGTCTATGGGCTTGCTGTCTTGAATAGCTTCATTATACATATCAATAATACGAACATCTTCAAATACGGACGTTTTCTCAAACTCAAAATCAGGATTTCGCACACGTTCCTTTTTGTTGGTGTACATATATTGAGCTAACAACTCTCTTGCATAACGAACAGAGTAATGACTCAAAAAACCTCTTGGTTTATCTTGTTCAATTGCTCTGGTAAATTCTTGATGGGTAATGCCTGAGCCATACCTCGGCAAAATAATGCCTAAAAAGAAGTCGCACTCATCTACAGCCCTCAAACATGCTTCAGTATTGGAAATGCCTGGGGCAACATATACGGTCCCGATATGACTGTTGAGAACCTTGTATTCATATTCTTGAGATTTGTAACTTTCAATAGTGGCACATAGCACCCGAAGGTCTTTCTCAAAACCATACACTGTAGAGGATACCATTATTTTGATTACTTCTTT
Source organism: Flavobacteriales bacterium (assembly GCA_046309775.1). Lineage (GTDB taxonomy): Bacteria > Bacteroidota > Bacteroidia > Flavobacteriales_D > Sanyastnellaceae > JAIXWP01. The sequence goes on from JBKCOM010000224.1 coordinate 7,156, forward strand.
AGGCATGTTCAGAAATAATTTCTAAGCTAGTCGTCTAATTTATATTATTTATTCTAAAGCAGTTGCTTCAAATGCACGTAAATCCTCTACTTCACTATTCTTATTCCATTCTGTAGCTTGTATACTATGTCTGCTAGAACTATTCAAAATCAGGTTACCTATTCAGTAAATTTGCTCTTTATTAAATTCAAGAAAGCTGAATTTCTTGCATCGGCATCACTAATTACCGCATCGAGATCCCAAATAAAAACCCCAATGGGTAAGATTACCTTTGGATTTAAGGATATAGCTACATTCGTTTCTCTATAATACATTTTACCTGATGAATATAGTTCTGTATATTCTCCAGCCAGTTGCGTTTCGACATCATCGTTAAATTCAATTATACCATAAAACCAAATTCGTTGAATTTGATTTTTGTAATGCTTCATTAGTCTTCTTGCGCGTTTTTCAAGTTGGGTTATAACTTTCATATTTTCTTCAAGTGATATACCCCGTTTCTTCAATTCGACTATTACCACGTCAAAGGGTTTTTTATTATTAGGATTATTGGAGAAAATAAGTGCAATATCTGGACGGTTGTCGTCAATAATTTCTTCTTGGTCTGTGATTACTTGAATTAGCTCACTCATTTCCCTATCACTGAGGATAGTTTCATAAGTCATATATTTATCATCAAGCAACCATGCATTATTCCTGTATACATCATCAATTAAGTCCTTTTTTTCAAATCTACCGTCCTTACGCATTGAAGCAAAAAGTTTGTGCAATTCTGATTCACTGTTATTATTTGTAGATTTTTTGAGTTTTTCTATAGTCAACTGTCTGAAAAGAATATACTCTGTTAGTGCTCTTGACGATAGCTCTATTGATTTCTCAAACTGTTCATCATTTAAAGTTGTTGCATCTAAAATTTCTTTTTGCTCTTTGAAAAATTCATCTTGTGCTTTCTTTAGTATTTCACTTCTCGAAACATAGCCAATATTTTCAGCGTCAAAATATCCACTTAAATGTGGATATCTAGCTACTAAACCTACTTTTACATCTTTGTTTCGGTTCTGTATATGTGGTATTTCTGACTCAATAATTGAAACAACTTGCTTTCTAAAAAGCGTTTGAACATCTTTTAGTTCTTGCGGTGAAATTGTTAGATTTTGTCTGGTAGCATCAATTTTTCCAACAAAAAAATCCGAATAAAGAAGGAATACCATTTCATAACCCAATGGCATATTTTCATTTGAAATTAAATCCACCTTAACTGTTCTGTTGTCTACAGAGATTGCAGCAATCAATGATGAATCCTGAGGTTCAACTTTATTTATCGAATAGTACAAATCAAATTTGTCTATCAAATTAATTAAACTGGTAAATTCTATGACTTTAAATTCGGGAATGTCGGCATTGACAATTTGAGCTTCTGTTTTCTTGCTCTCAATTATGCTTTCAATTTTTATCTTGACTGAATAACCTTGTTCTTTTAGAAGAAACAATCTTGAATAAAATTCCTCTAAAATTCTTTGTTTGATTTTCTTGGGGTGGATGTAATCACCTTTAGCTATCTTTTGAAGAACATAGCTTGACATTCTGAAGCTTGTACCTGACGATTGTTCGGATACTTCTTCAAGTTTGAATTTTTCTTCTTCAAATCCTTCTGAAAAATCAAAGGTTCTCATTTTTGTTTTTTCAAAATGACTCGTAACCTTCACGTCTTCAAAGTAGCATAAGTAGACCAAACGCCCTAAACCCTTGTGCGTGCTTTCATCTACATCAAACAGTTTTGAAAACTTTTTGTAGCGTTCATCTGTAAAACCTTCTCCATTGTCAGATATTTCAATTTGAAGTGTTTCAGGTTGGTTTAGTGCTTTAGCTGAAATTTTGATTTCTATTTCGGTCGCATTTGCATCTAAAGCATTCGCGATGGCTTCAAAGTAAACCATCTCAAGCGATGAGTTACCAAAGAACATCTTAACGGCCTGACTTAATTTTACTTTCATATCACTATTTCTTTTTCCGTTTCCAACTCCCCCGAAAACGCCTTCTGCAATATACTCTTTTTTAATTCTTCTAAATCTGTAATTTTCTTTTGATATACCGCTTCCAACTTCTGCGTTTCAGCGCGCAAAGCATCCAACTGGCGAACGATGGTTTGTTGTTGTTTGAGTGTCGGTATAGAGATTCTAAAAGATTCAATTTGTGCTTTTGTTATCGCTTGCCTTGTTGCGCCTTGTTCACCTGTGAATAAAAGCTGATCTTTGTAGGGTCTAGATGTAAGAAGTAGATTCAAAAATTTCGAATCTAGTATTTCTTTTTTAGGACGAATGATTGATACATGTTGATTAACCCTGGCGGGTAAATATTTTTTTGGAAAAACGCAAGATCTAGCGACGGATGCGCCTGTTATGTTTAAGAGAACATCATCTTCCTGAAGCGTAACACCATCTAATTCTTTTGCTTGTCTCTCATCAATAAATGCAAGATTTCGTTCTCGGAATTCCCAATCATGAACATTCATACTTCTGACAAGTGAAACACCTTCAGTTTTATAGTTTTCTTGGCCCCCGCGGGGAGTAGATCCACTGCCTATCTTAGTTGTTAGCTCCTTGAGTGTTTTCCTCTCCCAATTCCCATTCTCAAAAACCCCCTGCAAATAACTCTCAAAAAGCTCCTTCGCGTTTTTGAGGTTGCGCTCGGCGTTGGCTTTAGCTTTGTCTATCGCTGCAAAACACTT
>JBKCOM010000225.1:0-5047 GCA_046309775.1 Flavobacteriales bacterium
GGCGATTGGTGCGGGTGGTGGGGACGGAAGCGTACCAATAACCTGAAGGGGTGACGACAAAATTTAGATTGGAATAATCCAAGGCTCCGCCACTATTTTCCTTTCCGTATATCTGTACTTTAGTGCTCTGTTTGGCAAGTAATAAAAACTGCTCTGTAGCGCTTTTACATTCTTTATCAATGATCACACTTACCTTCTGAGGATATTGCGCGACCTTATCTAGATAAATGGTATCAACTTTATTGTCACTGATATCTATGAATGAATTGATATTGCTTTTCCCTTTCTCTACTATTTGACGAATCATTTCCTTTCCCTCAGAGGGTATATCTGGATTGGAGAGCAGGTCTTCGAACATCTTTACATTATTTGGCGACGTCCACAATTGGGCCATGTGAATTAAAATGGGGGATGTATAGAGAAATGGAATCAAAGCATCAAACATTGCATCGCCGCCCCCTCCGTTGCCTCTCACGTCTATAATTAAGTGATTTGTTTTCTGCAGACGCGTAAAGTTGCTTTCAATCAAACTATCCAAGTATGATTTGTAGTACAAATCAGCAGATTTAATTGTAATCAGAACAGTGCTGGAGTCAATGAATAATAATTCTGGCTCTTGTGACACATCTGACCTTGATTTTTCTAATTGCGCATGCAGCGGATTCTCTTGAGTCGCTCCATATACCACGTGGCCATTGTTTAGATATGCGATTAATGATCCGATGATTTCATGACACTTCTCGATCGACCTGGTTTTGTTCGCCTTTTTTATAATTTTATCTAAGTCTTTTTGATAGTTGCGATGCGCCATTTTAAAATCGCTCATCCCCGCGTAATCGTTCAAGTAAGCTTGTACTAAGAAATCCACATCTTTTTTACAATCGCACGTTTGAGCATATGAATTAAAGGAAATGACCCCTAAAAAAAGAGACCAAAGAAAAGTTTTTAGAAGTGTCGCCATAGCAAAAGGTTCAAATCGATTTTTGACCAATATAAGACATTCACCCCACGATCATACTATCATACTATCATACTACCCTATTACCGTATTACCGTATTAGCCCACTCTCTTACTAGCCTACTAGCCTACTCTCTTACTAGCCTACTTTCTTACTAGCCTACTCTCTTACTAGCCTACTTTCTTACTAGCCTACTAGCCTATTATCTTATTACCTCATCCTCTCCACGTAATCCCGCGTGGACATATACACCAGCGTATCCCACAGTTCTTGAGGAAAATGATAACGATACGGCTCCGATGGATTCCGCGTGAGAGTGTCTCTCTTACCTGCTGCAGAGAAATACATTAACTCATCATCCTTCAAAACACAAAGACTGACCAGATGCCATATTGTGTGTTCTAATTTACCAGAAGGAGATATGCTACCGGCTGTTAGACCTGCATTTATCTCATTCATGTACACCGAGCTGTAACGAATTAACGGAACAATAATAGTTTTATCAGTGTCCTCCTTGCTTCTCACTTTTAAGATGTATTCTTTTACAAAAGCCGAATCAATCCTTTGATAATAAAGATCTGGAATTTCAATATAGGTGGGATTATCAGAAATCTTAAAAGGTAGGTTTGTCCTATTCATGGCAGCGACAATATTTCCCCAAACCGTATCTTTCGAAAAATCCAATTGTTCGCTTGCCCTTCTCTTCATTGATGCTGGTCCGAGCCAGGTTCCCATTGCATAGTATTTCAGATAAATAGTATCATTTGCTGAATAATCTTTCGAAATAAATTTATCCTTATCCTTTATTTGAGAATACCAAACCTCACCTAAATGTGGACCGCATCCAAGAATAAATATCAATATAAAAAAGGTCAAAAATTTCATGAGTGTCATTCTTTTATTTCCAATAATAAAGCGCATCTGCAAATGATTTCATTAGTATAAGTGCTGACTTATTCCTTTGAGAGCGACCATTATAATATGTTTCCATACTTCCCTTACTACGACCGCCCATATAGGCGCCAAATCCATTGAAAAGTGTTCCAACGCCAGCAGAACGCAGTTTCAATCTCTTTCCGTTTCTCATTCTTCTATTCATTCTCATTTTCATTCTGTTTCTCATTCTTAGAACGTTTCTCATTCTTCATGAGTTTCTCATTTTTAAACCAAACCCACGTGATCGTGAGCTCATATAGAATGAGAATGACAATCAGAATGAGAATGAATATTTTTTAACATGCTATCATTCCGTCACTTCATTCTCTCCTCATAATCCCGCGTGGACATGTACACCAGCGTATCCCACAGTTCTTGAGGAAAATGATAACGATACGGCTCCGACGGCTCGCGCGTGAGAGTGTCGCTTCTTCCCGATGCACTAAAATACTTCAAGTCATTATTTTGAATTACACATATATAGACAGTTTGCAATACTAAATGCTCTAGTCTATCAGAAGGTGAAATACTACCAAATGTAAGACCAGCATTTAACTCATTTTGCCAGGATGAATAATACTGAATTATTGGTATTATAAGAGTTTCAGAATTGTCTTCCTTACGCCTCGCTTCCAAAATTTTTTTCCTAAAAAAGCTTGAGTCTGTCCTAATTTTATACCATTCATCAATTTGAATGTGTTCTGGTGTTTCAGAAATTTTCAATGGGATATTAGTCTTCTCTAAGGCCGCTATTATATGATGCCAAACGCTATCAATCTCATAATCTATAGAACTTCCTAAAGTACCTCTTACGCCGACTTTTTCATTCCATGTTCCCATTGAGAAATACTTCAAATACAAAGTGTCTTGATATAAATATCGAGGATTCAGAACCATATCTTTTGAGCTAATAGTATCATACCAGACAACGCCCTTATGAGCACCGCAACCCAATAGACTTACAATCAACAGCATCATAAAATACTTCATAGGTCTCAAGTTTTTAATTCCAATAATAAAGCGCGTCTGCAAATGATTTCATTAAGATGAGGGCCGATTTGTTACGCTGTGAGCGTTTGTTATAGTACTTTTCCATACCTCCCTTACTACGACCGCCCATATGAGCGCCAAAACCATTGAAGAGTGCTCCAACGCCAGCAGATCACAGATTCAATCTCTTTCCATTTCTCATTCTTCTATTCATTCTCATTTTCATTCTGTTTCTCATTCTTAGAACGTTTCTCATTCTTCATGCGTTTCTCATTTTTAAACCAACACACGTGATCGTGAACTACTATAGAATGAGAATGACAATCAGAATGAGAATGAATATTTTTTAAACATGTTGTTATTCCGTCACCTCATGCGCTCCACATAATCCCGCGTGGACATGTACACCAGCGTATCCCACAGTTCTTGAGGAAAATGATAACGATACGGCTCCGACGGGTCGCGCGTGAGGGTGTCGCTTTTCCGAGCTGCACAGAAGTATCTCAGACTATCCTCATGAATAACGAAAAGACTAATATCCCTTAAAACCCAATGCTCTATTTTGTCTGATGGAGAAACACTACCAAACGTTAGACCTGCATCCATCTGATTTTTCCAAGATGTATAATATCCGATTACTGGTACTAATATTATCTTTGAGCGGTGTTCCTCTCTTCTTACCTTGAGAATTTCGTTTTTAAACTGTATTGCATCTCGATTTGTATTATACCAATTTGTTATTTCAAACTGAATAGGCGATTGTGAAAATTTCAAAGGGATTTCTAACTTATCCATTGCCTCGGTTATATTTTTCCAAATCGTATCTTTTGAAAAATAAATTGAGTCTCCAACTCGATTTCCAAAAGTGCTTTTTTCGGACCAAGCTCCCATTGTATAGTACAGTAAATGTAAAGTATCCAATCGAGAATATTCTGTCTGTATAACCTTATCCTTTCTATTTGTTTTCGCATACCAAACGGGCCCATCGGTAACACTGCATCCAATAAGACAGATTACTAGTATGATGAAAATATATCTCATATATTTTATTATTTTAATTCCAATAATAAAGCGCATCAGCAAATGACTTCATTAATATAAGCGCCGACTTATTCCTCTGAGATCGTTTATTATAATACTTCTCCATGCCCCCTTTACTCCGACCGCCCATATAAGCACCAAAACCATTAAAGAGAGCTCCGATGCCGGCAGACCTTAAATTCTTTTCTAGGTCTAATCCGGATCTATCGTAGCCAGTGGATGCACTATTCACCAACTTCCCCGAAAATCCTTCTGAAGCGAGGGCGCCGGCGATTCCGCTGAAGATGAACATAGAAGCGCGATCGTATAGAGGTCTGTTCATGAAGTCTTTTTCTTTGGAGTAAGCGAAGTCGTAGGCGGTAGTGAAACGATATTGCAATTAAAATCAGCTAATAAAATTTTAATCTCACAAGCCTTAAAATCAAAAATATTCAATACCATGCTCCGCAAAAAAGAGAAGTTTGTTAATTAAATACAATAAGGGAAGATGGAAAGATTGGAAGATAGGAAGATTGGAAGATTGAAAGATCGGAAGATTGAAAGATCGGAAGATTGGAATTCAGGACACTATACTTCAATCTCTCAATCTCTTAATCTCTCAATCTTCCATTCTTCCATTCTTCCATTCTTTCATTCTAGTATTCTTCCTATCTTTAGGGTTTATAAGCAGATAGTTGTATTAGAAAAAAGAGACCATGAATCCACTTCGCGCTATATTATTCCTAGGTTTGATAACCCTTTCCTTCGCTTCTTGTAAAGATGATAAAGAAGAGGAAACGTCGGTCGCGCCGAAGGCCAAAGTGGTGATTACACCCGTTTTTGGTGACCAGCCATTTTCTATCGGCACCGTTTACACCACCAATTTAGGGTATCGCCTTAGAGTAGAAACCATGAAAACCTACATGGCCAATATCCAACTACATACTTTTGATGGCGATTCTTCTGTCATGAAAGACATACTCGTGCACGACTTCAACGAGCCCCTCGTGATAGAATCTGAAATCAAAGAAGCGTCATACACCACTCTGAAAATGAGCATTGGTGTTCCATCCGAACGAAACAAAGACCAAGACCCTTCGCAATATCCAAATAGCCATCCACTCAGCGTGCAAGGCTCAAGC
>JBKCOM010000226.1:0-2528 GCA_046309775.1 Flavobacteriales bacterium
ACTTCACTTTAGTCTGAAGCTCAGCACCAGCCTTGAAACGTACTACGTTCTTAGCTTTGATAGTGATTTCCTTACCAGTCTGTGGGTTACGACCTTTACGAGCGGCACGCTTAGTAACGCTGAAAGAACCGAAACCTACTAGAGCTACACGGTCTCCTTTCTTAAGAGCCTTTGTAGTTGATTCGATGAAACCATCGAGAGCTTTCTTTGCATCAGCCTTAGAAAGCTTTGCGCTAGAAGCAATTGCTTCAATCAATTCTGCTTTGTTCATTGTTTTTATTGATTTTTAGGGTTAAACAAACAAGCCTTTGCTTGTACAGCGCCAAATGTAGAAGACTAAACTTCACGTAAGCAAGAGTTGACGCGGAAAAATGCACTTTTTGTTGATAAAACACTAGCGTTGTTAATAAGGATGGGGTTTTGTAGTTAAAAAAAGTCCCTATTCATGGGGTTTTCGAACCTTTTTTCGCCATTTCCGTATTTTTGCACCAATAACAACACCCGAATGAAACGCCTATTAGTACTCCTCTTTATTGCAATCGCCTCTCCTACTCTAGCCACCGTTTGGAACATTGAAGTTGGTGGCGAATCTGGAAGCACTACAAATCCTCCTTATTATAGTCCTCAAAACCTCACCATCCTAGAAGGAGACCAAATCGTGTGGAATTGGGTGGGCGGGCCTTTCAACGTGACTTGTACAGGAGGACCACAGCCTTTTGCTTCTGGCAATCTGCTACCCGGACAAAGCTTCAGCTTTACATTTACCGTTTCCGGTATTTATACATTCGAATGTACCCTCGAAGATCACGCCCTAACCATGTTTGGTTCCGTTTTCGTATTCCCTACTGGTACCATTAATATCAATGAATTGGATGAGGAGCAATTTCACATTTACCCAAATCCTTCTGTAGATCAAATAAAAATCGAAACCAATCTCGACTATTCCTCCATTCAACTCATCAACAATGAAGGAAGGATCATCAAAATGTGGAATACACCGGGATTGAAGAATCTTGACATCAACGAATTTCCAGCGGGTATCTACTTCATTCAAATCACAAGCGATCGCATCATCTCCAGAAAGAGAATCGTGAAGCTGTAACTGCTACCTCGATATCTTTTTATATATCAAATAAAATAGCGCCCCGACCGGAATAATCAACAACCCGAAATACGCAGATGGATCGTCGCTTAAGGCATTCATATAGATAAACCAGCCGACAACGAGTATAAAGATGATGGGCAAAATCGGATATAAAGGCGTTTTAAAGCCCGCTACACTCTCTTTGTCCCTGCTACGCGCTACAAAAATTCCAATGCACGTGAGCAACAAGAAAAACCACTCCGTGATCGTCACGTAGGTATAGAGATTCTCAAATCCTTTCCAAATAAATATAAGCACTATACTGATCACACTTTGAAGAATGATCGCATTCAATGGCACTCCAAATCGTGGGTGATCTTTTGCAAATGTCTTGAAAAAAATACCCTCCACACTCATCTGTCGAATGATGCGCGGCGTGGCGAGAATATATAATCCCGCACAACCAAAAACTGAAATCGCTATCAACGCCGCCACGGCCTTTTCACTACCCGGGATAATCTTACCCATCGCATCTGAGGCAAGCGTAGAGCTATTCTGAATCGTAGTAGTGTCCAATACCTTCATATAACCCATATTGCAAAGCACATAGGTCAAGGTCACCACGGTGGTGCCAATGATCATTGCCAATGGTATGTTGCGCTTGGGATTGCTGGCGTCGCCGGCCACAAAGCTGGCGTAGTGCCAACCGGTGTATGACCACAAAACACCCACAAAAGCCTTGGCATAATTGGGACCACCGTTAGCAGCCGCGTCCACCACCACAGCACCGGCCGTGTCAAAAATGTCTCTTGTACCTAGGAACAACGCCGCTAAGAGGATACCGTATATACCCACAATCTTTAAGACAGTAGAAATATTCGCAAACCATTCGCTCGATTTAATTCCGAACGTATTAAATAAAGTGAGAATAACAACCGAAGTGGCCGCTACGAGCGGTTTGTACTCATCAGCAAACGGTATAAACTTTTGGGTATAATCAGCGAAAACGATGATAAGCGCTGCAATCGTGCCCGATGAAACAACAGTGAAAAGACTCCAGCCATACAAGAAAGCCGGCATCGGACCGATGGTCTTATTCAAGTAGGTATAAAGACCACCTCCACCCGAGTAGCGTGAGCCCAATTCTGCAAATACCAACGCTCCAATTAAGGAAATGAGTCCGCCCGCTACCCACAACAAAATCATTTCCGTAGAATCGGGCACTGCCTTGGCAATATCTGTAGGAGTCTTGAAAATCCCAGATCCAATAGTACTTCCGATGGCAATCATCGTCAGCGCGAAGAGAGAAAGGCCTTTGGTATTTTGGCTCATAGAGGGCATGATTTAGTGCCGCCAAATGTAACTGCTTTGTGCCTATTTTTGGCACCTGCTATGAAGGCAATACGAAACATCAAAGAATCGCTTGGTCGAAGAATGCTCCGAA
>JBKCOM010000227.1:0-5140 GCA_046309775.1 Flavobacteriales bacterium
CTTCAAGAAGACGAAGTAGGAGGAACAGAAATTCACTTCCGCTTCTTCCGAAAGTCTGCCATATTCCTTGTTTTGTTTGCGGTATTCAGTTCTATGCTCGCTTGGGACTGGTTGATGAGTATTGACGTTCACTGGTTCTCAACCATGTATGGTTGGTACATCTTCGCCGGGATGTGGGTTTCAGCAATGATCGTTTCTACTTTATTAGTAGTTTGGTTAAAAGGAAAAGGCTATTTGGCAAGCGTGAACAATTCACACGTCCATGACCTCGGAAAGTGGATGTTTGCTATCTCTATGTTGTGGAGCTACTTGTGGTTCTGTCAGTACATGTTGATTTGGTATTCAGATATTCCTGAAGAAATTACATATTTCAAATCGCGTTACGATAATTATATGTATGGAATGTGGGGTGTATTTGCAGTGAACTTTGCTATCCCATTCTATGTTCTTATCGCACGCGACGCGAAAAGAAATTTCAAATTCCTCACACGTGTTGGTGTAATTATCTTCTTAGGACACTGGGCAGATCTTTATATCGCAGTAATTCCAGGTACCATACATGGACATTTGGAATGGGGCTTTGGCGAAGCACATCACACTACTTTCGTTGGCTGGTTTGAAATAGGAATGTTCCTCGGTTTCCTTGGATTATTTGTATACACTATTTTGAATACATTGAGTAAGGCTCGTATCACTCCTGCTAAGCATCCTTTCTTACAGGAAAGTGAACACCACAGCATCTAAGTTAGTTTGAATAAGAACAGAGAAAAAAAGATACAGACATGAAACTTTTAATACTGTTGGTCGGCGTTTTGGGAATCATTGCGATTGCTCAATTGACCAAAGTTTATGAATTGACAAGAGGCATGCGTAAAACCCGCGAGGAAGACATTTCTCCGGCGGACAACAAGCTTCAGGCAAACTTGATGCTCGTTTGGATGTTCATCTTCTTTGGAGGTGTGATTTGGTTGTATGCACGCTACGGAGACTATTTGCCAGAAGCTGCTTCTGAGCACGGCGTGGAAGTAGACAATTTGATGAAAATCAACATCTGGATGATCACGATTGTATTCTTCGTCGTGAACGCGTTATTGTTCTTCTTCTCTTACAAATATTATTACAGAAAGGACAGAAAGGCTCGCTTCTTCGCTCACGACAATCGTCTGGAGATGATTTGGACATTGATCCCTGGTGTTACCATGGCATTCATCATTGTTTATGGTTTGATCACTTGGAATCACATGACAGGCCCGGCTTCAGCAGATGCCATTCAAGTGGAAGTATATTCTAAGCAATTCGGTTGGATTGTGCGTTACCCAGGCGACGACAAGACCTTCGGTTCTTCAACCTACAACTTGATCGATCCAGCAGCAAATCCACTAGGTCTTATTAATGGTGAAAATGTCGCAGCTCGAGTGGAAGCAATTGATACGGACATTGAAAAATTGAAAGCAGAAATCGAAGCAAACGAGAAACTTCCAGTTTGGCCAGACTCATACATTGAAAGCCAAAATGAAAAGCTCTATCGTCTCGTTCGTCTTAAGCAGCGTATCCTCGATATCGATGAAACAAAAAATCCAAAGACTGGTATTAGCGAATGGGCAGCCGCAAACGACGACAGAATCGTGAATACTGAGCTTCACATCCCAGTAGGCAAAGAAGTTGAATTCATCTTCCGTTCACAAGACGTGATCCACAGTGCTTACATGCCTCACTTCAGAGCACAGATGAACACTGTACCTGGTATTCCTACAAGATTTAAAATGAAGCCAACCATCACTACAGCAGAGATGAGAGAAAAACTCGGCAACGACGAGTTCAACTACATCCTTCTTTGTAACAAGGTGTGCGGAGTTTCTCACTACAACATGAAAATTAACGTGATTGTTGAAGATGAGAAAGATTACCTTGCGTGGGTTGAAAAACAAAAGAAATTCAAGCAAGACGAAACACAAGAAGAATCATCATCCTCTACTACAGATACCACAGCTGTTACTGGAATTCCAGCAATAGTTGTAAAAAACATCGCACAAAAGAAATAAATTAAAATTTAATCAGAGGACAAAGAAATGGGAGCACACGCAGAACACGCACACGGCCACGGTCATGCGCACCATGAGGAGAGTTTTGTTTCTAAGTACATCTTCTCTCAAGATCACAAAATGATTTCGAAGCAGTTTTTGATTACTGCGATTTTCATGGGAATCATTGCTGTGATGTTGTCGATCTTTTTCCGCCTCCAACTCGGATGGCCAGGTGAAAGCTTCGGTATTTTGAATTTCTTCCTTGGTGACAAGTGGGCGCCAAACGGAGTATTGAACGGTAACGCCTATCTGGCAATGGTTACCATTCACGGTACCATCATGGTATTCTTCGTACTAACGGGAGGTTTGTCAGGTACATTCGCCAACCTACTTATTCCATTGCAGATCGGAGCTCGCGATATGGCATCAGGTTTCTTGAACATGTTGTCATTCTGGTTCTTCCTCGCGTCTTCTATCATCATGGTGGCATCATTGTTCGTTGAAGGTGGCGCAGCATCAGGTGGTTGGACGGTTTATCCTCCGCTATCTGCCCTTCCTCAGGCGATGCCAGGTTCTGGTACAGGTATGACTTTGTGGTTGATTTCAATGGTATTGTTCGTAGCTTCTTCACTTCTCGGTGGTTTGAACTACATCGTTACTATCGTTAACCTCCGCACAAAAGGAATGAAGATGACACGTCTTCCACTTACCATGTGGGCGTTGCTCGTTACAGCTATCCTCGGTGTATTGTCTTTCCCAGTGCTTGTATCTGCAGTAGTATTGCTTTTGATGGACCGTGGTTTCGGTACTGCGTTCTACCTTTCTGATATCTTCATCGAGGGTCAAGCACTCGACGTTACAGGTGGTTCACCAATTCTTTACCAGCACTTGTTCTGGTTCTTGGGTCACCCAGAGGTTTACATCGTATTGTTGCCAGCTTTGGGTATTTCATCTGAAGTGATCGCAACTAACGCGCGCAAGCCGATCTTTGGTTATAAGGCAATGGTGGGTTCAATCCTCGCGATTGGTTTCCTTTCATTCATCGTATGGGGTCACCACATGTACGTGACTGGAATGAATCCATTCATCGGTTCGGTATTCGTGTTCACTACACTCTTGATTGCGATCCCATCTGCGGTAAAAGCATTTAACTACCTCACCACTTTGTGGCAAGGTAATATCCGCTTCACGCCTGCGATGTTGTTCTCAATAGGTCTTGTATCTACGTTCGTGACAGGTGGTCTTACAGGTATCATCCTCGCTGACTCAGCGCTCGACGTAAACGTGCACGATACCTACTTCGTAGTAGCTCACTTCCACATCGTAATGGGTATGTCTGCAATCTTCGGAATGTTGGCAGGTATTTACCACTGGTTCCCAAAGATGTTTGGACGCATGATGAATACCAAATTGGGCTATGCTCACTTCTGGTTGACATTGATTTGCGGATACGGTGTATTCTTCCCAATGCACTTTGTGGGAATGGCCGGAGCTCCACGTCGTTACTACAGCTATTCAGAATTTGAATTCTTGGATTGGGTAATGGACTTGAACCCATTGATCTCTACATTCGCCATCATCGGTGGTGCTGCGCAGATCCTGTTCTTGTTCAACTTCTTCCACAGCATTTATTACGGACAAGTAGCTACACAAAACCCATGGGGTTCTAACACCTTGGAGTGGACCACACCGGTAGAACACATCCACGGCAACTGGCCTGGAGCAATTCCAGAAGTACACCGTTGGGCTTATGATTACAGCAATCCTGAGCACGAAGAAGACTTCGTTCCACAGGTTGTCCCCCTCAAGCCCGGCGAGCACGCGCACTAAGAAATTCGGAATTCAAAATTCGGAATTCAGAATTCAGAATTCAGAATTTAGAATTTAGAATTTAGAATTTTCTTTGAGAAAATAGAATAAAGTTATAGATAATTAAAAGCGCTCCGATTGGGGCGCTTTTTTTACTGTCAATTTGCAATTGCCATTGCTCATTATTAGTGAAGAATCATTAGATTTGAGAAGTAAAACTATTATAACATGAAATTCCTTTTACTAACTCTGGCAATGTTATCCTGCTTGATTGCTGCTTCTCAAGAAGTAATTCCCATTAATCCTAATGCTGAATGGCTCGGTGGCTATGCTATTTACGAAGGTCCAGAGATTGGATATTCAACAGTTCACATAGGAATATCAATAGATGGCACAGAAACTATAAACGATACAACCTATTATCGCGTTGTTGATTCTTCACCATGCGAGCAAACGATCTCCACATTCGTCGACTTTTACGTACGAGAGGAAAATGGTAAGTACTATCTACGTGAAAGCGCAATGAGTAATGAGCGTCTTGTGTTAGATTTCTTATTGGAGGTGGGTGATATTATTCGGCTCGACGAAAGTAATAATGCAATAACCCCAGATGGGGAGCATGAATTTGTCGTGGAGAGCATTGAAATGATAACACTCAGTAATGGAACAGAGCGCAGAAAATGGACTTTGACCTATTTGGGGCCATTCGATACAGAATATTATATGGAGTGGATAGAAGGAATTGGAAATGCAACGACAGGTTTATGGCTCTCTTTTCCTCTTCTCGTAATGGATGCTGGCATAGGTTTGAATTGTTACTTTGAGGATGGGGAATTGGCGTATGAAGTGTATCCTTCTTCGTTTCAAAGCTGTTGTGATTACCTTAACGTAATGGAAAATGAATCGGAGAATCTTAGTGTTTCTCCCAACCCCTTTAATGATCTTATTCAATTAGAATCTTCCGAAGTTCTTAAAACTATTGTAATTACAGATCTGTCAAGCAGAGTAGTATTTGAAAAACCCATTCTATCAAGTAGCTGCCAATTAAACCTAGAAGTTCTTCCCACAGGAGTTTATATTCTGCACACCTTGACCGAGCATGGAACTCGAAAGGCCAGCAGAATCGTCAAGCAGTGACGCGTTCCAAATTCCAAATTCTGAATTCCGAATCACTAGTGTCCGGGAAAAATAAAAGCGAGCTGACGATTCAGCTCGCTTTTTTGTTTGGTATTTTTGCTTTACGACAAACACAAATACCATGGGCAAAAATGCACTTTTTTCCGGACAGCCGATCTTTAGTCAAATAA